>JAEXCU010000002.1 GCA_023402015.1 Pseudomonadota bacterium | reverse complement strand
CGTTAAATAATGCGCCGTTTCACAGGTCATGGGTATAATCTGGCCACTTGATACGTCATCACCAACAAATATTCGGGGGGTATTTTTCATACTTTTGCAATTCCTGATTTATCATTGTGATTTTTTCTGATATAATCATACACGTAATGGCAGAAAAGTTCAAGATTTTATCCGCAGGTGGTTCGTCCAAGGGCCTGAATATATTCAAGTCCAGCGCATACAAAGAACATGAACGTGCCCCCATGGCGCGAATGTTTTGGGAACTGCGATGGTCCATTGGTATATGGGTTGCGTGCGCAATTGCATTTGCGGCCGCGTTCGCGGTGGAACATATTTGGCGGTATGGTTGGTCGCCGGCAACATCGCATTGGGTGGGATTGTATTTGCAAAATATGCTGCATACGGGCGGAATGTCGGTTATCGCAGAAATACCCGCATGGATTTCCCGGTGCATAATGCGCACAGATTTGCCGTGCATAACGCCATTGCTGCCAATAATTGCATATTTCTTTATGGCTGATTCCACACTGGTCGGCGAATTTAATCCAAATTCCAAAGATAAATTTGCGGAAAAATCATCTAACAAGGCATCCAAAGAAGATATTGAAAAAATGGGCCTGTTGAACGGGTTCATGATGGTGTTGGGATATTTCAAGAAAAAGCCCCTGATGATGGATGAATGTTTGTCTGCATTATGTGTGGCGCCCCCGGGGACCGGTAAAACCCAGGGTGTGGTTTTGCCAACCATTTTTGAATGCAACAACGTGTCGATGATTATTAATGACCCGAAACCGGAACTGTTTCAATTATCATCCGCATATCGGTCAACCATTGGACCGGTGTTTATGATGAATTGGGCGGGCCAAGATGACCCGGAACGCGGAATATATTATCCGTCATGGAATCCCCTGTCGCCGGAACATGTACCATTTAACCAAGAACAGCGCGACCTGTACGTTGATTCAATTTGTAATGTTTTGATTGCGGATAAAACATCGTCATCTGCCGACCCGCACTGGACAATATCTGGACGCGCGGGATTGTCGGGCCTGGTGCAATTTATTATTTCCAAGGTTGAACGTGCCAAGGCCGACGATTATTTTTATTCCCGTATTACAACCGGCGCATTCGATAACGAGGATGCGGCCGTGTTATCTGATTACTATTTGTCTATGATGAATGACCCGAATGCATATGCCGCGCATGCATTGTTGCAACGCGGGGAACTGAATGCGATGAATTACGTTCATATCGGAACGTGGGCAAACATTCCCGATGCATGGCGTGGGAAAGAGGCATCCCTGTCCATGATTCTGGATTGGATTAACGCGTCGCAAATCAATATGGCCCAGCAACTGGAAGAACGCCGCCGCCAAGGCGACCAAATGGTAATGATGGCCGACCCAATGAAGGATTTGTTCACCAATGCGGTTGACGAAGCACGCCGATATTCATATGCACATCGTGCAATTCTGGAATTAACACAATTGGCAAACACCCCCGACAAAGAACGCGGGTCCATATTATCCACAATTATGGCGGGACTGTCAATATTCCGAAATGCGGCCGTTCGCAACCGCACCAGCCATTCTGATTTTCACTTTTCCGACCTGCGCGGCATGGTTGACCCCAATGATGGCAAAGTTAAACCGGTCAGCGTTTACATTTCAATTAACATGGTTGATGCCCAGGCGTTAAATCCAATTACCGGGATATTTATTGAACTGATGACCAATTTCTTGTTGGCAAACGCCCCGGAACAATATCGCGACGGCCAAAAATTGGGACCATACCCGGTATTGTTCGTTTTGGACGAAATGCCAAAAATGCAAAAACTGGACGCCGTAATTCAGGGACCCGACCTGGGGCGCGGACAAAAGGTTTCATATCTGATAATCGGCCAAGATTTACACCAGATTCAGGAAAAATACGGTGCAGATGCCGCCGCGACAATTATTTCCACCACGGCGGCCAAGGTGGTACTGCGCCAAAATGACCCAGATACCGCGAAAAGATTTTCTGATATGATGGGATATAAAATGAAGGTTAAAAATGTCAAAGGCCCCGACGGCAAAGATAAAGAAGAAACCAGCGAAGAATTACTGTTCACGCCAATGGACATCATGAAATTGGACAAAAAGAAACAATTGGTTATATTCCAGGGCTGGTATCATCGCCCGATTGAGGCAGATCATCAGCCAGCGTGGCAAGATTCACGTCTGGCCGGATATATGGCAATGGGGGAATCAACACCACTGCCTGAATTTTTAATTCCTTCGCATCATGCAACACTGGGGTATCCGGGCACACCGCGCGTTTATAACCCACAAACCCGTGAAATTAAAATTTTGACCCCCGTAAAATAAAAATCCCCCAACAATGGGGGATTTTTAAAATGTCAGACGCAATCCGGCCGATAAAAATGGTGTATCACTGGTCAAACCCGCAGATATCCAACCGTCCACGTTTTCACTGTATTTATATCTGAATGATGCAATGGCCGTATGGTCGCGATAATCCCGTACATCACTGTGCCACAGACCCGTATCGGAAAACAAATATGTCAAAGATATACTGTAATTCAAAATATCATAACTGACGCCCGTGCCGACGACCAAACCGTCAGATACGGGACCAATTGGTTTTTCATCATAAATAACGCGTGCGGACAATCCCCAAATCCAACTGTTGTATTGCAAATTCATACCGGCGGACACCTGTGCACGCCAATCGGCATGAACGCGCGGTGTGAAAGAATCAGTGCGGAAATTATCAGGCCTGTCCATAAATGACGCCCCAAACGAATATGCCAATTTTGTTTTACCGTTGGGCTGGCGAATTTTCAGGCCCGCATCAATGGCGAAATTATAATCGTCCGTTATACCCGCAACAGACAATCCATATTGAACACCATGCGTTGGCATGGTTGCGACATTTACACGCAATGCGGTTCGTCCCGTGGTCAAAGTTGTATCGGAAATAACGGGGCCGTCTGGTGATATTTTTTTATAAAATAACGGTTTATCATTTACACGCAGACCACCAACATCGGGCAATCCCACACCCAATTTGCGGGCAATGGAATCGGTCAGACCAAATTCCACGCGACCGATATTTTTGCTTTCCCAGAAACCAAACCCTTCGCGGACGTATTTGTCTTCGTCAACGGCGGCGGCATCAATTGCATAAACCAAACCCAATGTGTTTTCGGTCGCAACTGAATAATTCATCTGGCCACGTACACGCCAATCGCCCAGAAAATCCGGGGATTCAGAATCCGTTTCAATCAATCCGGCCGTTCCATATCCGGTTAATTTAAACGATGCCGGACCGTAATTGTATTCCAATGCGCTGGCTTCGCGCGCCGATGCGATAAAACCGGCCGCAATCACGGCAGAAACAATAAGGGTTTTGCAACGCATAACATTATCCTTGGGTTTCATTTAAAATGGCATCGCGCAGTTTTTTAAATGCGCGTTCTTCTATTTGTCGTACGCGTTCGCGGGAAATCCCATATTTCTGGGACAGCGATTCCAACGTCGCAACCGGTTCGGTCAGACGGCGTGCGCGTAAAATTTCCTGGTCCCGCGGGGGCAGTTCGGCCAAATGCCGGCGCAATAAATCATAACCGCGGCGGCGGCCTTCCATTTGTTCAATGGTATCGTGAATACTGGCCGTGTCATCGGGCATATTGGACAAAATATCCCTGTCGCCATCATCGGCATGTGCGGGTGCATTTAACGATACGTCCCGCGCACCAACACGCGTTGCCATGCGGCGAACGTCGTTGTCGGGCACCTGTAAATATTCGGCAACCTGGTGTGTTTGTTCATCAGACAGATTATTATCCATAATCCCCAACGCGCGTTTGGCTCGCGCCAAGTTAAAGAACACACGCTTTTGATTTGCCGATGTTCCGATTTTAACAATTGACCAATTACTGAGGATTGTTTCATAAATCTCGGCCTTGATCCAAAACATTGCATATGTGGAAAAGCGAAATCCTTTTTCCGGGTCATATTTTTGCAACGCCTGCATCAGGCCCATGTTTCCACTGGCAATTAAATCTGCAACCGGCACGCCATAGTTGCGAAAATCATACGCAACCGACACCACCAGGCGCAAATGACTGGCCACCAGTTTTTCGGCGGCAACCTTATCCTGCTGGCTGACCCATTTTGTGGCGCATTCATATTCTTCTTGGGCGGTTAAAATGGGAAATTTCTGTATTGTCTGGATATATTGTGCCAGGCCCGATTCATCACTGACCCCACGGGCGGCGACCAGACTGGTATTTGTACGCACAGGTAAAGCGTTCTTGATTTGCTTTTTCATAACTTTTATAGTATAGCAATAAAATATGAATTATCAAGGCCACCATTAAGACAGGAGTATTTTCCATGGCAACAATTCTGGAAAGAAATAAAAACGTTAAACCCAAGAAAAAAACACACGAAGAATACGCAGAAGACGCCCTGTACCGCGAAGTTTGGGAAGAAGTTAATAACGAAAAAACTCAACGCTTTATCAAAAAATATTCCAAATATTTAATTGCTGGCGCGCTGGTTTTATTAATTATTGCGACCGCAATTCAAATCGGTGTACGTACGCACCATGAAAACAAATTGGCAACGGCGGCAAATTATGAAACCGCGGTTGAAAACACAGATGCGCGCGCGTTGGCGGCATTGGCGGACAATGCATCGGGTGCAACGGCGGATTTGGCATTGTTTCAGTCTTATTTGTTGGACAATGATATCACAAAATTGGAAAAATTGGCCGCAGATGGCAACACACGTGATTTTCGCGATTTGGCCCGCATCCATATTGTAAATATCCAGGGCGACGCAATGTCCGCCGCAGAGATGGAAAAATATCTGTCTGATATGAACACAAAAAAATCGCCGTTTTATTACACATCACGAATGATTGTTGCACAAAAATATCTGGCCGCGGGCGACCGCGCAAATGCGAACAAATGGTTGGACGTGATTATCAATGACGCGGATGCGCCGGCGGTTATTTCTGCAAATGCCCAGGCATTAAAATAAAAGGGATAAAGATGCGTAAATACGCTGTTTTAATCGGTTGTTTAACATTGCTGGCGGCATGCAGCAAGCATGATCCGATTTTACCGGGTAGCCGCACGGCTATTTTCGCAACCAAAGATATCAGCATTTTAAATCAGGATGTTCCCAACCTGCCCCTAAGCATAGATACTTTGGCGCCCGCGGATTGCCCATTTACCCAGGATTCTTCCAACATCATATGGAATGGCGACAAAAAAATATTCAGTGGTTTCCCAACCAGTAATTCCGTTAAAAGCGCACAAAAACCAGTATGCAGTGGTAATTATGTTTATGCGGGCCTGACAACCGGCGAATTGGTCAAGGTTAATGCCAAAAATCGCAAAATCGCATGGATTGCCGACATTTATCGCCCCAGTAATTTAACAGGCGGCGCATCTGTTTTGGATATTATTGCACCCATAGTTATACATGACGGCGCGGTTTATGTGGGTGGCCTGGGGGATGCATTTTGCCGGATAAACGCGAACAGTGGCACAAAAAAATGGTGCGCAGACATTGGCGTTGCAAAACCATTTATAATAACAGACGCCGCCGCATTTGTGGTCGGCACAGATAACAATCTGTATGCAATCCGAACATCTGATGGCGAAATTTATTGGCGCACAGAAATAAAAACACAATCTGCGCCAACATACGAAAACAAAACGATAACGGTTGGCGGTCAAAAGATTGACGCCAAAACTGGCAAAATTTTGCAATAAAAAATACCGGCATTTGCCGGTATTTTTTTAATTTTATATTACAATAAACAGGCCAACGTCGCACTGGTATTTTTCAGCATAAACCAACCAATACGGTAATCGGTTGCATAAACCGTCGCCATAAACAATGCCAAAATACCAATCACAATGATAACATTGCTTTTCTTGCCACGCATACAATACAGCGAAATGTTATAAAACAAGAATAATACGTATGCATCAACGGCCAGGCTGATTATCCACATACTGGTGCAATTAAATGCCAATGCGTTTAAAACCAAAATCACCGGGTAAATAAAGAATATAGATGCCAACCCCTTAATCGCAATTTCCCAATCACGTTCGCCACCAGTGATTTCAGACACCAACATCAACAAACCGCCCATCACAAACAATAATGCCACCGCCAACACGGGTACAATGATGATTGCCGTAAATACCGCGCCAATTGTAATGGTCGCACCGCCCAGTAATCGCAGCAATAAAACCAGACCACCACCCAACAGGCCGTACATAAATGCCTTTAACATGGCCTCTTCCATATTGCCATCGGCAACAATTTTTGTGAAATAACGCTTTGGCTTTATCAATAAATCCCTGATATGCGCCATACCATTCTTTATTTTCTTCATCATTTTACACCCCCATTGATTATTTCTATTTTTGCTTTATAATGGAAAAAAATCAATGGAAAAGTGATGATAAAGATAACTATTGCGGGACGCCCAAATACGGGTAAATCAACTTTGTTTAACGGTCTGACCGGAACGCGTGATGCATTGGTGCATGACCGTCCGGGTGTTACGCGCGATACAATCGGCGGGGTAATGCGCGACCGCACATATCAGGTATATGATACGGCCGGTCTGGAAAATGCAAAAACAGGCATCGCATTGGATTCCACCAACATGGCAATTAATGCAATAATGAATGCAGATGCCGTTTTGTTTGTCGTGGACGGTCGCACGGGCCTGACGGGCGAAGATTTGGA
>JAEXCU010000006.1 GCA_023402015.1 Pseudomonadota bacterium | reverse complement strand
TTGGGCAACTTGGGCGTATGTGCGGGTTTCGCCGCAGGGAATTTTCGTCAGGGCGTGCCAAACATCATGTTGAAAATCGGTCCCGGGCAGGGCGTTTATATCAATTTTTTGCGTCATTTTTTGTTCTTTTCTTGCGTGTGGGCACAGGCAACACGCGCGCCAATTCCCGTACCATATCGCGTGCCAAATCAGTGTTATCTATGTCCAATATATAATGCGGTTTTGCCCCGTTATACGGCGTGCCGGTTTCTGGGCATATGCCATATTTTTCAAATACGGTCAGACTGGCCGGGATTTGTTTGACGAACACTGTATCGTCGCATATCAGTAAAACCGCACGTCCGTCGCAATACAGCATGTATTCGCCAAACATCTTTTTATATGTTATATCATGGTCGTCGGATTTAACCTGGTCATAAACAAATTGCATGAATTCCGGACTGGTTGCCATGATTTTTCCCCATTAATACGTATTTATTATATCATTGCACGCCATGCATGTCATGAAAAATAGGAAAATAAAGAAATTGACAAATGTGGTTTGTGTGTTAGTATGTGCGGCAATACGGCAAAATAAAAAGGATTTAATTATGTCTATTTGTACAGGTTGCCCACATAAACAGGGCGAAAATAATAAATGCACTTTTACGGGTGCCTGTGTTGTGAAAACATATAATTTGTTCCAGGATACTTCGTCTGCGTTTCGTGCGTCTGCGGTTGTTGTCCCGGCCAATGTTGTTGCACCGGTCGCCGCCGCGAAAACGGCATTTAACCAATTCCAGCGCGGAAATGGATGCATTTTGGCCGAAGAGGTTAATTCACACGTTCGCTAATGCGTTTTTTACAAATATAAAAACCGCCCAAATCGGGCGGTTTTCTTTATGGCTGTAAAAGCGCTATATCCGTTGTATATGATTTTGGGATTTTAATATCCGGGAAATCCGTATATGTTTTTTGATTGAACTGAACCCAATTGTCCAAATCATTGTTAATGACCGCAAACAATTGAACCCCCAATGGCGTTCCGGCCATGCTGACCGTGTCCAGATTATTTATGCTGTTTTTTCCGTATTCATAGTATTTTATCAGGCCCTTGTTATACACTGCCATAAAGTCCGTCTGTATAAATACGCCCAAATCGTCCAATTCTTTTAACAGGAAATGGATTTGACGTTGGGAAATATCTGATTCTAGCGCGCAATTAACGTGGCGGTTGTATGCGTTCGCCGTCATCAGTTTGTTCAGGCAATTGTAAATTATATAATGCAGATACAATTGGCTGGCCGACAATGATTTGATAATATCAACATAGAAAACACCGCGGTCATCGGTGCCTGAATCGGTGCGTGCTGCCGCCAAAATGCCGCCAAAATATTCTGCGCAAATTGGGTCTGTTGAAAAACTGCCGTTCCAAAAGACATCACGGCTTACGCGCAAATTGGCGTTTTTACCGTCATCAATATTTGAAATCTTGCGTTTTGCGGCATTAATGATTTTGTCGCGGCCAACTTGATACAAATTTGCCAAATCTTGACCAATTGCATCAATTGTTTGACCCAAAACTTTATTCGCCAGATAGCAACACCCGGCGGTATTTGCCACAGTTGAAACGTCCATATCAATCCTTTCTTTCTGTTTAATACCATGCGGCCGATGCCAGAATGGTTTTTGGTTTAAAATCAACCATTTATTAATGCAATATATAATGACAAATACATATAAATTCAAGGACCTAATCCCCATAAATTGAAAAATTATTCGCCTTTAAATAGCCTTGACAAATATATTAATTGTGCGAACATATGTTTATACAAAGGATAATTTATGGCCCATTCATTCAGCAAAAAAGAACGCGAAATGTTTAAAACCAGCCCTGTATTTCCATGGTTTGACCCATATATGGCGTTAATGTCTGATATGGTTCCGTTTCAGTTGCTGATGGATATTACAAATATTTGCTCTTATAATTGTCCGCATTGCTATAAATCTACCGGAAATAGCCGCATGCCGCTGGCGGATTTTAAAACAATCGTTGGTGATGCAGTCAACAGTCCGCGCGTAAAGGGCGCCATTGGTATCACAGGTGGCGAACCAACCGCATTGTACACGCACTATCACACCCATGATTTAAAAGATATGATTCAATTTGGCCTGGACCAAAAATATGATGTTTTACTGAAAACCAATGCCAGTTGGACCCAGGCTCAATACGCTGATATAATTTGGCGTGATTTAGAATCCTTGAATTTTGGCGATAAAACGTTCGTTTTAGATTTATCGGTTGATATTTATCACAAAAACGTTGTTAAAACGTCCACAGATATATTACAGCATGTTTGCATGTCCCCGAAATTAAAGGATAATACCGTTGTGGAATTAATCAGTGTCGGTAATGACGGGCATAATATTGATGCCATTTTGGCACCTGATAACCTGGGTAAATTCGGTCTGACGGTCCAGGACAAGCGTTTTAAAACACGCAGTGTCCGTGGCACATGCAAACCTAAATCATATGCCGAATGCAAAATAAACGATACCCGGGTTAATCTGATATACCAGGGCATCATTGTTCAGGTGGAAAATGCCCTGAAAAATAATATCGGTGTTATTGATGATATGGACCCATTGACGCTTATCAGTGTGTATCGCATAGTTCTGTGGTATGATCCGTTGGGCAATGTTCATATTGGTAATAAACATAAACCTTTCTTCACAGTGCCATATCGTCATGCGAATGGTTCAATTAAAACATTGGATCAGGTTAAAAATGACCTGGGCGAATTGGTCTTTAATGAATGTAAAAAACGCCTGGCTGAAAGTATACCGCATCCGACAATAAAAAAATTCTGCGACCATGTCCAGCGTTCAGAATTTGATTATTTCGTTCCATTGTATAAATTTAATACCAGATAAATATGAAAAACCGCCAGTAAATGGCGGTTTTTATTTTAAAAGATTAAGTATGTGGGATTGATTTTTCTGTTTTAATACCTATATATATTTCATATCTAAATAAACAACAGGAGTAAAAGATGAATCCAGCACCAACAAATCACTTTGACCTTATGATTGCCATAATAGAAAAAAAGGGCAGCGTTCTTTCACCTGAACAGATTGCCCAATATTATAATACGCTTATGAATACAATCAGACAAAATCATTAACATTTTATTGGCCGCCCTCAAGAAAAGAGTGGCGGCTTTTTTTAATCTGCTTTTATCCATTGATACAATAAAACATACACACAATTTGGATTTGCAATGTGGTATGTAATGGGTTAGAATTGGTTTGAATCCTAGGGATAGGGTTCGGGGTTGTCAAAAGCCCATACACTTCGGTGCGAAAGCATCGTTATTTCTGATGTAATCGGTGTCTTTTGCACCGTTATATCCCCGGCATGGCCGGGGAGCTGTTGGTTATATAACAGGGCTTGCCCGAAAACCACAGAATCATTAAGTGTATGATTTTTGAACTCCCCGACCGCCTTATTTTGGCGGTTTCATTTTTTAAGAAATAGGGGATATTTTATGTCATATACACAACCAAAAGTTGCAATACTTTACATTGCATTATGCAGATACACTGTTTTCTGGGATGAATTTTACGAATCTTGTGAAAAATATTTATCGCCGTGTGAAAAAGAATACTTTATATGGACGGATAATCCAACGCCTGCGATGAAGGGCAAGAATATACATGTTATACCGGCCGTATATAAAGGTTGGCCGTATGACAGTCTGTTGCGGTTTGAAATGTTTTTGCAACGCGAAAAAGAGATATTGAATTGCGATTATGCATTTTTCTTTAATGCAAACTTTTTATTTTATAACCCTGTTGATTTGGCGGAAATTATCCCGATGCCTTGGCATAATGGATTGGTTGCCGGAATTCATCCGGGGCGCAGTGGGGACATTCGTCGGAATACACCGGACATGTTTCCGTACGAACGGCGTCCGGAATCCACCGCTTATATACCATTTGGACAGGGCAAACATTATGTTTGTGGTGCATTTAATGGTGGCACCAGTCGTGCCTTTTTGAAAATGTGCCATGTTTTGGCGAAAAATGTACGAACGGACATAGAAAATGGTATTAATGCCATAGTAGATGATGAATCCCATCTGAATGCATATTTGGCGGATAAAGAATTCCGTGTATGTGGCCGTGCGTATGGATTGCCCGAAGGTATGATAAAAAAGATTCCGCCGCGCCAACGCGTAATGATAAAAATGATCAGTCGCGCCAAAGATACCCCTAAATACGGTGGAACGAAATGGTTGCGTGGTCAAACCGATAAAAAGATAAAGGGCGGTGCAATTACGAATATTAAGCGGTCTGTGAACAGAATAATTGCATGCTTTATCCCAAACAAAGCATTTCGCCGAAAATTTCGTGCCAGATATTGGTAATAATTATTAATACCAGATAAATATGAAAAACCGCCAGTAAATGGCGGTTTAAATTTCTGGCGCGCCCAGAAGGATTCCCTGGGCACGGGTGTGCCTGCGGGGCATTCGTATGCCGTTCGCTGCACTTTGGTTGCAAACGACAACTCATTGTCAAACCCTCTGGTCGGGTTCAAATCCTGGGGCGCACAGCATAAATAAAAACCGGCATAAAGCCGGTTAAATTTCTGGCGCGCCCAGAAGGATTCGAACCCTCAGTCTTCTGATCCGTAGTCAGATGCTTTATCCAGTTAAGCTATGGGCGCAACGGTTTGTTATTTTATACGAAATTATTCAAAAGGCAAGTAAAAATTTCTGTTTTTAGCGACCACCGTGTTCTTTTTGACCAATCCCGTGATAGAACATATTAAAATGCTGGCGGCAGACAGATTTATAATTACTGTCGCCGACCGCAATCTGGGCACCGGCCCGAACCACGTTGCCCGATGCGTCGTACCGCAGGTGATGCGTTGCCAAATGCATGCAACCGGGTATTTGACATGTTGATTCCATACGGTGCAGTTTGGCGCCAACTTCTATCAATCGGCGCGATGCGGGGAATATGTTTTCATTACTGTCCACCATCAGACCATAACACATGATAATTACCGGGCGACTGTCGGCAATACGGACCAGGCTGTCTATGTCAGTGGGGCTGAAAAACTGAATTTCATCTATCAGGACCATTTTCGTATCTGGTGCAGGTGAATATTTATCCAAAGAATCCAAAACCGTTGCCGGCGTAGATATTCCAATACGTGAATCAATTTTATTCGCGCTGAACCGGTTATCCGTTTTTGGCTTAATAATTTCTGTCTTATTATCGTTTTTATTTTGATTGTGCGCGTTTATAATTAACTGCGCAGATTTAGAACAGCCCATTGTTCCATAATGAAAATGCAGGTTCGCCATTTTTTACCCCTTTGTATTACATAGATTCCAGACGTGCGATGCGCTGTGCCACGGGCGGATGCGTTGCCATCAGTGAAGATGCAAATTCACGTGGTCCACCGGGATGTGCAATGCAAACCGCCGCCATTGATTTTGATTTGTTCATGCATTTTACGTGGGCATCGCCTGTTATTTTACGCAGGGCATCGGCCAACGCCTGTGGATTGCGTGTAATTTGCGCCCCGGTTGCATCTGCCGCATATTCGCGGTTGCGCGATATGGCCATACGCAGAATTGGCGTAATGATAAAGTTAAACACCATAAATGCCAGCCAAACCATCATCAGGACCGCCGCGCCACCGTTTTTGTTATCATCACTGTTGCCATTGCCGGCACCACCGTAAAATATCGCACGCATAATTACGTCCGCTGCAAATACCGTAACGCCAACGCCGGTAATCAGCAGCATGTCCAACCGAATATCCCGATTACCAATGTGCGCCATTTCGTGGGCAATTACACCTTGCAGTTCGGGTTTGTTTAATTTTTTTATGATTCCACGGGTAAGGGCAATGGATGCATCGCGTGGGCTGCGCCCGGTGGCAAACGCATTCATACCGTCATCATCAATAATGTAAACGCGTGGTGTTGGTAATCCCGCGGCCAGGGCGACGTTTTCCACACTGCGGAATATTTCGCGTGTTTCGGGATTATCGTCATGAATTTCGTGTGCATGCGCAGAATTCAGCATCATTGCATCGCCAAACGCCCATGAAATCAAAATCCAGACAAAGCATGCGATAAATGTTGGAATTGCCACAGAAATGGTCGTTTGCAATGCCTGGTCCGCCGGCACAACAATCCATGTAAACAGGAAAATCAGCGCGATAAATATCAGCGGGAACAAAACCACCAATGCAATGGTCTTGATATTATTACTGCGTATATGGTCGTAAACAGTCTTGACTTTCTTCATAGTAAATGGTTCCTGTTATATTTTGAAAACTACGCCCGTATTATAAACAAAAAATAGGGCGAGTCATGAAAAATATTTTAAGATTGGTCATGCTGCTTTTTTGCTTAGACGTTTATGCGGCGCAGACAAATTTCGGAAATTTAGGGTATTTAGCAGATGCGGCCACCGCATGGGCATCTGTAATTGGTGGCGTTGGCCCCAGTGGCGAAATCGCACGCTATATCCAAACGACCGAGGCCACCGATGTTGCAAAATATTTGGATACGATTGCAATGATTGCGTATAACGACACAGCATTTGGTATTTATGAAGTTGGTCAACACGTAGATATGTCTTTTTCTGTAATTGATGGACCGATGGTTTCGCGTCGTTCCAAATGTGCATGGAATGTTCCGGGATGTTCAGATGTAAATCACACCCTGATTGTGGATGGTCAGGTTTTTGCCCAATTTAATGATTATGATTCAAAAAATAACGCAGATTTTAAAACAAAAAACACAGGCGTTGCCATTCGTGCCAAAGGATATGTCGCAGACGGTTGGGCATTTGGCGTGGAATATACACGTACAATGACCGATACCAAAAACAATCGTGTTTACACCGACGCCACCAGCAACAGTATCACATTGTTTTCGCAATATTTGGCGGAAAATGGCATATTCATAAATACTGGAATCAATGGTGGCCACACCAGTTGGTCCGCAGATAAATCAATCGCAGGCGTAAAAAACGATAACCTGTATGACACAGATTTTTATGCCGGCGAAATTAATGCGGGTATGCGCATGTTGCGCGGACGGATAACACTGACGCCACAATTGGGCGTGAAATACATTCGCCTGACCGCGGACAAGCATCTGGACGGCGCGGCCCAGGAATATCAAAAATGGTGGTATAACACACTGACCGGAATGGTTGGTGCCCGGGCCGGATATGATTTTATTGGCGGCAATTATGTGATTCAACCAAACCTGTTGGTTGGTGGGTCTTATGATATGCTCAGTCATGGTACGCATGACATCAGTGTTCGCGTCATCAGTGGCCAGACATATAATATCCCGGTGGAAATTCCGCATCGCGCGGCCATGAACGCAGGGTTGGGCGTAAATGTTTATGGGCATAACTTCGCGGCCAGCGTGAATTATAAATTGGATACACGCAAAGATTACATCGCACACACGGCCATGGTGAATTTAAAAATCGCATTTTAAAATCGCGCCAATTATGTTATACTTTTATTCATGAAACATATGAATGTGATTGTTTTGGCTGCGCTGGTTGCGATGCCGCATTATGCGGTTGGGCAAAGTTTACTGCGACCACAAACATTTCCCGGAACATTTAATGATTTACCGTTCATAGAACGGGTCCAGATTCAGGCCGCCGGATATGAACCATGGGAACCCGATTATGACGACCAGGGACGTTGTATTTCCGGGTGTCCGTATGTGGGAATGACCATAGAAGACGATTTGGCGCGTCTGGAACATCAAACAAAATTGGCGGTATCACAGTTGCAATCTGCGGGTTTGTTATCGGGGGGTGTGGCACCCAGTACGATTAAACCCAATGCGCCTGTAATTGAACCGCGGCCTGCACCACAGATTACGGCATCAAAATGCACGCCCAACCAACCGGGAATTAATTCTGTAAACCGTGTGCCATTGGGGGAACCACTGATTGGCACAGCGAAAATTTCGTCGCCATTTGGCGACCGTATTCATCCGATTAGAAAACGCAGAATACCGCATTACGGTGTGGATTTATCTGTGCCTGTTGGCACCGATGTGTTTTCACCGGCAGCCGGAACGGTTATATCGGTTTGGACCAATGATTCTTGCGGTCGCGGCATTCATATAATGCATTCCGATGGATATGAAACGGTTTATTGCCATTTAAACAAACAAATGGTCCAGGTTGGCGATACAGTTGACGCGGGGTGCCGCATTGGCCAAAGTGGTAATACCGGCGCCAGTACCGGACCGCATTTGCATTATGCGATAAAGTTAAACGGAACCTATATCAATCCGGTTAAATTAATGGGCCGGGGTTAAGATTTTTTGCGCCGAAATCGTACGAAAAAACTGCCATTATTAATGGGACGCGTTTCCAAAATGTATGGCGACAACAGGCTGTCGCGTACCCATTGGGTGAATTTGATTTTCAATATTCCACTGGCCCCGGTAATGATGTTTGCAGTGCGCGCGCCCGATGTGGCCAGGTTCATAATTTCATTCCATGCCTGTTCTTCGGTTTTTTGATGCAAATCCAATACGGCGTGTGCCGCCGCCGGGCAGGGTGCGGGAACCAATTGCCCCAGTTTTAGTTGCGCACGAATCGTGCGATTAACGGCGCGCACATCGGGGTCAAATTTTTCATCTGCCATTTGCGCAATATCAGCATCTGTTAATTTTTTCATAATGTAAAATATTACAGCATAAAAATTTTAATGCAATAAATTGAATTTAGTGGGGAATTTAATCAAACGAATGCCGAAAACAAACGGTGGTTTGTTTCCTACGTTTTACTGTTTAAATAATACGCTGATTTGCCCAAATTGTCAATTGGATTTTATGCCGAATCTAATTCACCGGTTGGATTTGACGATGAAAATGAAGTGTTTTTTTATTGCTGTTGCGGGATTTGTCTGTGTTTGCAATGCACATGCATCTGTGCGGTGTGTCGCCAGTAAATGCAACAGTGGTTATTATGTATCCAGTTCTATTATGGATATTTATGGCGAAACATTTTATGTCGCATGCAGTCGTTGTCCCGCCCTGACCCGGGCAGACGGCACGACCCAGTATGGAATCACAAACATCGCTGCATTAAATGATATAACAGATTGTGTTATGCCAGCCGGGAAATACAAAGATAACACCGGTGTATATGAATTTACCAGTTCTTGCAAATATGTTTATTAATGGGGGGACGTCGTGGCGCAGAAAATTAAAAATTTTTGGCTGAAAATGGGGGCAATGTTTTTAACGTTGTACTTTATGCCATTGGCGGATTTCGTTATGGGATTTTTGGGATTTCGCAGTGGGGGGCTGCATCGGCCGGAACGTTGGAATGCGGGCGTGAAACACTGGATTGCCCCGGAACCGCCAATCGTGGTATGGATGATGGTGAATGGGCGACATGCGAATGCGCCGACCGCAGTAAAATTTTCACTGTGTCTTGTCATGTTGTCAGGGGTGAATGGGAAGACTGGGGCGCATTTAACAAAGGTGAATGTGTATCAAAACTGGCGTGTTCCACCAATGGTGCGACCC
Organism: Pseudomonadota bacterium; assembly: GCA_023402015.1. GTDB lineage: Bacteria > Pseudomonadota > Alphaproteobacteria > Rs-D84 > Rs-D84 > Enterousia. The sequence goes on along the minus strand of JAEXCU010000006.1, from coordinate 32,869 downwards.
AGGATTGCAGCACTGCCATTGCGAATTGCAGTCGTACATGCAAAAATAATATTTGGGGCAGTTGCGTGTGTACATCATGTAAAAATGGTTATGTAATGGTTTCTGGCACTTGTTATGCCAGTTGTAATATCAGCAATGGCACAGGGTACGAAGTTGATATTTCTGAATCATCCAGTACCACAGGGGTATAACAATGCCGCGATTTATTTATCATAAAAATTTGGATGTGCGTATTTGGAATTCTGATGGAACGATGAACAAATTGGTGTCCAACGCACTGCAAATGGTTGCGTGGGAATATATCGCATATATCCAGCGTATTGGCTTTCCATTATTGGATGAATGCGTACGCGATATCTTTGTTCACGGTTCAACCACAAATTATTATTATGACGATACCAGCGACATAGACATCTGTATCGTTGCCGATATGAATAAAATGTATGAAACTTTCCCGGGTGTTGATACATATGCATTAATGAAAAATGCATTGGGCGCATGGCGGCGAAATTATCGCATTAAAATATGTGGGCGCGGCATAGATATTGAATTTGTTGATGTCGGCGCGCCCAAATATGGTCCAAATATTTACAAGGTTGGCAGTGCGTATTCCATAATGCGCGACGAATGGATTCGTCGTCCGCAATTACTGCGCGGGGAACAAATTCGCAAAATACGCCGCGATGCACGGCGATTGTATCGCGAAATTCGGGCCCAGTATCGTAAAATCCGGCGCGATGAAATGGGCGACAATTTTGTTGAAACATTTCTGATGCGCCTGTCCCATGAACGCAAAGAATCATATGCCAACAATTTTCTGCAACCTGTTACAGCCCAAACAATGGCGTTTCGCATGGCGCGGCGTGCGCGAATTTTGGGAAAATTAAAAGAGCGCGCGGCCCACCACCGTTCCCGAAACTTTAATGTGTCGTTTTAATGCCGCAATGACCAAGGTGTTTATGAGTGTTCTTCTCTGTCATTGCGAAGGGCGCAAGCCCTGTGGCAATCCATATATAAAGCAGCAAAGTTCATTATTAAACTGGATTGCCGCGGTCGTTTCGCTCCCTCGCAATGACAATGTGGACCCAAACATGTCTTCCCCTGTCATTGCGAGCCACGATAGTGGCGTGGCAATCCACTTTTCCGCTGGAATTTGTTCCGGGGTTCGTGTATAATATGTCGGAATCCATAGGGATATGGATTCGGGGTCTTCAAAAACCTCTAACAAACCGGTGCAGAAATGTATCGTTATCTAATCCGATGCGGTGTCAACTGCACCGTTATCTCTCTGACTCTTAGTATGGTCGGGGAGCTGTTGGTTATAAAACAGGGCTTGCCCAAAGACCAACGGGATCATCGTTTGTTATGATTTTTGAACTCCCCGACCGCCCAGATTCTCTTCCGGCGGTCTTTTCATTGGGAAACAGGTGAATATAGAATTAGGAATAAAAAATCAAGCGCCTGTTTCCTGCATGCAAGTGCGGGGTGTTTCCCTCTCCTGATGCATGTGTCAGGAAACACCCCGTGCTTTTTAACAGGTGGGGTTTGGTCAGACTCTTAATCAACAAATTGTTTCATTTCCTGCCCCACACTTTTTTATGGGGACAATCATACGGTGCGCAAAACACGTCTAAGGTATTGTCCCCACCAGGCTACACCCGTTGTCATTGCGAGCGAAGCGTGGCAATCCATATGTAAAGCGGCAAGGTTCATTAATTAAATGGATTGCCGCGGTCGTTGCACTCCCTCGCAATGACAAAGAAATATCGTATCACGAACAACGTATCACGAAAATAAATAATCCCCCCCGTCCCGTGGACACCCCGCCATGGAGGGGTGCAACCCAGTCGCGGGAAAAACACACTCTACAACCACATTACACATTAAAAAAATCCCACCGATTGGTGGGATTTTTTATATTCGTGGCAAATGATTAAATGCTGTCTGCATTAATCCAGCGGCCATTCTTTAATAATCCCGGTGCCATTCCTTCGTTGCTGCGCAGGGCATCAATTACGCTGCGTGCCTTGGATGCATCCAGGTCAACAATGCGAACCTTGAACATGTCGCCTTCTTTGACAACAACGGCATCGCCATATGTGCGCATGCGTGCGGCCAGGGTGTTCGCGCTGTCTTCGGCATAAAATGCGGCAACCTGAACGCTGTATTCACCGCCGGCAACCGGTGTTGTTTGCACAACGGTTGTGGTTTCTACGACCTCTATCGGTGTCGTGGAAACTGTCTGGGGGGCAACCGCACCAATTGTTGCGTTTTTAACCGCAATTGATTCGTCGGCCAAAACCTGGACCTGGACCTTGGACTGGCCATTCATTCCAATTTTGCTGGCCGCGGCCGGGGACAGGTCCATAATACGTGTGTTGACAAATGGGCCACGATTGTTAACACGAACGATAACAGATTGGCCATTGTCCAAATTGGTTACGCGTGCAATCGTTGGCAGGGGCAAAGTCTTGCTGGTTGCGACCATTTGGTTAATATCAAAAACTTCGCCATTGCTGGTTTTCGTGCCATTTAATTCGGCCGGAACGATGCCTGCAATGCCGGTTTGATTGTATGTTAAATCTTCCACCGGGATGTATTGAACGTTTTCAACTTTGTACGCACTGCCCACATAGTATTTGGGGGCGGCGGCCAACAGGTACGCGTTATTTAACGATTGTGTGCCGGTTTCAGAAACCAATACTTCTTCGCCAAAACCATCCGTGCCGTATCCGGCCTTGTTATCTGTGGCGCCGTTGTTCATACAACCCGTCAACAGTGCAGTTAAAACTGCCAATGAAACGATTTTTTTCATAATGGGACTCCTTACATTCTTAATAGAGATTTTATCATATAAATGTGCCTGTTTCAACTTTATTTTATGTTTTTACAGGTTGATTTAATAACGCGTCTGTAATAAGATTGGCAATGTAGACAGTGTTAGGTTGAATGGGTTTAGTCGCCCAAAAGCAGAATTCTAACAAATGTCCCGACCACAGTGTCGGGAAGTCGTTGCGATACAACAGGATTAATCCAAAGACAACGAATTCAACTGCTTTTGAATGACTAACTTCCCGACACCTAATTCCTTAGGTGTTTTTTTAGTCAAAAGGATAAATTTCATGCCGTTTCATCATATATTTTGTCTGCGGAAATTTTTTAGCCGCCCAGAAAAATACGATTATATTTTCAGCCTGGGGGATGGTTGTTTTGGCGCAAATGCATTGCAATTGGCCGGGTTGCGCAAATTTGCGGGACCGTTTGATTTGTTGTGCGGGTTGGATTTAAACAAATGCGTGAAATTGTTATTAAATAATTTTAACAATTTCGCGCCGAACGTCAATTGGTGTGCCGAATACGACAAGAATCCGGAAAGTTATGACGTACGAATTAAACGCATAATTGATTGTCTGACGTCCGGACGACGCGTTTTACTGGTGCATGCCGGCAATACTGCCACACTGGCCGATGCGCGCCGCGCATTGGATTCTTTGCAGGCCAAATTTGGTAATAATATTCATATGATTCTGGTGCTGTTTGGGCCAGACATCAAAAAATGCAAATTGTATCGTATTAACCCAGATTTGTATTACGTGCGTACTTTGTCATGGGATAAATTGGACGATTGCGATTACAAAAAATCCATCCGGATGTTTATTCGTGCCCTGGCCGGGATTGGATTATCAAACGCATCTTAGATTTTGCGGTCAATAATATATGCAATTGGCAGGTAAATCGCCCCATATACGGCAATCGCCGCCATTAAAACCCAAATGCTGGTTATTGGTATAAACCACAGTCCAACACCCAATATTGCGGCCAGGCCGCCAAATGCAATAACCGCCCGCACCGTGCGACTGTCGTGGCGAACCAGATTACGTTTGCGGCACGCACGTCCCAACAGGTAATTCTTTAAGTATCCACTGACCACGATTCCGGTCGGAATTGCCAAATATCCAATAAATGGAAACAGCGCCAGATATATCACAGATGCCGCACCCAATGAAATCATGGACGTTTTAACCGGTGTTTTAACATCCTGGGATGCGTACAGGGTTTTACTGTAAATCTGACTGACCATCATCGCGGGCAGGACGAATATCTGAATCATAATTGCCAATGCCACTGCGTGCGTTGATGCGGCCGTCCATGCGCCATATTGAAACAAGGACTTGATAATAGGTTCCGCCAAAACAAACAGGCCCGCCACACATGGCAGAATCAGCATCAATGAACGCCGCAGGGACGAATTTTGCTGAATATAAACACTGCGCATGTTTTTATCGGCCAATGCATTTGATATGGACGACATCAGCACCGTTCCAACCGCCAGGCCAATCATCGCAAATGGCAATTGCACAATACGGTCGGAATAATACAGCCATGAAACCGCACCGTTTTGAAAACTGGCCACCAATGTGCCAATAATAATCGTTATCTGGTAAAATCCATTACCAACAATACTGATGCCCAGGCGTTTAAACAAACTTTTAATCCCGGGCGTCCAACGTGGCACCACCAGGCGCAGCCCAAAGTGTTTTGCCCGGATTCGCGACCACAGAACACCAAACTGGATAATTCCAGACAATACGACCGTGCCCGCCATAATATATAATACCGTTCCCTGGGCATAAAACGATGCGAACAGTAATGCCCCAATCAGCATAATGTTTAACAGCACCGGCATAAACGCCGCCAGCAAGAATCGTGAAAACGCATTCAGAATCGCCGACAAAAACGCCGAACCACAAACGAATATGACATAGCAGAACATAATACGGGAAATTATCACGGTTAACTGCATCTTGCCCGGGTCATCTGCAAAGCCCGGTGCCAAAATCCATATAACCAGGGGCATAAATATTTCAAACACAATGGTGATTCCCAATAATACCACCATCAGCCATGAAAATACGTTCTTGGCGAATTCATCGTCTTTCTTTAAATCTGTGTACATGGGGATGAAAATTGCGGACAGGGCACCTTCGCCCAATAAATCGCGGAATAAATTCGGCAGTTTAAATGCCGCCAAAAAAATGTCTGATAATCGTCCTGCACCCAAAACCCGCGCAATCAGCATGTCGCGAACGAATCCGAAAATACGACTGATGCCGGTCATTGCACCGACCCCGAAAATATGTTTGCCTAGTTTCATGGATTGAATTATACTCATCTTCATAAGATAAAATCAAGACAGGAATATAAAACATGAAAAAACTGATAATGATGTTGGGATTGGCGGGAATACTGGTCGCGTGCGCTGGGAAAACCACAAAAATTGAACCGGAACGCAATCTGACGGATATTTACCAAACTGCATATGAATACTTTAACGACAAAGATTATGACCAGGCTGCGGCGGAATTTCTGATGGCGGAAAATCAGTATCCGTCCAGTCCGTGGGCCGCAGATGCGCTGGTTATGGCGGCGTATTCATATTATATGGACAAAGATTTTGCCGGCGCAATTCTGGCCGCTGACCGGTTTATGCGGTTTCATCCCGGCCACAAAGACGTTCCGTATATTTTGTATCTGCGTGGAATGTGTTATTACCGCCAGGTCAGCGATGTTCGTCGTGAACCGGGGATGTCTGCATACGCATTGCAACAGTTCCAGCAATTGGTTGAACGATTCCCCAATTCGCCTTATGCCAAAAACGCAGAAAATAAAATTATTATCCTGAAAAACTATATCGCCGGCAAAGTGATGTATTCTGCGCGTGCAGATATGGCCAAAGAAAACTGGCCCAGTGCGATTTCGCGCCTGCAATCTGTTGTGGACGGTGCCCAGGAAACCGTCATGACGCCCGAGGCGATGTTCAGATTAACTGAATGTTATACGGCAATTGGTCTGCCGGAACAGGTTTATGGATATTCCCAGATGTTGCGCAAAAATTTCCCAGATAACGAATGGACCAAAAAACTGGACAAGAAAACCAACGATATGGAACATGAATAAACAAACCGGCCATTTGGCCGGTTTTATTTATTTTGTTTTTTCTGTGGCCCGCTGTGCCAGAAAATGGTCAATTGGAATTCGCGCCGCAGCCGTTGGACCAGATTGTTCATTATAATGACTGGCCGGGTTGCGGTCGTATGGGTTGCGATCGCCGATAAATGTTTCGTAATAAATTTGGCCGATGCGCATATATGGATATACAACCGTCGGATACAAAACACGAATTTCCAACGTCCATTGCCCACAGAATCCGTCGTCGCCGCGTCCCGCCGTATGGTGATTCAGTATAAAGTTGCGCCCGACAGACGATTTGCCGTCAATATACGGAAACAAATTCCGCGTTTCAGTATATTCCACGGTGGAGCCCAGATATCCAATTTGTGGCGACAAAATTAATCCTGATTCTGGAATTTTTATTTCTGTTGTGTGATGCGATTTTTTGTCGCACGGGTCCAGCAAGAATTGCGGATTGCGAATGTCGTATTTTTGTGGATTGCGCAAATAATCCAGATAACCTTTGCGACGATAGAACCATGCGGACATATCGTAATCTTTTTTATTGGGATTAAACGCAATGGCCGGTCGCATCCCCGCGGGCAGTGTATGTGTATAAATTTTCAGGGTGTCCGCCAAATGCAGGTCATAACTGTTGCTGCCCAGGCACCGCATGTCAAACGGTTCTATTACAATGTCATTTGTTTCGCGCATGCGATTTAAAATTTCCGGACCAGTCAGTTGCATTACAAAAATCCTTTGTGTTTCTGTTTCTCTCCCCGGATATGGATATTTTGCCAATCCACGGGATTAATTTCAATATTTTTATTCACTTTTGGTTTTGGTGTGGTATGTTTGGGGCATGAAACAGACTTATTCAGGCTTTATCGCCATTGTTGGCCCGACAAATGCGGGCAAAAGCACTTTGTTAAACCAAATCATGGGGCGCAAGGTATCAATTGTATCACACAAGGTTCAAACCACGCGCACGCGTCTGCGCGCCGTTAAAATGGTTGGTGATCGCCAGTTAATATTTACAGACACCCCGGGTGTCTTTGTGCCCAAACGGCGACTGGATCGGGCCATGGTCGGTGCGGCGATGGATGCGGTCGGTGATGCGGACGCGATTTTGTTAATTCTGGACGCGCAAAAGGGAATTACCCAGACCATTCGCGATTTGGTTGAAAAAATCCGGGATCGTCAAAACCTGTTTGTTGCAATTAACAAGGTTGATGCCGTGCCCAAGGCAAATTTATTGCCCATTGTTGCCCAGTTATCTGAAATGGCGGATTTTCGGGAAATATTTATGATTTCTGCACTGAAAAATGACGGCGTGGAACAAATGTTGACGGCACTGGCATCTGTTATGCCGGCGGGCCCATATTTATTTGATGCCGCGGACAGTGTGGATATTCCGGATAAATTATATTTGGCGGAACTGACCCGTGAAAAGATTTATAAATATGTGCACCAAGAATTGCCATATCACATTAATGTTATTACGGAACGGGTTGATGTTGACCCGGACGGTGTTTTGGATATATATCAAAAAATTGCGGTTCAAAACGATGCGCATAAAAAAATTGTTATCGGCGCCGGTGGCCGGCAATTACAGCAAATTGGCACCGCCGCCCGTCATGATATCCAGGATCAATGGGGCGTAAACGCGCGCCTGCATTTATTTGTGCGCGTTGAACCCGATTGGGAAAACCAGGGCGAAAATTACGAAGAACAGGGATTGGAGTTCAAGAAATGAATACCAAAACAAAGTTAAAATATGCAACATTGGCGGTAATGCCATTGTTTTTTGGTTGCAGAATGGGTGATGATAGGGATTACCTGGTTTTAGACAAAGGAAATCATAGTGTGGTATTCAGGCCGTTGGATAATGTTTCCTCGCCCAGGCATTCTATGACTTTTGACCATTATGCCGATGGAATGGATTACTATAATCGCATTAATATTGGTGATACATTGCGTTTCAGAACAAGATTCCCAGAAAAAGAGTTGGCTCATATGCATTTTTATTATGATATGCGTCGCCCAGTAAGTCGTATTTATACAATAAATGGGAAAACATTGTCGTGGATAAAAGAAATTGAAAAACGCGACAGTATTATACGTAATATGCATCAGAAAGAAAAATAACAAAAATGCTGCATACATCTGACTTTGATTTTTATTTGCCGAATGAATTGATTGCATCCCACCCGTTGGAACGGCGCGACGCGTCGCGTATGTTGGTGGTGCGTGGGGACGAATTGGCGGATAAACATATACGCGATTTCTTGGATTTCTTGGCGCCGGGCGATGTTGTTGTCTTTAATAATTCCCGCGTTATTCCGGCCCGATTTATGGCGGACGGCCATGAAATAACTCTGCATACCGCAACAAATGATGGTGCATGGTGGGGATTGTGTAAAAAATTTAATAAAATCCCGGTGGGCAGTATGCTGACCATGGATGACGGGACAAAAATTGAAATTTTGGCCATGGATGACGAAAGTGGTTTAAAAATAAAATTTCATTGCGAAGATGTTTTTGCGGTTTTAAATCGCGTTGGGAAAATGCCACTGCCGCCATATATGAAACGCGAAGAAGAAAGTGCCGACCGTGAACGATATCAAACGGTTTACGCCGAACCAATTGGGTCCATGGCGGCGCCGACGGCGGGATTGCATTTTACGCCGGAATTAATGAACGAAATTCAATCCCGCGGTGCACGCGTGGTTAAAATAACATTACACGTGGGTGCAGGGACATGGATGCCGGTAAAAAGCGAGGATTTATCCCAACACAAAATGCACAGTGAATGGGCGCAAATCACCCCGGCCCAGGCGGACATAATTAATACCGCGCGTCGCGTTATTGCGGTGGGCACAACGTCCATGCGCACACTGGAAAGTGCGGCAATGGACAACGGTAAATTACCACCGGCCCATCGGTATGCACGGGTTGTACCGTTTTGCCGTGAAACAGATATATTTATCACCCCGGGGTATAAATTTGGGGCGGTGGATGTTTTACTGACGAATTTTCATTTACCAAAATCAACATTATTTATGTTGGTATCGGCGTTTGCGGGCCTGGACGAAATGAAGAATGCATATTCACATGCGGTTGCGGAAAAATACAGATTCTTTTCATATGGTGATTGCTGTTTGTTGTTTAAAAAGGATATGTAATGAAATTCAACCCTGTCTTGCATAAATTGTCAAACGGGATTCCTGTTTTGTTGGACCCAATGGATTTGGAAACAACAAATGTAAAGATATTATTTCGTACCGGCGCCCGGGACGAGGCCCCAAATGAACACGGCCTGACACATTTTTGTGAACATATGCTGTGCAAGGGAACGGCGCGTTTCCCATTGCAAAAAAGCGTTGATGATTATATGGATTATAATGGCGGGGCAAAGAACGCCAGCACCGGTAATTCAATGATATCTTTTTATGGGCGCATATTAGCCGAAAACGTCAATGTTTTAATAGATGTTTTGGGCGACCAATTACAAAATTCTTTGTTTGATACAAAACAGATTGAAATAGAACGTCGCGTTATTAGCGATGAAATACGTCGCACGTTGGACAGTCCCGCGCGTCAATTGACACATTTTATATCCAATACTTTATTGGGTGGTGCGTCTGCGTCAGGAATTCGTACCCTGGGGACGAATGAAACAATTGCCGCTTTTACGCGTGAACAAATGTTGGAATTTTTGGCGCGGCGGTTGTCTGCCAAAAATTGCATTATTGGTATTTCTGGCAAAATAAACGATGCTGATGATGTTTTAAAATGTCTGGAAAAAACGTTTTCGTTTTTACCGGATATGGATGTGTCAGAAAACATGGATATAAAGTATACCCCTGCAATTGCGCATAATCCATTGATGGACAAGAATAATGTAAAATTGCGGATATTGTTTCCTGATATCTGGCCGATGGAATATGAAAACAGATATAAAAACATCTGTGTTGGTAAATTTGAACGATATATGATTCAAGAACTGAACCAGGTTTTACGTCGTGAAAATGGTTTGGTTTACGGGTTTGCAGGGACAGACGCAGGAAATGAAAAATTTGGAATGTCTGGATTTGCAACGGAAACGGGGCCGGAAAACGTCGCACGTGTTGTCGCATTAATTGCGCGCAACGCATACAGAATTTATACAGAAAATAAAATTACAGATGATGATTTAATTCGGTTTGAATGCAAAAATAAATTGGGCGATGCAGATTGGTTGGAATCTGCGGGGCGGCGTTGTGATAAATTAATTTCTTTTTACCGTGCATATGGTCGTGTTTATGATTTTTATGATACGGTTAAAATATCAAATGGAATCAAACGCGATGACGTAATAAAATATTCACGTGGATATTTTGAAGGACCAATGTCCATAATAACCCAGGGCGCAGACTTTGACGCGGACCTGGGGGCGATATGGCGGGAAAATTTTCAGGCATAATAGGCAAAGGGGTAAAAAATGGCTGCATGGTTAAGGGTTTTGGCAAATCCAAAGGTATTAAAGCGTTTCTTGGGAACCAAGGCGGGGCGCAAAGCGGTCTTTAAATACGGCAGTATGCTGGTTAATTCCAAAATGGCCCAGGATGCCGTGCAAAAGTTTATGAACAAAAACGGTAAATCATTATCCGGCAACCAAGACTATGCCGCCCAGGAAAAACAATTTGTAAAATTGCAGAAACAAATTGCATCATTGCAGGCACAGATTGATAAAAACAAAGACGACCAGATTGCAATGCAAACCGCAACCTTTACCATGGGGCGCCGCGTTGTTGAAATGCAACAGTTATACGCGCAGATGCAAATGGAATTAAACAAAATGCAACAGATGCAAATGACAATGGCACACGCGGGCCGCAGCCGATAAGACAGGAGTTATATAAATGTCGTTAAAATATACACTTTTAAAAACGGATTCTAATGCGCGGCGGGGGCGCGTTGAAACTGCGCACGGCACATTTGAAACACCGGCATTTATGGCCGTTGGTACCGCCGCCACTGTCAAGGCATTAACCATGGACCAGGTTGCCGCAACCGGCACCCAGGTTATTTTGGGCAATACGTATCATTTGATGATGCGCCCGGGTGGCGATTTGGTTGAAAAAATGGGCGGACTGCATAAATTTGGCGGATGGCATGGACCGATACTGACCGACAGTGGTGGTTTTCAGGTTATGTCATTGTCCAATTTGGTGAAAATGCGCGAAGAAGGTGTGGAATTCACATCGCACATTGACGGTGGGGTAAAGCATTTCCTGCGGCCCGAAGATTCGGTGCATATTCAGCATCAGTTGGATTCTAATATCACAATGGTATTGGACGAATGTCTGCATCTGCCCGCGCCGCGCGACAGGGTAGAGAAAAATGTTGAAATGGTTGCCCGCTGGGCACGCCGCAGTCGCGATGCATTTATTGACCGCCCGGGATACGGAATATTTGGTATTGTCCAGGGGGCCGATTTTCCGGATTTGCGTAAAAAATCGGCCAAACAATTAACAGATATTGGCTTTGACGGATATGCGGTGGGCGGCCTGGCCGTGGGGGAACCCCAAGATGTCATGTTTGACATGATTGCGACCACAACACCGCTGTTGCCGACAGACCGGCCCCGATATTTAATGGGGGTTGGGACGCCGTTGGATATCTTAGGCGCGGTGGAACGTGGCATAGATATGTTTGACTGCGTCATGCCAACGCGCGCCGGCCGCACAGCCCAGGCGTTCACCCGTCATGGTACAATGAATATGAAAAACGCCCGCTTTCGCGATGATTCCGGTCCAATTGATGACAAATGCGGTTGCCCGGCGTGTAAATTATCGCGCGCATATATTCATCATTTGATTAAGTGCAATGAAATACTGGGGGCCACATTGTTAACCCAACATAATTTATGGTTTTACCAGGATTTAATGCGCGGCATTCGCGCGGCGATAGAACAGGGCCGCTTTGCCCAATTTAAACAAGAATTTATTGAACAGTACACAGGTGAAAAATAATGTTTGAAAAGTTAAAGCAATTTATTACACGCAAAAATATAAAACCGGTCCAACCAATTGTTGTTTTGAATGATGCGGATAAAGTTTATCTGGCGGCGATGCGTCGTGATGATGCGCGTTTTGCGTATGTTTTGGCGTTGGTATCTAATCGTCAAAATAATTCACAATTTTATGATATGGTTCCACAAACGCAGGTTTACACATTCAAAACACGTCCCCAGGCGGATGCATTTTACGGCACGGTTCAACAGGTTTCCCAGATTCAGCGTGCGGGAAAATTTCACGGATTTTTTGATGCAATGTCGGACGAAATAAAATCTTTTAATGAAAAAACGCGTTAATTATGTGTTGAAACAAATGGGAATAAAAATTAAACTGATATTGTAATAGTAAAAGGAGTTTTCATATGCCCAGAAAGAAAAAGGAAATAGAGGTAATAGATCGCGGTGGTGCAAAAACCGTTGCGAAAAAGACGTCTACAATTACATGGACCAAACGCATCTTTGCAATTGTATCCATCATTTGGGTTGCATTGGTAATTTGGTTTCCATTGCACATAAAAAATACTTATTCCCAACCGATTAAGAAATCCATTGTGGTTTCAATGTTCTTTGATTTGCAACGAAATATCGTCGGCGAATATGAAAAATTGCTGGACGGTATCAAGGATGCAATAAACCTGGAAAAACCGGTTGCATTCGCGGTGGACCAGGTCAAGGTTGTCAGTGGCGCCGTGGAAAAAGTTTCTGATACCACCGCCGTTGCCAAAAAGGCAACCGCCGATGCCAAGAATACAACGGCGGGTGTGAAAAAAATCAGTGGTATTGCCGGCAAATTTGGCGTCAAGACCGACGGCATTGACCGGGCCCTGGGCCAGGTTGATGACAGCATCGGCAAGGCTGATAATGCCATCGCCAAGGTTGATGACACCGCGGCCCAGATTAATAAAAAACTGGACCAGGTGGAACGTGATTTAACATCCCTGTTGCAGGTTGAATTTGACAAGATGATTGACGAAGCCATTAAAAAGCAACTGGATAAAAATACCGGTGGTTTGGGTACAACGTTGTTGACCAATTATGGTATTCAGCATGTTTATCCGTGGCGTCCGTCATCATGGCCTGTTGCGACCAAGATTTACAATGATTTGGAAAAATCCAATGTTGACGTTATCAATGTAATAACCGGAACCGTAAACAAGTATTTTGGTTATGTTGCATGGGGACTGGTTGCGGTTGCATGGGCGATTGGTTTCTTGGTTTGGATGATGATGTTCAAAAAGGTCAAGGCCATATTGGCGCCGTTCATTGTTTGCCCGCGTTGCGGCAATGCGTTTGCGGACAAGCGTACTGCGTACGGTCTGTTAAAGGTATTACAACCGTGGAAATGGTTATAATGATAAAACAAAACCGCCCAATCGGGCGGTTTTTAAATTGGTTCAATTATGACTGTTTCTGCATGAAAACAATCGTTTGTAAATATAAACGTGCCGGTTGTATCGGCGTACTGACATAATACGCTGTCCATTGTGGTGGGCAACATGCATGATCCAATACCGGTCGTGCCGGCGGACAATGCATCGGATAAAACAGAACATTGGCCGGATTTAAATGAAAAATCAGATGGCTGGGGACAATCCACGCATGTGTTATGTGAAATATATTTTCCAGATAAACAAAAAATGGCACTGGTGCTTTCGCATTTTTGCGTTTTCGGGTTCCATGTATAACCGTCTTCACATACCTGGCCCTGGCAATAATTTACGTCATAAACACATTGTCCCATGCATCCGCCCCCGGGTGCCGTCTGGGTACAACGATGACAATCACTGCACACCGGATACATTGGTGTTGATGCGTCTGCGTTCGCACATAATAATGCCACACCCAAACCGACGATTGCATTCGGCAAATAATGGGGGATAAAAAATGCAGAAATCTGGGATTTTTAATTTTGGAAAAAACGCCAGGATAATCGTCCCATTGGATTCGGCGTGATTTTTACTGGCCTGTGCCATATATTATGCCATATTGGGGCATTTAAATCAATCTGAATTGTTATCAGCGGATGTTCGCAATATATTGTTCAATTGTTCTTTGCAAATTTCGGTTGGTATTTTCGCCGCACAGGGTATTTCTGATTTCATTTGGTGTCCAACCCGCATAATACATCATCGGTATCAATCCCTGGTCCAGCAGATTATGACGATTACCGTCATACCATGTCGCCAACATTATTTTTACGCGATTAACCAGTTTTTCGTTTATTCCATCAATTGGTGGCAGTTTTTTAATATATTCTTGGCGGCGATGTTGATATTCGTTGTACAATGGTCGCCAATCAATCTTTAATATATCATTGGTTTGATGTATTAATTGTTGTTGTACGCTGTTGCCGTTTATCTGTCTGAACGCGTTTGGACGGCGCATCATGCGTCCATTATTCCAACATACCGGGTCAATCCCGCGTATATCATATTTTTGGATAATATGATTAAATAACCATTTGCGTTCTGCTTTGTTTTCAGGTGGCGTTGCCACTGTGCATCGCATGTGATATGATTTATTCCCGGAAAACACCACGCGATTTATAACACCCAGCGCGGCCAGGCGATGCGCCTGGGCCAATTGTTCATTCGCGGGCAGTGTATCACTTTCCAACAGGAAACTGATTTGTTCAAAATTTACGTCTGCATTTTTTGGATTACCATTTATGTCCAATACAAACGGATTTTTAACCGGCGGATTAACGGATTCAAATTCACCATTAATGTCATAAATAACATATGGCCGCCCCGTTGTTTTATTGACCCCGCGCGTGAATGAAATGCCCGACGGAATGGTTGTTGGTTGGATAATTGTAAATTCAGCATATGGTGCCGACGGCGAAAATTCGCCAATAAATTCAAATTCCAGTTGAGTGTTTGGTGCAGTTGCGTTATTTCCATTTTTTGGCAAATTAAAATAATCTGAAATATTTTCCGGCCCAATGCATGGGCGCGCAAGAAATGTTCCGTCATTATTTAATATTTGCGGCACAGATACAAATGCGGATAAATTAATCCCATACAACGCATTGTTTTCAAACAAAATCTTTTTTTCCATGTCATTAATTTTATGCGCCAATTCAATGGATGGGTTCAAAGTATATTGATTATGCAGTGTGGCCAAATTTTTTTCGGCCCGTTGTCTGAATTCCAAACACCACATATCATCGTCGCAGAATAAATGATTGTCATGGAAAAAATCCAACGCAGATGGGTTTTCGCGAATCTTTTTCCCGGACGCAGAATCTGTAATTGTGGGACCGGTTCCTGATTTTATTGCCCGGGTAATTTTATATGCATCACTGTGGTGTTGGTTAACAAATAATGGCGCGTTTAAAAAATCGTGGTCAGAATTTTTATTCTGATATTTTTGTGCGGCCAGGGCGCCACTGATAGTATTAAAGAAACGGCGTGTTAAATCCTGAAAAATTTTGACTTTGTTTTTGCCCGATATATTTTCATTACTAATGAATTTATTATAATGCCCCAGCAACCATATCATTAAAAAACTGACGTGTGGGGCAAAGAATGCACCGGGATATTTGGGGGCAACCTTGTTCGCTTTGCGCCATTTTGGTGCATCATCGCCACGGGTGGATTTTAATTCATATCCCATGGTGGTCAGCATTTTTTGATATTGCGTCGCAAAGTTTCCCCGCGACGGCGAATAAAACATTGGGTCAAATATAAACGATTGCTTGAATTCTTCGTATTTATGAAAATCAAATTCAGAACCATATATTTTCTGTATTAAATAACGCAGATTATTATTTGCAGATTCATATGCATTTTTCAAACGAATGCCCCGGACCCACATCCACGTTATGTCAATCATTTCATTTAAATCTGTTTCGGGAAATGCAAAAAAGTATGCCGCAAATGCATATCGCATTTCGTCAGAAAATTTACCTGCCGGGGTATTGTCTGAAACACCGACAACGCGAAACAATGGCGTCGCGCAGTCATATTTAAACGATTTTAATGTGGCCATTAATGATTTCACCACCAGACACATTGCATATCGCGATAAATAAATGCGCCGATTGGGGAACAGTTCATTGGCAATCGGGCCGTTTTTTATATAAATATGTTTTTCAGGAATTTTGCATGTCCGGGTCAGGAATGTAATTGCATGGGAAAAATCCATTGCACGTTCAGGTGGCATTAAAATGTTTTGAATATCGTCAAACGCCCATGCATCATTACCGTTAATCTGCCGTGTGGTGGATGTCAGTTCGGTATAGGTTTTCTGAAACAATGGATTTAAAGATTCCGGATTTGCATATGCATAAAATCGCCGGGGCAGATTTAGTGTCAGATTGCTGAACAAATTATTGTATTCGCCAGACAACAATAATTCGCGGAATTGGGCGGGAAAATAAAGATTTTTCGCATTTATATCTGACATGACAAACACTGTATACTGTAAAGAAATATTGTCAATAAAATAACACTTGCATTTTTAAAAAATATATGTCAAAATACCCCACGCAGTGCGAGCGTAGCTCAGTTGGCTAGAGCGCAACCTTGCCAAGGTTGAGGTCGAGGGTTCGAGCCCCTTTGCTCGCACCAAAGTTTGATAAAAACACCCGAATGGGTGTTTTTTATTTGCGGTCCTCGCAACAAAGGGGCGAGAACCCGCAGGGTTGCGAGGCGAGGGCGCAGCCCGAAGTACTTTGCTCGCACCAAAGTTTGATAAAAACACCCGGATGGGTGTTTTTTATTTTAATCGGTTAATCCCAAATTCTGGGCACTCAGGTTTCCAGTGGCCGATAAAACCGCAAAAAATGCCGCAATGCGGGCATATTTTGCCTGGGCCAGGGATACCTTGGTATTTAATAATTCCTGTTCGGCATTCAGCACGTCCAGAACCGTCCGCCGGCCGTTTTTCTGTTCTTCTTTGGTTCCATTTAATGCCATTTGATTGGCACGAATTCCGGATTTTGCGGCATTAATGGCGGATTGTTGTGATTCATACAAATTCCATGCCTGGCGCAGGTTTTCCGTTATTGTGCGCCGGGCGTTGATAATTTGGTCTTGAATCCCGGCAACGGTAAAACGCACTTTGTCAGTATTTGCAAATGCGGTACCGCGATCATACAGTGGTAATTTCAAATACAGGCCAATGCGGCTGTCGCGGACTTTGTCAATATATGGCAAATCGTTTACCTGTAATGATGCGGCGCGCACATCAATGGACGGCATCATGGATTGCCGTGCGACTGTGATGTCTTCTTTGGCGGCGGCTTCTTGGGCCTGTAATGCCAACAGGGCCGGGTGGTGTTTTAACGCGCATTCTTCGGCCGCGAATACGGATTCAGGGAATAAATCCGACACGCGGTCCAAATCAATATCCGGGTAATGTTCCAATGTATCACCATACAGTCGCCGAAATGTTTCCAAACTGTTTTCATATTTTGCCTGGGCATCCGACAGGCCATATTTTGCCATTTCCCGACGGGCGGACGCCTGGGCCACATCTGTCTGGGTCAGTTTGCCAACATCTGCCAAATCACTGACATAATCGTAATATTCCTGTAATACACGCAGATTATTTTGGTTCAGGTTTAAAACCTCGTCCGCCAACAGAACGTTTATGTACGCATTTATTGATTCCAGAAATACATCCTGTTGGGTGGCATACAGTATTGCCATTTGTGATGCCAGTATACCTTTGGCGGCCTTGATTCGCGCGATGGTTGAAAATCCCTGAAATATATTTTGTTGAAATTCCACGCCGACCTGGGTTGGGGTATAATCAAATGTTTCAGACGCAATTTTTGTCCGCGCCGCCGCCGTGTTTGCAGCCACGCCCAGGTACGGTTGCAGTTGGGTTTTTGCCAATGAAACGTCTGCCCGCGCGGCATTAACGGCGGCGCGTTGTTGCGATATTACCGGGTTGGAATCATATACCGCATGCAGGGCGGAATACATGTCGGCCCGTGCGCCCGGCGCCACGATTATAATCAACGCGGCAATAATAAATGTACATGTTTTCATTTTATGACCCCCTTTATAATGTTGTTTTAAATTTCCGTATGGCGATTATCCATATGATTACCCCCACAACCAGCATATATGCGCATTGACGGCAAAAATACGCAATATCGGAACCTTTCAGAATAATATTGCGCACCATATATGCATAATGACTGAGTGGATTTACAGAACTGACATATTGCAATGGACGCGGCATGTTTTCCGTAGGAATGATGGCCCCCGACAGCATCAGTGCCAAAAACGCCACAATAACCACGCCCAATAATGCCTGTTGTTGTGTTTTTGTATAATTTGACAATAAAACTGCCATGCCGGCCGCCGGCACACAAAAGACCAAAAATCCCAGAATAAACAATCCGCCAGATCCAACGAATGGAATTTTAAATACCAACATACCAATTAACAAAATGGATAACATAATTAAAAATGATATGAAAATGTACGGCAACACTTTGCCAAAAATAATTTCATATTTTGAAATGGGCGCAGATATCAGTGTCTCGATTGTCCCGCTTTCTTTTTCCTTGGTAATAGATATTGTTATCAGTATTAACAATGCCACAAAAACCAATACCGCAATCAGGGACGGAACCATAAACCATTTTGTGTTTAATTCTGGGTTAAACAGAATGCGCAGATTAAATTTTACCGGCGACGCGGGCATGGCATAATTCATTTCACGTACGGCCGCCAATACGATGCCCTGCAAATATGCCTCGATACTTTGGGCCTTTAAAATATTCATTGAATCAATCAGTATTTGAATTTCACCATTTCCGCGTATCAGGTCATGTGTCATTCCGTCTGACGGGGCAACAATCGCAACATCTGCGCCACCGTTTTGCACAACAGAAACACTGTCGCGTGTTGTATCATCCGCACGCACAAACCACCCCGAACCAATTGCATGATTGTATATTTTTGACATTGCGGTGTCATCGGGCGCCATATCCACCGCCAGGCGCAGGTTGTTTGCTTCCAGTGTAATGGCGCCGCTGTAAATGATTAATTGTACGGCCGGCATGACCATAACCGCAATCAACAGGACCGGATCACGGACCAATGCAATGATTTCTTTTTTGAAAAATCCAATCAGGCTTTTCATTATTCCAGTGTCCTTTTGAAACGCGTCAAACACGCGATTAACAATATCAGCGCAATCGCGGCCAGGGCCGCAAACTGAATCCACAGGTCGGTTATATGACTGCCTTTTAAAAATTGGTCGCGGGTTATATCAATGTAAAAACGAGCCGGAAAAACGTCTGACACCGCGCGATATGCGCGGCCCATATATTCCACCGGAAATACAAATCCCGACAGTATCACCGTCGGCAACAGGCCAACAATCATGGCAAATTGAATGGCGACCTCTTGTTTATGTGTGGAAACAGAAATATACAATCCCATCGCCAAATAACCCAAAATAAACAGCAATGTCCCCAGGATTAAAATTGTATAACTGCCCACAAATGGAACGCCGAAAACCATTCGCGCCACAATAAAAACCAAAATAAATCCAATAAAACTCAGAATTGCATAGGGTAAAACCTTGCCAACAATAATTTCCAATGTGGTCGCCGGTGTGGACAACAGCATTTCCATAGAACCTTTTTCCCATTCACGGCATATGGTCAGTGTGGTCAGCATAATCGCAACCAATGCAATAATTACCGCCGCCAAACCCGGTACCGAAAACCACCGTGAATTTAGTTCCGGGTTAAATAAATATCGTGTTTTGAATGTCAGTGGACTGGTTGCCATATATTTCGGAATATTCTGGATTTTCATCTGGGCATTTTGGTTTATGGTCGCCAGATAATTCATAATTGCCATAATTGATGAATTATCGGCCCCGTCCAGCATCAGTTGAACATCCCCCGTGCGCCCGGCCAAGATTTCTTTTTCAAATCCGGGTGGCACAATAACAACCGCGCGCGCCCGTTCGGCCAGTATGTCGTCAAACCCAGTGGACGGATTTGCAATTGGATATGGGCGGAAATAATTTGAACTGCCAAATGCATCAATCAGTTGCCGTGAACTTTCACTGCGATCTGCGTCATGATATGCCAGATTTATCGCACGTACGTTAAATTCAATTGAATTACCCAAAATTAAAACAATCAGCAATGGCAACAACAACGCCATTATCAGTGTAAACGGGTCGCGAAATATGTGTTTAAATTCTTTGGAAAATATGGCGGCGGCGCGTTTCCGTGAAAAATTTTGCAATTTCATCTGTTTTGCCCCTCTACCAGTCTGATAAATACGTCTTCCAGGGACGGCGATATTTTCCGGATATCGTAATCTGATTTATATTTTTTAATTTGTGCGGCGACGTTAATTCCGTCCCGAAACCGAATGTGATAATGACGGCCGTATGGTTCCATTATGTCTAATATATCCCGCGGGGGCATTTTGGCACGGGATGTACGTGGCGTAAAATTATACAATGTGTCGCCAAATGTTTTTTGTTTTAACGCAGTTGGTGAATCTGTTGCGATTAATTCACCCGCCCGCATCAGTGCGATACGATTGCAATTTTCTGCCTCGTCCATGTAATGGGTTGTTACAAAAACAGTTTTGCCGTCGCCGGCCAATTTTTTTATCAGCGACCAAAACCGCATTCGCGATTGTGGTGCGACACCGGCCGTCGGTTCATCCAGAAATATAATTTTCGGATTGTGCAGCAATGCAACGCATAACGCGATTTCTTGCTTTATTCCCCCCGGCAGGTCTTTGACCACCGTGTTCAGTTTTTCACGGAATCCGATAAAATCCAATAATGTGGTTCGCCGCGTGTCGTATTCAGTTTTATTTAATCCACGCAGTGCCGCTGCAAAATCAAAATTTTCCCCAATTGATAATCCGTCGTATAAAGTAAATCTTTGCGACATATATCCCACGCGCTGTTTAATAATATTTTCGCGGCCATGGATAAATGTTTCCCCGTCAATTATGACCGTGCCATTTGTCGCGGGCAACAATCCACACAATACACGAATGGTTGTTGTCTTGCCCGCACCATTTGCGCCCAAAAATCCAAAAATTTCACCCGGCGCAACACGAAAAGAAACATTTCGCACGGCATAGAAATCGCCGAATTTCACATCCAGGTTTTTTACATCAACAATTGGTGCGGTCATTTTATTTCACCCCCGCGTTTTAGGAAAAAATCATCGAAGTTTTCCGTCCCCGCCGCGGTCAATAATGATTGCGGTTCACCGTAATCCAAAACATGACCGTTTTCCATTAATACGACATCCCCACATCTTTCGGCTTCGTCCATGTATGCCGTGGTCATAATTATCATGATTCCCTGTTGCTGGGATTGATGCAGTAAATTCCAAAATTCA
This sequence comes from Pseudomonadota bacterium, assembly GCA_023402015.1. Lineage (GTDB taxonomy): Bacteria > Pseudomonadota > Alphaproteobacteria > Rs-D84 > Rs-D84 > Enterousia. Next base: position 11,501 of record JAEXCU010000006.1, on the reverse strand, counting down.
CGACGACTGATTGGGTCAACGCCATTTGTGGGTTCATCCAACAACATTATGTCCGGCGACCGCAACAGTGCGCATATCAACCCCAGTTTTTTGTACATTCCGCCTGATAAATTTCCCGCCGGTCGGTCCACGAATTTATCCAATCGCGCCAGGTGTAATAATTCATCCCTTTTTTTCTGAAATGCCGCATCATCTATACTGTACAGGCGACGAAAGAAATCCAGATGTTCGTCCACAGATAAATCGTTATACAGACTTTGGCTTTGTGGCATATATGCCACACGATGACGAATTTGTTCAAATGATGTGGGGACGCCCCCGACAGAATATGTAATTGCGCCTGATGTTGGATTCATCAGACCCAACATTAACCGAAACAGTGTTGTTTTTCCTGCGCCCGCCGGGCCGATTACGCCATGTAAAACACCCGGATGAAATTGCATAGAAACCCCACCCAGGGCGATAACATCCCGGAAACGCTTGGATACATCAGAAATATTTATATTAATTTCGTTGGTCATTTAATAATGTGCTTTCTATGGTCATGCCAGATTTTAATATCAGTTTCGGGTTGGCGAACTGAACCTTGACCCCATAAACCAGGCGTGTGCGTTCTTCGCGCGTTTGAACGTTTTTTGGGGTAAATTCGGCCTCTTCATTTATTTTTATGATTTTGCCGGGAAATGTCATATTTGGGGCCTCGGGCAGGGTGCCAATAACGCTTTCCCCCACACGCAATTTATGCAGCATTTCATACGGCACATAAAAATATGCCCATATGTTATACGGATTTGCCACGGATATTAATGCGGAACCAGGACCCACAACTTCGCCAATTTCGCGAAATTTGGTTATAACCATGCCGTCAATGGGCGATTTAACATTACACCAGTTTAGTTTCAGGTCATTGTCCTGTTTGGTGCGCGAAATCATATCGTATTCGGATTGGGACAGGTGGCCTTTGTCCAACAGTGTTGTTGCGCGATCGTAATCTTTATCAATCTGGGTCGCCAGGATTTTGTACGTATCACAACTCAGTTCCATTAATTCTTGGCCATTGGTGACCATTTCGCCTTCTTGGACATAAAAATCAGATACGTCGGACGCCACGCGTGCGGATAAAACAATCTTGGTCGTTTCCAATGTGCCCGCGTAAACAAATGGGCGCCGCGCCATAAAGTATCGTGCAACTATTACGCCTGCAATCGCCGCCACCGCGATGATTGCAACAATGTATTTTATTCTTTTATGCCGTTTTGTCATTTTGTCCCCCAATTTTTTAACAAATATAACAAACAAAACCGGGGTAATAGTGCAGGTATCAATTCATAATGCGATTTCAGGGATGAAATCGTGGTTGTGGATATTTATCGCTTTACTTTTATAATTTTTTCTGCATAATACTTTTCAGTCGCCAATTGGCAAAATCGTAAAAATAAAAAGAAAAAATGATTAACGGAAAAAAATTTTTATAATCGGCGTGTGCGACCATCAAATTTAACGACGGACGCACATTTTTGCGTCCGTTTTTTACAGTAATGTGCAAAAGGAACCAACATATGTCAGAAAATACAACGATATCCACCAATGAATTGACCGCCCGTCTGCAAAAGGCGGAAAACATCCGTGCCCGCGATGGCGTCGTTTGGAAAGATAAATTTGACCGTTCGCATACAATTGTCGCTGCGCGCGCATTGGCCGACGGCACGCCGGTGAAATTGGCCGGTCGTGTAATTGCACTGCGTTGGTTGGGCAAACTGATGTTTGGGCGCATTTATGATATTGATGGTGAAATTCAGTTTTCTATGTCCCGCGAAGAAATGGGCGAAGAACAATATAAATTTATGAAGGCAAATGTTGACCTGGGGGATTTCATTGGTATTACTGGTGAACTGTATCATACAACGGCCGGTGAATTAACGGTTCGCGTGGCAAAATATGACATTCTGTCCAAGGCATTGCGTCCATTGCCGGAAAAATTCCATGGCCTGACCGATATGGAAACCAGATATCGTCAACGTTATTTGGATATCATCGCAAACGAAGATACGCGTCGCACAATGAAAATGCGCTTTCAGATGTTGCGTTTAATCCGTGATTATTTAAATAATAATGGATTTGTAGAGGTTGAAACCCCAATCATGCAGGTCGTGGCCAGTGGCGCCGCCGCGCGGCCGTTTATTACGCATCACAATGCATTGGATGCGGATTTTTACCTGCGTATTGCACCAGAATTATTTTTAAAGCAGACAATTGCCGCCGGATTTGACCGTGTTTATGAACTGGGGAAAAATTTCCGAAACGAAGGCATGGATGCCATGCATCTGCAAGAATTCACCATGTTGGAATGGTATGCGGCATATTGGGATTATCACCGCAATATTGATTTTTCATGGGCCATGGTCCAGAAAATATTAATGGATTTGCGCGGCACATTGCAAATTGAATACCAGGGCACAAAACTGGATTTCAGCAAATACGAAGAAATTGATTACACCGCGCGCATGAACCAATTGTTGGGCGTGGATATTTTGGAATTCCAAGATACTGATGCGTTAAAGAAACAACTGATTGATAATGGTATGTTCCCGGCGGACGAATTGGAACCGCTGAAATCCGTTCCTGCGATTGTTGATTATGTGTTCAAGCGCAAGATTCGCGACCAGATTATTCAACCGGCAATTGTTTATAATTATCCGGCATATCTGATTCCATTGGCACGTCGTAATGACGCGGACAATCGCCGCATAGATATATTCCAATTAATTGTCTGTGGTGCTGAATTAATCAAGGCATATTCTGAATTGGTTGACCCAATTGTACAGCGTGCCGCCTTTGAACAGCAGGCCCAGAACAAGGCCGCCGGTGATGACGAGGCATTTGACCTGGACGAAGATTTCTTGCGCGCGATGGAACATGGCATGCCGCCGATTTCAGGTTTGGGATTGGGCATTGACAGATTCTTTTCCATTATTGCCGACCAACCGACATTGCGCGATGTGATATTGTTTCCAATTATGAAATAATACGCACATACGCCAAAGGGGGATTTTTATGACATCGTCTTATAACGATACTTTTATGGCCGACATGGTTGCAGATAATGATCGGAAAAATTTGGCGATAATTGAATCCGCGCGCCAGGCCGGGCAAATTAATGACGAAGCCGCCCAGCATTTATCCGCACTGTACACAGACGGAATGAAATGGTTCCGCGAAGTGTTTTATTTCCTGGGGAAATGCTTTGGTGCGCCCAAGGCCCCGGTTATGCGTTATGATTATGAAACCGATTGCGCGGTGGAAGAACCAATCAGAATTTCAGATATAAATCCATTGTCGCCGTATATTGTGCATCATCGTTTGGATGCAGACCCGATGCGAAATCAATTTTTTGCATCTGGTGCGGGTCATCAAATTGATTTGGCCGTATCTTCAATCGTAACGGTTATTGTCGGTGCGCAAAAGAATGTTAAACGCGCGTTGGAAAAAGTTGTTGGTAAATATTACGCATCGTATGTGGACGAGGTTGCCGACACCGTTTATCGCGTTATATCTGCACATGAACGCGAGGCATCTGCCCGCGCAATTGCTGATAAAATTCGTGCAAAACTAAATTCCAAATATATTTCTACGCCATCGGAAACAGTACTGTCCATTATTGGTTCTGGACATGAAAAGATTGCGGTGGAATTGGTACGTGCGTTGGATAATGTCGCCAAACCCCGAATGCGTCTGCAAGACGTGTGGCGCGTAAAATGTTTGTTTGACCTGATACCCCAGGCGCGAACATTTATTGAACGTGTTCAACAGGAAATGCCAGAAAGAATCTTGTCCATTCGTGATACTTTCTATAATCTGGACAATCCGCGTAATTATCGTGATGCAAAATTGATAATTGATATTGGCAAAGACGGCCAGGTTGTTCCGTTGGAAATCATTTGCCAGGTTCGTACGTTCTTTGAATTTGAACGTAAAACGCACACGCATTACGAAATAACACGTCGTGCCAAGAATAAAAAGAACGACAACATTGAACGCCAATTGGCCGATGTTATGGAATGCGGCGTCAAAGAATACAATTTGATGATTTGCCAATGTTTGGAAGATTTGTTTGAACGTGTGGGTTGGAATATATTGTACAATCACGACAATGGAATTTCCATGTTCGAAGGATTCCCGCGCAAATGCAAACTGTATTACCCGCAAAAAATTCTGGAAAGAATTACAGATAAACTGGACGATGCAATTGAAAACGAAGTATTTCATTTAACCAACGCGCCGGTTAAACTGACCCAGGCCCAGGAAAGCGAAATCTTTCGTTTTATGGCGGGATTCATTTTGGTTGCGGCGATGCCGTATTTCCAAACAGACTGGGCGGTACCCAACAGTACCATGGCCGGAAAGTTATTTAATTTTGTCATGACCGAGGTTCAGCGTTATTACAAAAAATAAACGGGTGGTCGTATGACCACCTGTTTTGTTATTTGCCGGTTAATTTATAACTTTGTTTCATCAGGGCGGCGATTTTATCAAATCCAACGGACCCATCCAGTAATATTGTAATCCAATTGGATTTGTTCATGTGATATGCCGGACGAAATCCCGCATCGCCAACCAGCATTCCAATCAAGACAGAATCGCATTTTACATTCATTACGTCCACCACCCCATCGCCGGCCAATCCCATTGTTCGCCGGGGCAGGTCCATAATAATTGCATACCATTTTTTATTGTCAGAACGACGCAGAACGGCAAAATTTGGTGTTCGTGCCCACATGTATTCTGGGGCGGTTCCGAATGTCCGTGCGGCAAATTTTAAAATATCAGTACGTGATACGGTCTTGGTTTTCATTTGCGGGCAATTATATCATATTTTACGATAATATCCTAGGAAATCAAACTATTGCCCGTGGCGGTGATTTTCCTTGCTTTTATGGGTTATATGGACAACAATTAAATCAGGTTCTTAGAAGTTAATGGGAACCATAACAAGCATAACAAAGGAAAAGATTATGCGTCAAGGTAAAGTAAAATGGTACAACGGTAAAAAGTGTTTTGGATTTATTACCCCGGACACTCCAAACGAAACAGGCAATACAGATGATGTATTTGTTCATTCCAGCTCGTTGAAAGATGCCGGCATCAGATTCTTGAATGAAAATGATATTGTTGAATTTGATGAAGAAACCCGTAATGGTAAATTGTCTGTTACAACGTTAAAACTGATTCAACGTGATGAAGAATCGGCCAGAAAGTTTCAGGAACAGCGTGGTGAACATCGTCGTCCAATGGGCGGTCGTGGCCCACGTGATGACCGTGGCGACCGCAATGATCGCGGTGAACGTCGCAGCGGTTTCGCATTTTGGAAAAAATAAGCATTAAATTGCTTTAAAAAGTCCCGCCAATCGGCGGGATTTTTTATTGCGCCGTCGTCGGTTCGTGTATTTTATTGCATTTAATGCCCCAAGAATATAAAATGAATAAAAAGGAGTTTTACATGTGGACAGCAATTGCAATCGTGGCGGTTTTATTACTGTATTTCGTGGCGGTATATAATGGATTAATTGCGCGCAAGAATCAGGCGCGCGAGGCATGGGCAACAATCAACACCCAACTGAAACGCAGATACGATTTAATCCCGAATTTGGTGGCCAGTGTCAAAGGCGCCGCCGCACATGAAAAAGATACATTAAACGCGGTTGTTGCGGCCCGTAATGCGGCAATGTCTGCAACCGGCGCGGCGCGTGGCGCGGCGGAAAATAAACTCAGCGAGACATTAAAAAGCATTTTCGCATTGTCAGAAAGTTATCCAACCCTGCGCGCAAATGAAAATTTCCTGGAATTACAGCGGGAATTAACCGATACAGAAACAAAAATCCAGGCATCGCGCCAATTTTACAACACTGTGGTAATGGGGCTGAACACTCAGATTGAACAATTTCCGTCAAATATTATTGCGCGCATGTTTAACATCACGCCTGAAAAATTGTTTGAAATAGATGATGCGGAAAAATCCGCCCCCCAGGTTAAATTTTAAAAAATCCCGCCATTTGCGGGTTTTTACTTGATTTTTGTTAAAAAACACTATACACTGGCCACCGCTGGGTAATCAGAACTGATTAAACTGCGGTGCTTTTTGGTCCCGCACGCGATAAGGATTCTGTTGAAAATCCGGCACCATAAAAAACCAAAAGGATTATATTATGGCAAGAGCAGGTGCAAAACGCAGCACTCGTAAATTAAAAATCGGCCGCAGCCTGGGTGTAAACCTGTGGGGACAGGCCAAATCTCCGTTTAACAAACGCAAATACAAACCGGGTCAGCATGGTCCAACATCCCGTGGTGGAAATTCATCTGATTACGCAAAACAGATGCGTGCCAAACAAACACTGAAAGGTTATTATGGCAACGTCGGCGAAAAGAAATTCCGTGCATATTATCTGGAAGCGGACAATATGAAGGGCGATACCCCGGATAACTTGATTGGTTTGCTGGAACGTCGTTTGGACGCCGTTGTATATCGTGCAAAATTGGCACCAACAGTATTTTCTGCGCGCCAATTGGTCAGCCACGGTCATGTTTATGTTAACGATAAACGCGTTAAAATTGCGTCTTATCAGGTAAAACCGGGCGATGTCATCACCGTCAGCGAAAAAGCAAAACAGATGCCATTGGTTGTTTTGGCACTGGAATCTGCGGAACGCAATTGGCCGGATTACATCAATGTTGACAGTGCGAATTTCACCGCGACATTTGTTCGCGTACCGGCATTCGCAGATGTTCCGTATCCGGTTCAGATGTCGCCAGAATTGGTTGTTGAATTCTATTCACGTTAATAGATTCACCGAAATCAAAAATCCCACCAAATGGTGGGATTTTTTTATCATTACGCTTATACATCGTCTTCGTGGGCCAGGGGGTGCGCATCTTCATAAATCTGCATGATTTCCGCCATGTTTACCCGTGTATATAATTGCGTTGTGGACAGTGATGAATGCCCCAATAATTCTTGCAGGCTGCGCAAATCGGCGCCACCGGCCAATAATGCTGTTGCAAATGTGTGTCGTAATGCATGCGGGGTCAGGTAATCCGGCAATTGCAGGTAATGGCGGACCTTTTCAATGACTTTTTGTGCCATACGTGGCGTCATGGGTAAATTGCGGACACTGCGGAATAATTCAGCATCCGGTTGGTTGCAAAATGGACACACAGACGTGTATTTTTCAATTGCATCCAATACCGGGGGCAATACGGGAACAATGCGTTCTTTGTTGCCTTTGCCCAGTATGCGAAATGATTCCGGACGGCCCGAAACATCGCGGTTGGTTAATGATAATGCCTCGGATATGCGCAGGCCACATCCGTAAATTAAAACCACTAATGCCCAATCGCGCGCCGCAACCCATGGTTCGTTGGCATCAATTTCGCCAATGGCATCATGCATTTCATTAACTTCTGCAACGTTAATGGCCTTGGATAATTTTCGCGGAATCTTGGGCGAAGAAATCAATCCGATGCAATCGTTTTTTACACCGTTATATTTGGCCATGTATTTATAAAAACTGCGCAAAGATGATACGGCGCGGGCGGTGGATTTGGCCGCCATACCGCGCCGTTGACGATTTGCCAACCATGCACGAAAACACGTCGTGTCCGCGCGTGCCATATCGTTAATGAAAATATCCGCGCCCATAAAATCCCCATAGAATTTTATAAAGTCGCGGATATCCATTTCATATGCATCCGCCGTGTTTGCAGAATAATGTTTTGTCTGCAATAAATATTTTATAAACGCGGCGACTGTTTCATTCATTTTTATTTTATTTGGAATGTTGCGGATACCTGAACGGAAACTTCGGTATCTTTGGCAACAATGCTGCCTGCTGCCATATCCATTGCGGTTTCTGCAACGGCCATTTTGGCACTGCGCAGGAAATTAGATGTGCGTGGTTGATACATTTCAGACGAACTGACGTCATACGAAACAGACAACATTTTGCCTGCGCGCGCTTTGTCGCCCGATGCCAATGCGTTTGCACGTTCGCGTGCATTTTCAACCGCAACACCCAGACATTTTTCCAAAATGGGTTTCATTGCCTCGGCACTGGTGTACATGCGCAGGTTTTCAGAATAAACGTTTGTTTGGCCTGCAAATTGGGACAATATTTTTTCAATTGTTTCAATGTTGCTGGCGGAAACCTCCACTGCAATGGTTGTTTCAATGCCCAATGTGATTGATTTTTGTGCGTTGCGGTCCCATTCGGTCTTTTCATAAGAATTGAATTCCGTGGTCTGCATTTTTACATCTTGGGTTTTCAGATAATTTGTGATTTCCGCAATTTTTGCCGTTGCCTGCTTCATGGATGCGGCGGCGGATTTATCCAATGTTGTTACGCGCAGTGTAATTGCCGTTCTGTCTTTGGGTGCGGTGGTCAGACATTGACCCGAAACAGAAACAATACGTGGTTCGCTGTTGCGTTCCATGGCACCAAATACCAATGCCAACACCGCGGCGGCACCGATAACAGTTCCCACCCATATAAATGTTTTTTTCATTTTTCTTTCTCCTTTCCTTGGTTTTTTTGTTTATGTTTTTATCCCAACATTGCGTGATGTACACGGCCGTATGTTTGCTGCGCCACAACGCGTGCACGTGCCGCGCCGTCGGCCAAAACCGCGTCAATTTCCCCCGTTTTTGACATCAGACGTTCGTATTCCGCCCGCGCGCCGGCCAGGGTGGCATCAACCTTTTCAAACAGCATGGTTTTCGCCGTTCCGTATCCCATGCCGGGGGCCGCAAATTGCGAACGGAATGCATCAAATTCATCCGGCGTTGCAAAATGCCGATACAGTTGGCAAATTGTGGACGTGTCGGGGTCTTTGGGGTCATCTGGCAATTTACTGTCGGTGATTATGCGCATAATTTTCTTTTTCAATTCAGTTGCGGGGGCAAATAATGGGATAACGTTGTCATAAGACTTGCTCATTTTCCGTCCGTCCAGGCCGGGGATAATTCCGGTTTCTGCGCCGATTACGGGTTCGGGCAATTTAAATGTTTCGCCATATGTGTTATTAAAATATCCCGCAATGTCGCGTGCAAATTCCACATGCTGTTTCTGGTCGGCGCCAACCGGTACCTGGTCCGAACCATACAGCAATATGTCCGCCGCCATTAATATCGGATATGTGTACAGTCCCATGTTAACACCCGCATCCGCGTCCAGTCCCGCGGCTGCGTTTTTATCCATGGCGGCCTTGTACGAATGGGCGCGATTCATCAGACCCTTGGGCGTGATGTTCATCAGCATTGTTGACAATTGGTAAACCTGGACAATGTCTGATTGGCGAAACAGAACCGCATTTTTTAAATCTAACCCCAGCGCCATTAAAATTGCCGCAATTTCATATGTATGTTGGCGAATTAATTTTGGGTCATGAATAATATTTAACGCGTGCAAATCCGCGATAAACATAAATGTTTTATTTGTTTTTGCCATTTCAATCAGTGGCTTTAACGCGCCAACATAATTGCCCAAATGTGGGGTTCCGGTTGGCTTGATACCTGTTAAAATGATTTTTTCTGACATGATAAAAAATACCTTTGCTTGTTGATTTTAATACTAAGATGTTTTGGTGGAAAATCAAAGCGCAAAATTCAATCGCGCATAAAATCTTATCGGGCGCCGCCGCGCCAGAATTTAAAATTTGCAAAGATAAAATTATTTTTTTGCATGTTTTGTATTATACAACCGGCAGCAAATATTTCAATAAAAAACGCCCCAAATGGGGCGGTTTTTATTTTTGCACAAAGTGCACACTGTATTGTGGCTTTTTATCTGGCCCCAATGATGCACGAACGACACGGTTTGATGCCGATTGAACCGCGCGAATTAAATTGTCGCGGTCTTTGCGTTCGGTCTTGGTCAGGTTGTCAATCGCCTTGGTGATTTCAATCTGAATCTGGCGTTTCATAAATCCTGTATCATCAGATTCAAAAATGCCGGCACTGGAAACCTCGGGCACGCCTTTCAAGAAACCGCGTTTGTCCACGGGCAGGGTGACAAACACCGCACCATTGGTCGCAATCTTTTTACGGTTTTTATAAACTTGGTCGTTGGCACTGCGTTCGGTTTCGCCTTCCATAACGACAAAACCCGTTTCAATGGTTTCACAGACATATGGGGCTTCGCCGTCTTTTAATGCAATCATTTCACCGTTGTGCACAACCATCATGTGTTTTGCACCGCCGCGTTCCATTGCCATTTTTCCGTTCAGCATTTCGTTGATGTAATCACCATGCATCGGGACTGAAACCTGGGGATGAACCAGGTCGTAAAAGCGTTCAAATTCCGGACGACCGGCGTGGCCACTGGCGTGCAGATGGTCGGTGTCAAAAATCGTGTGCGTTTTAATACCCATGCGGGCCAGTTTGTTGTACAAATACGATACATCTTGCTCACGGCCCGGAATGATAATCGCACTGAACAAAACGGTGTCCGTTGGCATTAATTTCATTTCCTTGACATGACCGCGGCACAGACGTGTCAGCATTGCGTATTGTTCACCCTGGGAACCGGTCAAGAATATGGCCTGTTTTTCCGCAGGTAAATCTTTGATTTCGCTGTGCAGATAAACGTCATCGCGGTTCAGATATCCCATTTCCATACCCATTTCACGGAATTCAGGCAAACCTACGTATGGCACAGGATTTGGATTACTGCGTTCTTTGATTGCGGCAACGCGACCGGCTGCATGTGCGGCCTCGGCAAACATTTTCATACGTGCAATTGAACGGGAATATCCTGTTACAATGACGCGCCCCGGTGCGTTTTTCATAATTTCTATGAATGTATCACGAACCTGGGTTTCTGTGGTTTGTTTTTCTTGGCGGGATACGGACGTAGAATCCGACATGCATGCCAACAATTTCGGGTCAGACCCAATTTCACGCAGACGCGCAAAGTCGGTTTGTTCTTCAATTGGAATATCGTCATTAAATGTCCAGTCGCCCGTATGCAGGATTTTTCCGGCACCTGTTTTAATGATAATCATTTGCGCTTCGGGAATAGAATGACTTACGTGGAACGTTTCAACCTCAAACGGGTCCAGATTTAATGTTGCACCATGGTGGTCAAAAATCTGAATGTCTTTTTTCGGATTAAAGTCCATTTCCATGCCCGCAAACGTTTTGCGGATAATTTCGCCGGGGAAACGTGTGCAGTAAATTGGCTTTCTGAATTTCGGCCAAATGTATTTTAATGCGCCAATGTGGTCTTCGTGGCCGTGGGTGAGGAAAATACCTCGGATTTTTTCCCGGTTCTTCATCAGGTAGCTGATGTCCGGGATGACCACGTCGATGCCATACATATCGTCATCCGGGAAGCCCATGCCGCAGTCCACTACGATCAGGTCGTTGCCGTACTCGAACACGGTCATATTTTTCCCGATCTCGTCCAAACCGCCTAGGGCGATAATCTTCAGTTTTTCTGCCATATCAGTTT
>JAEXCU010000004.1 GCA_023402015.1 Pseudomonadota bacterium | reverse complement strand
TAAAGCAAATACACCACGTGGGAGGGCGAATATGGCGATACAATAACAGATATGAAATGCATATCATGCCCAGCATACACCGTTAACAACAAAAACCAGTATATCGCCAGCAGCCCCAGCGAATCTTCGCAGATAACCCATTGTTATATACCGGCGCTGGTTAAAATATCTGACGAAACCGGCACATACGAATTTACATCGGATTGTTATTATAAATAATATTTGCGATGTTTATTTGCTGTAATGACAATTATCTGTAAATGTAAATTTACCTGCGTTATCCGCGCCTGTGGCACCTGATGCATACGCACAATCACGTATGTCGTGATATGTCGGATTCATGGGCGAAATAACAACGGCCAGATCGGACATGCCGTCATCTTGGGGGCACGGTTTACACGCGTTTGGCAAAACCCAATAAATCTCGCAATTGGCCTGCCCATATTTACAATCCATGCAAATATTGTCGCTGGCGGTCAATGCCTCGTAATACGGGGAAGACGTGCCATAGTTGCATGCAAAAAAACAAACAATGTCATACTGCGCGCCGTCCGTCCGTGTGGTTGACATTTTTATTCTGATACCACTGGTTTCTGTGATTGGTTGCATCAATACCGCCGATGATTCATCAATTGATGCGATATCGTTTATGCTTAATTGATAATGGGGTAAAACGCTGTTATACCAATAATCGTATATTTCGTTTGCCCCGCATTCAGTCAATGGCGCCATTATTATCGTCGCCAACATGAATATTTTTGCAATTTTTCCTGTCATTTTATGCCCTGTGATTGTTGCCATACTTATTCCAAACGGCCGTTTAGATTCGGCAAAAATTCACATTGACATGGCCCGGAAATTTGGGAAATAATGTTATTATAATAGGACTGAAAACAAACGGCCGTTTATTTTAGGCGGTCATTTCTTATATATTTTTTACGAAAATTCAGCGGGTTAGTTTAATTTACAAAATATTTATTTTTGTGCCCTGGGAAATAATAAAAAACGCCCCACATGGGGCGTTGAAAAATAAATTTATGCGGCCTTTTTGGATTCGCGCAGGATTTCCACCGGCGCCTTTTTACCCAAAACCACATTTTTATCAATAACGATTTCGGCCAAGTCTGGTTTGTCTGGTGCATCAAACATTGGTTGCAACAGAATCTTTTCCAAAATACTGCGCAGACCACGCGCACCTGTTTTGCGCGCAACCCCCATTTTTGCAATCTCGCGCAGACCATCGTCAGTAATGGTTAATTTTACATCGTCCATTTCCAGCATGGCGGAAAATTGTTTTACAATTGCATTCTTTGGTTCTGTTAAAATTTTAACCAATGCCGCCTCGTCCAATTCCTGTAATGTTGTAATAATTGGCAAACGGCCAACCAATTCAGGAATAATTCCAAACTTCACCAAATCTTCGGGTTGAACATCGTCCAGATAATTTTTGGATTCGCGTTCTTTTTTGGATTGAACATTTGCGCCAAAACCAATGCCGGCGCGCGCACATGTACGATTGCCGATAATTTTGTTCAGGCCGTCAAACGCCCCACCACAAATAAACAAAATTTTACCAGTGTCCAATTGAACGGTTGCCTCGCCCGGATGTTTGCGCCCTGCCCCACCGGCCGGAACATTTGCAACGGTGCCTTCTATCAATTTTAACAGTGCCTGCTGAACACCTTCGCCGGAAACATCACGTGTCAGGGACGGATTTTCTGATTTACGCGAAATCTTGTCAATTTCGTCAATATAAATAATCCCACGGCCCGCACGTTCTACATCAAAATTTGCATTTTGCAATAAACGCGTCAAAACACTTTCCACGTCGTCGCCGACATATCCGGCCTCGGTCAAAGTGGTGGCATCGGCAATCGCAAACGGAACATCCAAAATTCGCGCCAGGGTTTGTGCAAACAAAGTTTTACCGGTACCCGTTGGTCCAATCATCAAAACATTGGATTTCTGCACCTCTACATTAGATGATAAACCGGCACTGTGGCGTTTATAATGATTATACACCGCCACGGCCAACGTACGTTTGGCCGCATCCTGGCCAATAATATATTCGTTCAGGAAATTGTAAATCTGAGACGGCGTTGGTAATTTTTCCGCGTCTTTGTTAACCTGGGTTGCACGATCATCGGCCATAATGTCATTGCACAAATTAATGCATTCATCACAAATGCATACGTTTCGGCCACTAACCAGTTTTTTAACCTCGTACACGGCTTTGCCGCAGAAACTGCAAAACTGCTGAGTACCACCAGATTGCAATTCGTCCGATGATTTGATTTTATCGTCGCTCATACCGATTTCTCCAAATTTTTGGATAATAAAATTATTTTCTTTTTAAAATATTGTCTATCAGACCGAATTCTTTGGCTTCGTCTGGGCACATCCAATTGTCGCGTTCCATGGCGTCAAACAATTCTTTTTCTGTGCGGCCCGTAAATTCTGCCATTTGTTTAATCAGGGTCTTTTTATTTTTCTGATACTGACTCATCCGGATTTCCATATCCGTAATTTGTCCTTCGGCGCCGGCCATTGGCTGGTGAATCATAATCTGGGTATTTGGCAATACAAAACGTTTACCGCGTTCACCCGCCGCCAATAAAACAGACCCCATGGACGCAACCAACCCCATACCGATGGTGGAAACGGGTGATTTAATGTATTGCATCGTGTCCATAATTGCCCAACCCGCAGATACGTCGCCGCCAGGGCTGTTAATATAAACGGAAATATCGGCATTTGGGTTTTCAGATTCCAAAAACAACAATTGCGCCACAACCGTGTTCGCCATATTTGGTTCAATTTGCCCGTTTATCATAACAATACGGTCGCGCAACAGGCGCGAATAAATATCAAATGAACGTTCGCCACGTGGCGATTCTTCAATAACCATTGGTATCAAAGACATTACATAATCCTTCTTTTTATCAATAAAACTATACCATACAAAAACCCGATTCGCGAATTTATCATGTATATAGGTTTTATTTAACAAAATTTCAAGACACAAACAGTTGACAAATATTGTTTTATGTATTAATTTATAAAGTAAAGGAATCAAAATGGTAAAAAATATGACATATGGTTTTTCAATAATAGAAAATCGCCGCGCTGTGAATGAAATGCACAATTTAACCACAGCCCTGAAATTCATTGATGAAGAAATCAAAATGAAATACAGCCTGTTGCAATTGCTGGAAAAATATGATGCACCAGGCGAATCCATCCAAAAAATTCAGAAAACACTTGCCCGCAACAAAATATATAAAAAATCTATTCGGGAAAAATTTGACGCAATGTGGTCAGAATGGTTGGAATTCGGTGAAATGTCTGATGCGCCGCAACACCCACATCAATCCATAATTGATAATGCCGAAGAAATCGCATATACACAATTAAATGCGAAATCTGGTATCTGTCTGGCAAATATTTGGAAAAATATTTTGGCGCGCACGCATTTTACGCATACTAAATAAAAAACGGGCGCGAATTGCCGCACCCAAATACACCCAGCCGCGTGTTTTATGCGGCTTTTTTCATATCGCGTTTTATACCACGGATATATTTACGTAATTCATCAATTGCAACCAATGTGCCGTCGCGCTTTTCCGCAGACCAATAATCCCACCCATTAAAACTGACACTGCGTTGAATTTTTGCCGCCATAACATGAATGGACGCCTTGCCGTACAAACTGTGGGTTAATTGTCCATCGCGGGTAATCATGACGCGTTCGCCACGGGGGCTGACCAATGTTTGACCGACATATAATAATCCCGCATCTATCAGTTCTTTGAACGCCACGCGTACTTCGTTGCGTTTCGGGGTGGCAACCTCTATTTCCGATAAATCCGCGGGAACAACGCGCGCCACGCGTTCACGCGCCGCCGCAACATATGACGCATCGCGATCAATTCCAATAAATTGACGTCCCAATTCGCGGGCCGCTGCGGCGGTTGTGCCACTGCCCACGAATGGGTCCAAAATAATATCGCCTGGCTTGGTTGACGCCAAAATCACCCGGCGCAATAAATCCATTGGTTTTTGCGTGTTATGCAGGCTTTTGCCATTTTCGTCCTTGACCCGTTCATCCCCCAGACAAATATTCAATCCCCAATCAGACCGCATCTGTTTGCCGCCGTTTAATTTCTTCATTGTTTCATAATTAAACGTGTATTTACCGGTTTTGCGTGGTGTCGCCCAAATCAGTGTTTCATGCGCATTTGTAAAACGCGTACCGCGAAAATTCGGCATAGGATTGGTTTTCACCCAAACAATGTCATTTAAAATCCAAAATCCCAAATCTTGTAAAATTGCGCCAACGCGGAAAATGTTGTGATAACTGCCGATGACCCACATTGCGCCATCTGGTTTTAAAATACGTTTGCATTCCGCCATCCACTGGCGCGTAAATTCATCATATGCGGCGGGGCTGTCAAATACATCCCATGAATCACGCACTGCGCGTGCGGCGGTTTGGTCTTCGGGGCGATACAATGTCTTGGCCCCCAATTGCAAATTATATGGACTGTCGGCAAAGATGGCGTCCACAGATGCATCTGGAATGTTGCGCATAACCTGGATGCAATCACCTGTTAAAATTTGGTTCAGATACTTTTCCATCTCTCTCTTGTCCTGATATACATTTTATCATAAATCATGTACTTTAAAAAGCGCCCGCCGCCATGGGTCAGATAAATAAATCGCTTGATTTTTATAAAAACATGCTTTTTTCCAAATTTCGGAATAAATAAATTATGCTTGCGGGGCGTGATTTTGATTGCTATCCTGTGGCAATATGAGATGTCCATACTGCAATTCTACCGACAGCAGGGTCACAGATTCACGCCCCGACACCGAAGACGCAATTATACGTCGTCGTCGTGTGTGCAACCAATGCGGTGCCAAGTTCACCACGGTTGAACGTGTTCAAATGCGCGATTTAATGGTGCGCAAAAACAGTGGCAAATTAGAACCCTTTGATCGGGAAAAATTACGTCGCAGCATTAAATTGGCATGTCGCAACCGCGACGTCGGTGATGAACAGATTGAAAAATTGGTAACATCAATTCATCGCAGATTGGAAACAGAAACCGCCGATGACACGGTCAGCAGTATTATGGTCGGCCAAATGGTGTCTGATTCTTTATTAAACCTGGACCCGATTGCATTTGTTCGCTTTGTATCGGTTTATCGCAAATTTTCGCGCGTGTCGGATTTCAAAAAAATCATCGATCAAATTCCCGAAGCGAACGATGGGGCGGCGGTATGCCACCTGCCCAAAACATCATTATTTTAATTATGAAAAAAATTTTCACATTTTTAACAGCATTAATATTGCCCATTGCGGTATACGCGGCAGAATTGCCCGAAATATTATCCGCCGATGACGCCAGTTTGTATGAACAGATATTTTACCTGCAATCGCGGGAAAAAATTGACGCAGCACAAAAATTGGAAAAACAAATATATGACCCCCTGTTAATGAACGAGGTTTTATATCAACGCTATATTTCCAAAACATATCATACGCGCGGCAGTGAAATCGCCAAATGGATGAATAAATATTATGATATGCCGGGCGCCGAACGTATGGAAAAATTGGCCGGAATTAAAAAGACAACTGTTCGCAAACCACAAATTCCGCGCACAATCAGTGGGGGTGATTCAATTGAAACGGCCCAGTCTGAAACATGGACCGAAAAGAAATACACCGGCGATACGAATACCAAAATTAATAAATTTAAACGCGCCATCCGCAGTGGCAGTACAAAAACCGCACGTCTGATTCTGGAAGACGGGTCATTCAAACGTCGCCTGACCGAATCAGATTACGGACGCCTGGCCGGCAGGTTATCATATATATATTATACGAACGGCGAAGACGAATTGGCAAAAAAATGGGGATTTGTGGCGTCTGATGCAAAATCTGAATACGGCCTGTGGACAATGGGACTGTTATATTTCAAAGAAGAAAAATTCGCCGAAAGTCAAAAATATTTCAGCCGGATTCTGAATCTGCCACAAATTAATAATGCCAGAAAGACCGAGGCCGCATTCTGGGCCGGTCGCGCAGCAGACGCAAATGGCAACCGGGGGGCGGCAAAAAAATATTGGCAAATTGCCGCCGCGCACCCGATGGCATTTTATGGGGCACTGTCTGCAACAATGTTGGGACAAACGCCACAATATGAATTTTTTGAACAAGATTTCACAGATGACGATATTGACGCCCTGCATGAAAAGAAATACGGCAAAATGGCACTGGCATTATTACAGGTTGGTCAAAAAGAACGCGCCGAACAATATCTGAAATATTTAATTACCGCGCGCGCATCGGACCGCACATTACATGCGGTAAATTCGGTTGCCGCCACGTACGGTTTGCCGCGCGTTTCCATCCAGGCATCCAGTGTCGTTCGCGACCGTGGCATTTTGGAAATTGATGACGACATTATTTATTCTGCACAGTACCCCCTGCCCGATTGGGAACCGATGGGCGGGTGGTCAATTGATCGCGCATTATTATTGGCAATCACAAAACAGGAAAGTGGTTTTAAAACAAACGCAAAATCCACAGCGGGCGCAAATGGCCTGATGCAAATTATGCCGGGCACGGCAAAACGCGTTGCCCGCCAGAACAAGGTTAACCTGTCTGATATTGATATGTCCAAACCGGAACATAATATGTTCCTGGGCCAGCAATATATTGTTGACCTGTTGGCGCATCCAAATATTAACAACAATATTATTAAAATGCTGGCGGCATACAATGCCGGTATGGGAACAATGGTGAAATTTGAAAAATCTTTTGATACATATGACCCATTGTTATACATTGAAAGTTTTCCCGCATTTGAAACACGCGGATATATTAAACGTGTAATGTCAAATTTATGGCTGTATCGTGCGCGGTTGAACCAACCACTGACATCCATGGAAGAATTGGCGGACGGTCAGTGGCCACTGTACAACAGCGAAGATGAATACGTTCAGCAACAGATTGCAAATCGTCTGGCGATTTAATAAATAAAACCGCCCCAAAGTCGGGGCGTTTTTATTTCTGATATATTTTATTTTCCGTTTTGATGTTTTTTCATCTGTTGCTGAATTTCACAAATACGACGAAAATCACGTTTGGCAAATGAATAATTCGCGACCCCACACCATGTATTCAGTGCGCCAACCAAAACGTTCGTTATCGCATAACCATAATCATTGGCACATGCGTTCACCAATGCCATCGCAAAACATGCCGCCATGGCCACACCATTTAATGCGGCAACCGTACGACAATCGTGGGCATTTTTTTCTATTTTTTCCAATTCTTGATTTTTCTGCATTTTTTATCCGTTAATTACAGATTAAATTATAATGACAAAATTTAAAACCGTTAATCAAAAAAGTATTTTATTGTCGCAACAGAAGTGATATTGTTTCTGACATGAAAACCAATCCTGATTTTACACTGGAAAACGAATGCGGATATGATTTGGTTGCCGGTGCGGACGAAGCGGGCCGCGGCCCGCTGTGCGGGCCGGTTGTTGCGGCGGCCGTTATTTTTCCGCGGCGCGACATCCAAATACCCGTTATTATACGCGATTCAAAACAAATGACGCATACCCAACGCGCGGCGGCATATGAATGGATTTGCGCAAACACAATCTGGGCATGTGCACAGTGCAGTCCGGCAGAAATTGACGAAATGAACATTTTATGGGCATCAATGCTGGCCATGAAACGTGCAATTGAAAAATTGCCCGCCCAACCGCAGTTTTGCCTGATTGACGGGAACAGGATGCCGCGTGATTTAACCGGAATGCCCGTTGTCAAAGGCGATGCAAAATCATTATCCATTGCCGCGGCGTCCATAATTGCCAAGGAAACACGTGATAAAATCATGTGCGACCTGTCGGCACAATATCCACAATATAGTTGGGATAAAAATGCAGGCTATCCGACCGCATCGCATTTGCAGGCAATTGAAAAATATGGTATAAACCAACATTATCGTAAAAGTTTCAAACCGATTAAGGAAAGGATAAACAATGAAATTACGCACGATTGAAAATCTGGATGTACGCGGAAAATATGTTTTATTACGCGATGATTTTAATGTTCAAATTGTGGACGGAAAAATTACTGATGCATTTCGTATTCAGCAAAGCATGCCGACCATTGACGCCCTGCGGGCTGGTGGTGCACGCGTTGTAGTTTGCGCACATTTGGGTCGGCCCAAGGGAACGCGAAATATGGAATACACACTGGCGCCCGTCGCGGAATATATGAAAATTCCATTAATTAATGACTGCCTGGACAAAGAATTTCTGTCAGGCATGAAAGACGGCGACGTTGTACTGTTGGAAAACGTGCGATTTTACCCCGGCGAAGAATCAAACGACCCGGCATTTTCCGCAGAACTGGCCCACGGATACGATTTGTTCGTAAACGATGCATTTGCCGTATCACACCGCGCCCATGCCAGTACCGTTGGCGTTGCAGAAATATTGCCGTCATACGCGGGCAAACTGTTGGCATCAGAAATCGCACATTTGTCCGCGGTTATGGAAAATCCGGCGCGGCCCCTGCTGTCCATTGTCGCAGGCAGCAAAGTTTCCACCAAAATCGGCGTATTAAAAGCATTGGCAAAATTATCAGATAAACTGATAATCGGCGGCGCACTGGGGACAACATTTAACTATGCCATGGGTGGCAAAGTCGGCAATTCTTTGTACGAAGCCGACCAAAAAGACACCGCATTGGAAATTTTAGAATATGCGCGTGAAAATAATTGCCAGGTTTTGTTGCCCCTGGACAAAGGCGTCGCCAAAGAATTTACCCGTGATGCGGCGCGTACAAATAAAAACTTTACAGAAATCGCAGATGACGATGTTATCATTGATGCCGGGGTTGAAACAACCGCCCGCGACGTTGCGGCAATTCGTGATGCGGCAACCGTTATTTGGAATGGCACCGTCGGCATGGCAGAATGGCAACCAACATGGTCATACGGTTCATTTGCGATTGCGCGCGCAATTGCTGAACAAACCCGCGCCGGCAAATTACAGAGCATTATTGGCGGTGGCGATACCGTCGCCGCACTGGAAGCATGCGGTGTCAAAGATGACATCACATATGTTTCCACCGGTGGCGGCGCATTCTTGGAATTTATCGAGGGCCGCACCTTGCCCGGTATCGCGATTTTACAAGATAAATAATCGTGATTAAAAAATCCCCCCATTCGTGGGGGATTTTTATTTGCGTATTACGTAATAAACGGTTTAATTGTAAATATAGATTTTTGTAAATGTTGCCGATTAAATGTAATCACAGCGGATACAAATCAACAAAAAAATCCCGTTTTCACGGGATTTTTATTTTTGCATTCTGCGAACAAATTAATTCAACGCATTGTTGATTTGATCGTATGGGATTGCACCAGGGAATGCCTGTTCGCCGATAATCAAGAACGGTGTACCGCTGATTTCAAAGCGTTGTGCCAAATCACGAACGTTTGCCATTTCGCGTGCAACAACTTCGCCTTTCATATCTGTTTTCAATTGTGCGGTATCCAAACCGGCCTCAGACGCCATTTTCATAACGTTCTTTTCAACTTTTTCGCCAATTTTGGATTGATCTTGCAAATCTTCTTGGGAATAGAAATCGCGTGTCATCAGCATGTTTGTCAATGTGGCCGCTTTTTCCGGGCTTTGCAATTTCGCCGCAATTACTGCCTTGGCCGGTGCATCAGACAATGGGCCATGGATAGAAAAGTTTTTGACAACTACGCGAACGTCATCGCGGTCTGCCAATACGCGTTCCAATTCACCATGTACACGACGGCAATATGGGCAAGAAAAGTCTGTCCAAACAAAGATTGTTTTTTTCGCATCCTGTTTACCCAAAACCGGTGCATCCGCAATCATAGTGTCGGATTTAGAACGAACATATTTACGAATTTCTTTGTTCTTTTGTGCGTTCTGCTGTTCCTGCATACCGTTAACCATTTCCTGAATAATCCCAGGATTTACGTGTGTCAGGTAATATGGAACATACAAACGTACGCTGAAAATCATTAATAAAATTGCAACCAAAGAAATCAATCTTTTTGCAAAAGTTTTACCGGCAGAAGGTTTTTTCGCATCCTGTTTCAGCATCATCCCGCCGAACAGATACAATGCAATACCCAATACCAGAACCAGTATTGTCCAAGTCATAGTTTTCTCCTTTTCTGTTGAACAAAATTACCATACTGAATATTTCATCCCAGCGCAAGGAATAAATCTATTATTTTTATGCGTTGCATCATACGGACAACATTCTGCGCATTGTTGGCAATGCCACGCCCTGACTGATACAGACACTTTCCAAAAACCGCCGGGTTGTATTTATATTTAATGGCAATTTATACAGTTTTGTAATGTATGGCGCGGCACAATTATCGCATACCGCCCGCCCTGTTCGTGGCGATAAATAATTTAAATTTTCGCGCGCACCACAACCAGAACAGCGCGTTAAATCCAGCGCATATCCCATTTCGCGCAATAAATTTATTTCCCATTTTAAATATGATTCTTCACCGCCGCCAGATGCCAATTCACCCAGCAAATCAATCGTTTCCCGGTACAACAATTCATATTTTTCACGTTCCGGCAACAATGTTGCAATTAATTCAAATGCACTGTTCATAAAACGTAATGCATCGCGCGAAATCATTATCGGTGCGGCCAGGTTTTTTTCCGCCTCCCAATGAAATGTGCCCAATTGCGAATCCAGGCGCGCATTCCATGCGACCAACCCAACCTGGCCCACCAATGGACGATTTTTTTTTGCAATTTGTGCCGCCCGCATAACACCGCACATTACGCCAAAATCATGCGTAAAAACATGCGCCACCGAATCGCGTTCGCCCATGGGGCGCAAATTAATCAATATGCCAACCGATTCCAATTTCATTATATTTTAACTATACCCCGAGAATAGAAGATATGTAAAATAAAAAATACTTTTTGTTGTTTCACGGACAAATATATTTTATAATTCATATGTCATCAGGTGTTCTGATGATGGGGTGTGATGACCTCTATACTGGCGTCGGAATATGTACCTGTGGCGCGGCAAAATGCGCCCATTTTAATATTGCGACGATAAAAACTCCTGAACCCAACCGGGTCAGGAGGGTTGCGAATATATAGAATAAGCACACAATTCCAGTAATTGTCATCAACCTCCTGACCACCAAAATTTGGTGGTTTTTTCATTACGAAAAACCCAGGGGATTGAAATGAAAAGACCAATTATTCTGGCCGTTGGCATGGCAATAACTGTAATTACGGCTGATGCCCACGCCAAATTTAGCGCAGACGAATGTAATAATCTGTGGAAATGCTGCGAACCATACAGGCAAGACGACGACCTGGTCAGTGGATACGATGAATGCTGCATGGGGTACGATTATGATATGGATTTATACACGGCATGTACCAATGTTTGCAGCAATGGAAATTCAATGCAATATTGCGATTTGGGTTCGGAAATAACAACCTGTAAACCCGGCCAGGGATACGATTCGTTGCACAATGTATGCAGTACATGTCCCAGTGGCGAATACAGCATATACGAAACACTGGAAAGTGGATATGATGAAACCCTGTTGATACCAAATTATTACTGCGAGCCCTGTCCGATATTCAGGGAAAACGACACAATTATCAATCCATCCAGTACAAACAATGTCCAGGCGATAACATCATGCTATCTGCCGACGGGCGCCACCGCGACAGACACCACCGGTTCATACACATTCACCAATAATTGTTATTACAGCAATTAAAACGACCGAGCGTAATTTTATCATTACTGTCCTATGTCTTGTGTGGGTGCAACGCGGTATAATCATATTATATAACAATACGGAGAATGAAATGCCTGTATTTGACACCATTAATAATGTGTACACACCGGCCAAACAACTGAACCACACAGAAATGTTGCGGGCGATAAAATTGGGCATTGCATCAGAATATGAAGCAATCCAGATTTATCAACAAATAATGGAAAGCACAGATAATGAATCGGTAAAAATTATATTAACAGATATAACCCATGATGAAATGCATCATGCCGGCCAGTTGGCCAAGTTATTGGAAATCCTGGGTCCCGAAGACCTCCCACAATATGAACATGGCGTGAACCAGGCAATCCAACAATTGGGTTTAAATCAATCCGATGCAGCCCCTGCCCCGCGCACGTCCCAACCACCACGTCCCGCGCGCGTACCAAACCCAAATGCGAACGGCGCGACACATGGCACATCACCCGGGGTACCAAAGGGCGGTAAATAAAACGAATATTTCTTCATAAAACAGGTTGTACGACAAAAAATCCCGCCATTGAAAAACAATGGCGGGATTTTTCACGTACGGGTGAAATTAAATTATTCTGCGTCTGCGGCCGGCTGTTCGGCAACTTCTTCAGATTTTTCTTCTGCCGCTTCTTCGGCAACCGGTTCTGCAACTTCTTCTTCGTCAACTTTTTTGGTGCCGAATGTCAGAACTTTACCTGCAACCAATGCGTCAATTTCGTCCTGGGTCTGGGCAACATAAACCTTGACCGGAACAATTACATCCGGATGCAACGCGATTTTTGTATCAAACGCGCCAACGGATTTAATCGGGCTGCCCAACAATACCTGTGCGGAATCAACGGATACATTCGCGATTTCTTTCAACATGCGGGCAATATCGCGTGTGGAAACGGAACCATACAATTGGCCGGTATCACCTGCCTGACGAATCATGTGCAATTTTGCATTCTTGACCGCATCAACCTGGGATTCAGCCGATTTCTTGGCCGCTTCATGACGGGCGGTCAATTCGGCCTTTTTCGCCTCAAACAAAGCAACGTTTTCACGTGTCCAACGCATTGCCTTGCCATTTGGCAACAAATAATTGCGTGCGAACCCAGTTTTTACTTCCACTGTGTCGCCGATATTACCCAAATGTGTAATTTTTTCTGTTAAAATAACTTTCATTTTATCTGTCCTTTTTCAAGTTAGAGGATAATTCCCCAAATGTTTATCACGGTATTTGGTTAATTATGTGTGGGGATTGGAATGCGATTGGCGGTTCGCAGTGCAGTTGACCTGCATAAGAACCGACAATCGCGACAAGCCCCCACAGAATTAACCCAAATTGTTGCGAACGAACGGCATCAACCCCAAATGACGGGCGCGTTTAATGGCGGTTGCCAGGGCGCGTTGATCTTTCTGGGAAACACCGCTGATGCGTGATGGAACGATTTTGCCGCGTTCAGTGATATAATGCGACAATGTTTTAACATCTTTGTAATCAATAACCTTGCCCTTTAAAGGGTTTGATTTTTTACGATAAATTGCTGCGCGAACTGCCATTATTCTGCCTCTTCGTTATTTTTTTTCATCATGATGGACGGCTGAGTTGACAATTGGTCAACACGTACGTTCAAGAAACGGATAACGTCTTCGTCAATGCGGCTGCGACGTTCCAGTTCTGCGATTTTGTCGCCCGGCAATTCAATGTTCATCATAACATAATGTGCCTTGCGATTTTTGCGGATGATATACGCCAAATTCTTCAAGCCCCAGAATTCGGTGGATTTAACCACGCCACCCAGTTCTTTGATAATATCTGCAAATTTTGCCGCTTTTTCTTTAACCTGCGGTTCGGTCAGGTCCTGGCGGAAAACCAAGACGCTTTCGTAATAAGCCATTTATGTACTTCCTTTGGTTTATACAGCCAACAACACCATGTTATTAGCAGGAACGTCCCCAATTATGCCGAATTTTTTAATAAAATCAAGTGTTTTCTGCGTTTGAAATCTGTCCTTGCCGCAGATTCCAGTTAGTGATATAATCACATTGTTGCGGGGTGTTCCTACAATGGGGTGTCAAGACC
>JAEXCU010000009.1 GCA_023402015.1 Pseudomonadota bacterium | reverse complement strand
CCAATGCCAGACGCAACAGTTTGCCTTCCAGCCCCATCAGCAATTGGTCGCGCTTGGTTAAATGTTCCAAAATTTCAGCAATACGGTCGTCATTCAGGCGAATCTTGCTGACATGTTCAAATAATTCCAGGCGCATTTTTGCATATTTCTTTTCCAACGCATCATCAGGTTTTGCAGATGTTAACAAATTGTCCAAACGTTTTGCCTGCAATTTTTGCATGCTGTTGAAAATGCGTTTAATCTTGCCGAATAATTCCATTACCATCGGCATCAGGGCCTCTTCCATAACAGGAATTGGCACGCCAGATGTTCCGCGCGGTGTGTCTTCTTTCTTTACACCGTCTTCTTCATCTACTTCGTCTTCATCTTCTTCGTCATCCTCGGTGGCGGTGGATTCTTCCAGGTCGTCCAATTCATCATCGTCCAGTTCATCAACATGTTCCACTCCCTTGGATTTCAGGGCCTCGGACAATGCGGCCAATGATTTTTGTTCGGAATCGGAAGAATACATAACTTCCAAATTAACGATATAGCGCAACCGAATGTCATCGTTCAATAATTGCTGGTACCAATCCAGCATTGCCTGAATGGTCATTGGGCTTTCGCACAGGCCATAAACCATCAGACGTGATGCGGCCTCAATACGTTGTGCAATAGCGACTTCGCCGGCGGCGGTCAATAATTGAACGGTGCCGATTTGTTTTAAGTATGATTGAACAGAATCCTGGACACCCAAAACCAAGTTTCCGGTTTGGCTGCGTTCCAATTGTTTGGCATAGTGTTCGTAATCGTCGTCGTTGACGTCAACCTGTTCTGCATCGGCATTCAGCAGATTACGCGTTTTATCACGCGGTTCATCAGAATCATCGTCATAATATTTTTCCAATTCCTGGGAAAAATTATCTGTTTCCAGAATTTCCAATCCCAAATCTTGTTGGAAAAAATCCAAAACTTCTTCTTGTTCCTCCGCCGGGACTTCGTCCGCTTCGGTTGCGGCATTAAAGTCCATCTGGGATAAATAGCCCACTTCCACCGCAGATGTTGCAAGTTTCTGTAAATTTTCCGGCAACGACCCGATTAAGAGTTTTGTTGCTTCGTCCAATTTCTTAGCCATTAGGTGCCTTTGACGTTTTTAATTTGTTCTTATTCTTATTTTTTCGCTTTGCCGGCCTTGGCAACCGCATCGTGCAAAGAAGATTCAGATACCAATCCCAAAACAATCGGGCTTTGGATTTGAATAAGGGAATAAGATTTATGTGTTTTGTTGCGTACCGATGCCACCGTCGGATTGGTGCTGCGCATCAGGCGTGCAATCTGGCCGTCGGATAATTCCGGATAATTTTTTATAATCCATAAAATACCGCCCAAACGGTTTTGACGATGCAATTTTGGTGTATATCCCACACCCTTTTTATTCTGGGCCTTTTGCGCAACCACGATTTCTTCGCGCAGTTTCAGGCGCGCGTTCGGGTCGGCTTCGCATTCGGCGATATCTTCGCGTGTCAGTTGACCGTTCAAAATGGGATTCAGACCCTGAATTTTATATGTTTCGGCATCTGCGATATTTTTAACTTCCAATTCATGCAAGCCGCAGAAATCTGCGATTTGTTCAAATGTTAGCGCTGTGTTTTCAATTAACCAAAGTGCAGTAGATTTTGGCATATATGGATAGTTCATGGAAATTTCCTCTTAATTACAGGGGGCAATATACACTAAAAGATGCCTGAATTCAAGTTGTTTTTATTTATATTTGCCGCCGTTGTTAAACAACGATTGCCGCCCCAGAAACGGCGACGGCAATCATATCCCCACGATTTTATAATACTCAGTCTTTTTTAATAATTTTAGTTCCGTCTTTGGTGTCAACGACCGACCAACCCGCGGCATCAATTTGACCGCGAATTTCATCGGCCCGTGCCCAATTACGGGCCAACTTGGCCGCGGCGCGTGCATCGGCCAGTGCCTGAATTTCCGCAGGCACGGTTGCATTTTCACGCGCCAACAATTCCTGGGCACGTGGGATAAATTGCAATCCCAATAACCGGTCAATAAATTCAAACAGTGCAATTTTTGTTGCCGGATTTACAGTTGCATCTTTTAATAATTCTTGCACGGCAACCAAAACCTCGGCCGTTTTCATGTTGTCAGATGCCGGCGCCAACATTTTATCATGCCATGCATTGTAAATATCCGTGTTTAATTCGCCTTGGTCCGCCATTGATATTATGTCTGCAACCTTGCGTACAATATTTTTATACCCGGTGGCGGCCGCATCCAATGCATCCCATGAAAATGCCAGTTGGGTTTGATAATGTCCCAATAAAATTAAATATCTGTATGCCATTGGATCATATCCACGACGCCGCAATGCGTCCAGCCCCAGAAATTCACCGGCAGATTTACTCATTTTTTCGCCAGATTTATCAACCAAGAAACTGAAATGAACCCAATAATTTACCCATGGTTCACCCGTAATCGGTTCGCTTTGTGCGATTTCATTTGTGTGATGAATACGCGATAAATCTTCGCCCCCGGTATGAATATCAAAATGATTTCCCAACAATTTCATGCTCATCGCACTGCATTCTGCGTGCCATCCCGGGAAACCAACGCCCCACGGACTGTCCCATTCCATTTGACGTTTTACATTTTTTGGTGAAAATTTCCATAATGCAAAATCCGTAGGATTACGTTTTGCATCATTAAATTCTACGCGTGCGCCGGCACGATTGCCACCCAATGCACCGCCTGTTAACTGGCCGTATGCGGCAAATTTACTGGTATCATAATATATACCGTCGCCCGGTATTTCATATGTATATCCCAATTCTTGCAGTTTTTGTACCAGTTCAATCTGTTCGTTTATATAATCTGTGGCATGCGGCATCACCGTTGGGCGGATAATATTTAAATCGTCATAATCGCGCAGAAATTCGTCGGTATAAAACCGGGCAATATCCCACACAGATTTGTGATCGCGGGCGGCCCCCTTTTCCATTTTATCTTCGCCGCTGTCGTCTTCATCACTGGTTAAATGACCAACGTCAGTTATGTTCATTACATGGCGAACGTCATAACCATTTTCTGTGAACATACGTTTTAGTATATCATTGTGAATCATTGTGCGCAGGTTGCCGATATGCGCATAGTGATAAACGGTCGGTCCGCAGGAATAAAACCCAATTTTTCCGGGCACCAATGGTTTGAATTCTTCAATTTTGCGGGACATAGTATTAAATAATTTGATTGTCATAACACTTTCCTTGGTCTGATATAGCGATAATAATTAAAAGGGATTTTTATTGCAAACGAAAATAGTTCGCAGATTGTGCGATTTTAACGACAACAACAACAAAATTTAAAAACATTAAAATTCATGATTAATATTATATCAGCCCTCACCCATAAAATGCAAGGGGTAAAATCTGTTGCCTTTTGTCCGGGATGTAATAATATGTTAATACACAGGATTTATAATATGGCATTACGTTCCCGGGACGGCAAACCACAAATATTTGCCCATCGCGCAAAATCATCCACATTACAATATGTGCCCCGTGGGGAATGGAAAAAATATGCAGACGGTGATTTGGAATTTCAGGTTTTTTATAAAATCCCCGTATTGGGTACCCATGGATTTCTAATTTCAGACCAAGATTATAAACCATTGATACAAACATTTACAGTCCCGGCCGCGGCAATTGCATTTTATAAACAAAAATTGGCCAGTTATAACGCCCGCCACGCCGCCCGCATTCAACGGTTTCTTCGCCAAAATCAAGACCTTTATAACAGATGATATTTATATTTTTCCGCCCTTGAAAAATCGTAAAACCAAACTACATATTACTTAATAAAAAAGGGCCAATTATGAACAAAGAACAAATCGGTACATCGGCGGTGGAACAATTACTGGCACGGACTGATTTGTTAATGGCAGATATTAATAAAAATGATAAATTGCCCTGTTGGGACGGCGATGTGTATGTATACAAAGATCCTGGCAAAGAAAAACATCAATTACTGGGTCGGGTTCCTGTGCAGGTAAAATGCCAAGAAGACCGACGCAATAACAACACGCTGTATTGGAAATATTCGGTAAATTTATCGGATATTCAGAATTACTATAATGATGGGGGCGCCATCTATTTCGTGGTAAAAACTGACGGAAAAACGGAAGTAATTTATTACAAGGTATTATTGCCGGTTGATTTATTGAAAATTATTAAACAGTACAGTAAACAAAAACATCATATGGTGGGGTTCAAGAAATTCCCGACCGATCCGACAGAGGTTCAAGATATATTTATTGATTTCCTGCGACATCAAAAATTGCAAAGTTGCCTGGATCAAACTGGCTTTAAGTCCCCAGAAGAATTAATCAAGGCGGGTTATGACGAATTGTTTTTTGAAGCGCGTGTACATACCCCACTGGACTTGGTGGGGAAAGAAGTTTACCAATATGCCAGACATCCCCTGGGAAATGTTGCGTGTGTTGACAAGGTTGGCATACAACAAATTAAAATTGCCAATCCTGTTGGGCGACTGATGGTTGCTGGCCATGCTTATTTTAACGGGTTCAAGGTAAATAAAACAACAAATACAATGGAAATCAGCTTCGGGGCAGAAAATATTGTTTTGACATTTCAAAATAATCAGCCAAAAACCTTTGCCCTGAACATGCAGGGTACGCTGTCAGATCATATAAATACCTTGGAGTTTATAATTGCCGCGGACGCGAATAAAACTTTTTCTATTGAGAATGTAGGATTTCAGCTGGGAACCGCTACATCATCGCGCGCGAAACGCAAACAGGCAATACCAATGTTTAAAAACAACCTGCGGGTTCTGCAAAATATCAAGGCTCTGTTTGATTTTATGGGGTTTGACAAAGATATCCCGTTGAACGAAACATTAATACGTCAGTTGCTAATTGTGTCTGAATCTGTATTAAAGAACAAACCTGTCGCAATAGAACATATGAATCCATACGGATTGTTAAGAATCAAAGCCGGAAATGGATTATTACTATTTCGGGCTGCAGAACTTCAAGATGGGACTTATCTGATCCGCGATTTATTCAATCATCCTGTTGCGGTTTTGACCAGACAAGGCGATTCTGCCACAAATACCCCGCCCAGTGATCATTCATCCTTTTTACTATTGCACGAAACAGATTTTTATACAGCGTTGAACCTGGATTTGCCATTTATACAAAAAGACGTGTTTTCTTACCTAAATGGCAAAGACGCTATTGAAGCGTTGGGGCTGATACTGGTGCATTACTGGTTTAAATTGGTCAAAGCCTTTGATAAAACTGGCGATCAGATGTTTTTAGGTCTTGCAACCAATGCCTTGGAACAATTGAAGGCAGTTCCTGATATACCTGCCGGATTACGTGATTCTTTATATCTAAATGAAATGCAGTTGATAAAAAGACAGCGTCAGTTCACACCGACCGAAATTTCACAGTTAGAAGATTTTATTCACCGGACAGATATTACAGAACATCGTATTGCGGGGTATTTGTTGACAGAAAATATGAATTGCGCCAGAAAAGAATTTGAAACGCTGTCAGATGCGGAAAAGGAACGGTTTAAAACATATCCGATGTACAAGTTTTGGAAAGAATGAAATTCAAAGCCAACAGAACTGTCGCTAAAAAAATCTGGCGGAACGTATATGCCCCGAACCTTTGTACCACTAAGCACGACCAAATATTAACAATCCGTATATCCCTTTGAATATAAAAATACTATACGCAACATTTCAAATTCCAAGTTAACAAATTGAAAATATTACCCTTGCTTTTTGTTTTATGGTAATATATACTCACCCCTGTAATAGGCGTAGCGAACCATAGGCGAACGATAGCAAGTTTGCTAAAAATTCCCCTTAAAATCGTTATTCGGAGCGTTGCCAGAGTGGTAATGGAGCGGATTGCTAATCCGTCATGGGGTTATACTCATGCATAGGTTCGAGTCCTATACGCTCCGCCAGAATTAAGAGCCCTGAGGGGCTCTATTTTTATGTATTTCCTTACTGTTCAGAAATTTTTATTATTTTTATGCAAGTTGTATAAAAAATTGTCTAATTGGAAAATCTTTTGCTTTTTCCAACGCCCTGTACTTTTATAAAAGAAAGGATATTTTTTTAATTCAGGCACCACGCCCAACCAACATCCATAATAGTATCCAAAAATTGGAACATCATGTACAATATGCGTGCGTAAAATCGCGACATTTTCAGTCAATGCATCGCGAGCGTACGAATTCCATTTGTTGGGATTTTGGATAAAATCTGCAGAACGCACTGTATGATACGGGTAATATTCCAGTAGTAAAATCTGTGAAGGTTTTATACCATACCGCGCTGCAATATTTATGATGTCATCAAACCATTCATTATAATCACGACAAACAGACAAATCCATATCTGCATCGTGGTATTCACCATCGGCATCCATGGCATATTCAGGTAAACGTTTAGGCCAATCTGGATTACCCCCAGGATTGGACAATAAAATTATAAGTTTTGGATTTTTTTGATTTCCAGTGCGTTTAACTGGCAAAATACAATTAGGCTTTGACATAATTATAACCCGCTTGTCCTATTTCATATAAAGTATAAGTTAGGAAATTAATAATTTCAATAAATAACCCGCCGGGTGGCGGGTGCTTTAATGGTCTTCGGTTTTATGTTCCGGTTGATATATTTCAACATCGCGTGTCATTGCAATGAATTTATCCGCGCGTCGTGCCGGTAATTCTGATGCCGGAATTTTTTGCAATTCACTGATTTCATCTGCAACCGCTGTGGCCAGCAATTCCATTGTGGTTTGCCAATCAGTATGCGCGCCGTCGGATGGTTCAGAAATTATTTTATCAATAACGTTCAGGTTCGCCATATCACGCGCGGTCAATTTTAATGCCGCGGCCGCTGTGGCTTTGAACTTGTTATCTTTCCATAAAATACTGGCGCAGGATTCAGGTGCAATAACCGAATAAATTGCATTTTCCAGCATTAACACACGATCACCGGTGCCAATTGCAATTGCGCCGCCGGAACCACCCTGGCCCACATTAACGGCAACATATGGCGTTTTAATCGCCAATCCGGTCGCAATGGACGAAGCAACCGCCTGGGATTGGCCACGTTCTTCACCTTCGCGGCCGGCAAATGCGCCCGCGGTATCAAACAATGAAATCAATGGCAGTTCAAATTTTTCCGCCAAACGCATCATACGTTGCGCCTTGCGATAACCGTCGGGGTTTACCATTCCAAAGCGGTGCTTTTGACGGGTCTCGATTGTGCGGCCCTGTTCTTGGCCGATAATTACGGCCGGAATGCCGCGCCAGAAACCAATACCACTGCCCATGGCGGGGTCTTCGGCAAATGTCCGATCGCCGGCCAGGTATGTCCAATCGTCAACAATACCGTTTATGTAATCCAAGAAATGCGGACGGTTTTCATTACGCGCCAGCAATACTTTGTCGTACGCATCTGTTTCGCCCATTCCGCGCGTTTTTTTAGATTCATCATGCGCCGGTGTTGCGACATTAATTGGTTTTGGTTCTTTGGTTTGTTTGGTTAAAACCGCCAGGATTTTTGCCAATTTATCATGCAATTCCGGACGCGGCACAACCATATCAACCATTCCGTGTTCGTACAAATAATCCGCCGTTTGGAAATTCGCAGGTAATTTTTCACGAATATTCTGTTCAATTACGCGTCGTCCGGCAAAGCCGATACGGGCGCCGGCCTCGGCAATATGAATATCACCCAGCATCGCAAACGACGCCGTTACGCCGCCATATGTTGGATCGGTCAGCAATACAATATACGGAATTCCATTTGCGTGCAGCTTATTTACCGCAACCGTTGTACGCGCCATTTGCATCAATGACAAAATGTTTTCCTGCATACGGGCGCCGCCACTGGCCACAACCATGACAAACGGGCGACGCGTTTCAATTGCGTGTTCCATACTGGCGATTATTCCATCGCCCGCGGCGCGTCCCATGGACCCCATCATAAAATCGCCGTTTAATACGCAAACGGTTGTTGGAATTCCGCCAATTGTTCCGTCGGCACTGACAATTGCATCGTGATATCCAGTGTCATTGCGTGCCTCGGCCAATCTGTCAACATACGCACTGCGGTCTGTAAACTGCAACGGGTCATCGGACACAGTTGGCAATGGCAATTTTATCCATTCTGTATTATCAAACAGCAAATCAAAACGCTGTTTCGGGGTCATGATAAATGCACGACCACAGCGTGGGCATATATAATGGTTCGTTTTATAATCTTTGTAATAAACCAAACGTCCACAGGATTCGCATTTAATCCACATTAAACGACGAACGCGATCATATCGCGCGCGGTCGCGGTTTTTAATTCCAGATTTTTTACCAAATAACATTTCTTATCCGTTCATTTTTTTTGTTAATTCACGACTGGGCTTGAATAAAATAGTCGTGCTGGCCGGCAGATGCATAGGTTGGCCGGTGCATGGATTATATCCGATTTTTGTTGCCCGGGCGCGTGGCTGAAAAGTTCCAAAACCGCGGATTTCTATTCTGTCGCCGTTTGCGATTGAATCCATCATATGCTGGGCCACGGTATCCAATATCGACGCCGCATCCGACGAACGCATATGTTTAAACTGAACCTGAATAGATCTGACGATATCTGAACGTTTCATGTTTTTACTTCCTTTTGCTTAACCTTTATTATTTATATCTTAGCACAATTTATCAAGAGTAAAGTTTTTTATACGTATGAATAGGTTCTTGTGCATGTTTCGCCAGGCGGATGTTAATCTGATTATAAATATACCAAGGAGAAAAAAATGCACGATTTATTTGATACAAATGTTTGTGATGATTTGGCAGATATAAATTCAACAATGCCATTAATTGGCGACCCCGCCCCGCAATTTACCGCCGAAACCACAAACGGCCACGTAAATTTCCCCGATGATTACGCCGGGAAATGGGTGATTTTATTTTCGCATCCGGCGGACTTTACGCCCGTTTGCACAACTGAATTTATGGGATTTCAGGCCATGCTGCCAGAATTCCAAGAATTGAACACTGAATTAATTGGTCTGTCAATTGGAACGCTGACGGGACATTTGGCGTGGATTAATGCAATTCGCGATATAGATTTTCACGGTTGGAAAGATTTAAAAATCACATTCCCAATTATTGATGACATGTCAATGGAAATTGCCAACAAATATGGAATGATTCAACCGGGCGCCGCAGATACCAAAACAGTCCGTGCAGTATTTATAATTGACCCACGGGGAATAATTCGCACGATTTTATATTATCCGTTATCCACAGGACGTAATTTGGCCGAAATAAAACGCATCTTGATTGCATTGCAAACAACCGATGCATTCCATGTATCCACGCCTGTGAATTGGCAACCGGGCAACGATGTCGTGGTCGGCGCGCCGGCGACAACGGTGGAAATGGACCAGCGAATAAACAACAAAGATAAATCTTTGGATGTCAAGGCATGGTTTTTGACATTCAAGGCACTGAGTTCGGATGAAATATTCAACCAATTGCATAATGCATCATCCGGCGCGGGTCGCAAAAGAAAACAATAATAAATGGGGCGTCTGCCCCATTTATATTTTTCAGAAAACCAATGGAAAATCACGGATATCCATTGGAACCGCATCACGTTCTGGGTCCCATTGAAATTGTTCAATTAAAACTTTTTTATCACGGGTGAATTTTACCCCTTCGCTTTTCAGTGCCCGGTATTGTTGTTCAAAAAATCCGGGGCCGCACAAACTGCCGTCCTTAAAGACGACGCGATGCCACGGCAAATGCCATGACGCCTTGTTATTAGATGCATACCCAACAAACCGCGCCATACGTGGACGTCCAATCATACGCGCAATTTGGCCAAACGTGGCCACCCGGCCGGCGGGTATGCGTGCAACAATATCATAAACCTGTTCGTTAAATGTTTTCATGGCAATTAATAAAATGATTAAAACTAATTTGTATACTCTAAGCCACCAATCGTGGCCGTGCATCAACAAAGACATATGGCGGAGACGAAGGGATTTGAACCCTTGATACGGGGTTGCCGTATACACGATTTCGAGTCGCGCGCATTCAACCGCTCTGCCACGTCTCCGTGTCGGTCATTATACGAAAACAATGGCCCAATGCAAGGCCAAATTTTATCTGAGTTCAGACGCTATACATCAAAATTATAATTTTTAACGGATTTTACAATTGCGTTAACCAGTTTCATTTGGTGCGCATCTGTGCGTAATAGTTTTTCTTCGGACGCGTTGGACAAATGTCCCAATTCAATCAAAGACCCCGGAACGGTTGAACGTAAAACCGCAAATGGCGCATGACGCACGGCGGGACCGGGTTGGGCCTCAATCTTGGCATTGCGGAATGCGCGGGCGCAACCGTTGGCGTATTCTTCACTCATTTCGGCAACGGCATGCTGTTGCAGGGCGGACAATGCACTGCGAATATTTGGTTCAAAATCTGTAAAACCATCCACACCAATTCTGTCGGCGGCATTTTCAGCCTCGGCCAATTTTTTTGCCTCTTCGTCAGACGCCTTTTCGGACAAAGTGTAAATGGAAAATCCCTTCATGGCACGACTGGGGTTGGCATTTGCATGCAGCGACAGGAACAAATCAGCCTTGCGCTGTTCGGCAATTTCCGCGCGGCGCCCCAGTTTTAAATATGTATCATTACTGCGTGTTAAATATGTTTTAAATCCGTTCGCATCCAATTTGTTTTTTAATTTTTTTGCAACTGATAAAACAATGTCTTTTTCCTTGGTTCCATTTTTACCGATACAGCCCGGATCCTGGTTCCCATGGCCGGCATCAATTACAATTACATATTTTTGGGCGGCCGGCGCGGTTGTTTTTGTTGTTGATGCCGCGGCGACGGGCGCGCCCTGGCCCGCCACGAAATCCAGAACCAGACGATAATCATTATCGCCATTTGGTTCCAAAATCATTATTTGCGATTTTGGAATTTGCCCAATTCCACGGTTTAGATTTACAACAATTTGAACCTGGTCGTTAATCTGGGCCTGGGAAATGGATTTAACCAATGTGCCGGACGCCAAATTCGGCCGCAACCCGAAATTGGCCGCAGTATTTGCCAATGTAATTATCAATTGATTGGCCGGATAAGACAGTGAATATGACGGTCGCGCCGATGTTTCAATCACCAGGCGGGTTTTCCCGCCGGGTTGTGTTCCGGTACGAATTGATTTAACGGAATTCCGCGCGGCCAAGGCCAATCGTGGCATCAAACAAACAGCCATCGTTCCAATGGCGGTGAATTTTAAAAGAGTTCTGCGGCTAAGTTGCATTTTATAAAACTATATCAAAATTTACGTATATTTTCAAGCCATATCAGGAAAAACAATCTAATTGTTGCGAAAAAAATATTTATCTTATAAAATGGCAGCAAAGGCAAAAAAATATGAAAAACACACCATTAATATCTGTGGTTATACCTGTGTACAACGCAGAAAAATTTTTATCAAAATGTTTGGAACACCTGATACATCAAACATACCAAAATCTGGAAATAATAATTGTTGATGACGGATGTACGGACAACACGGCTGACGTTTATAACCACTATGCCAAATTGGACAAACGCATAAAAATCCTGAATCAGAAAAATGCCGGTCCATCCGCGGCACTGAATAATGGTTTGAAAAATGCAAACGGGCAATACGTTCACTTTCATGATCATGACGATTATGTAAATCTGGATTATTTTGAAAAAATGGCGAATGCCGCATGCCAAACAGACGCAGATATTTTATGTGGCGAAGTAAATCAACCGGACTATAACTTTCCGCGATTTGATGCGATTGAAATTTTAATCAGTACCCGCGATAAAATTCTGAAAACACGTGCAAATAAATTTCGGCCGGCATGGCGGTATTTATATAAAAAATCTTTTTTGGATAAAACCGGTCTGAAATATGATGAACGCATTTTCGGCGCCCAGGATTTATTCTTTACCCAACCGGCAATTGTTTTGGCGCAAACTGTCGCCACCGTTCCGGGTGCAATTTACAATGTTGTTGATATGGAAACCGCATTGGGTAAATCACGCAAATTGATTTCAAATCGCAATAATTCCACAGACACCCAGAATGCCCGCGAAAAACTGAACGAATTTTTAATTGCGCACAATGCATATGAATTAATGACGACACCAGAATCACCATTTGTGATAGAGAAATTTAAAATGTTCAATATGACGTTGACCCGCCGTGAAATTTTCCAAAATAAAATCAGATATTATTTTCTGGGTCTGAATGTTGGCACACGCCGAATTTACCGAAAATAAAAAACGCCCCGATTTTTATTCGGGGCATTTTTTATTAACAATAAATTATTTACTGATGCAGTTTGCAAAAGACTGTGCCACCAAGGATGTTTCCTGGGCTGTCAATGTCGCAACCGGAATGACATAGCAACGTGCACTGTCGCGAACAATAAACACTTTGGTGCCACGTTTGTACGCCGTCTGCATGTTATCCATTTGGGCACTGGTTAAAAATGCATTCTGTGTTGTAGCCGGATTGGACAACGCGGCCTGGACAACCTGGTATGCAGTATCATAATCCCATAATTCTGACATGGACTGAATTTCTTGGTAAACAGACCAATTTTCATATGGATTTTCCATGTTTACCGGCGCGGACGGGAATGCCACCCCAACCGCCAATGCGGCCGCCGTTTGTAATGCAGTTGGCTGGGACGCACCGTCTGACGAATGTGATACTGTATTTAATTGCAAATCATCACCGCATGCCAAATTCATACGATTTGTATAACCGGCCAAGACTGCGTCAACCGCCGCCTGCCAATCAGAACCCTTTTTATTTAAATCCAGGCTGACAATTTTTTCCGCCCAGCCCCAAATACTGGCCCCGACATTCCCGGCATTGGCAAATCGGGTCACCATTTCCGCACTGCCCCCTGGGACGCCGGCACCGCAATAATCGGTCAATTGCGTAGTCAGCATACTGGATGTTTCATTACCATATGCCAGCGCAACCGAATGACATGCCATTGCCGCTTCTAATTCCTGGCGACGTTGCAGACACAAATCCGAATGTGATTTGGACAATTGATCCGCCATATTGGACATGGACAGATATGACATTAATTCTTGCTGTACGTACGGCGGACACAGACGCGCGGCCGTATTCATTCCGCCGGCATAATTGCGCGTATTTGCGCCATATTGTGGTAATAAAACCGATGTATCTTTTTGCAGGCACAATAATGCATAGTTGTACAATTCGCTTTCTGTGGCATATTGGCAACGGCCCGAACGCTGGCCCGGAACAACCGTTACGTCCCCACAGTAATCAGACAGGCATTTATAGATTCTTTCACGACATGCGGAATCAACATCCGGCTGATTTACCATATAATATGTATTTCGCTGATTTGTTTTGTACGCGTTTGCCAATGCCTGGTTGCCACGCAAATTACCACTATTGACACCGGTATTAACGGACACATTACGTGTGGTGTTTGCCGCACCCACGGTTCCCGCCGACACCGCCGGCGCATCAAATCCGCAGAAACATGCCCCAATCAGACCAAATACAACAAATATATTCTTCATTGAAATCCCTCTCGTTAAAGAAATTTTAACACAACAGTCATAAAAAGGCAAACGTTGATTTAATTCTAATCCTATAAATCTGTTGACCGATGCAAATAAATTGCTATCATGCCAAGTATGATTATCGCCAACGAAATTTTATCACAAATTTCCGACGACATTTCTGCCGTCAGGGGGTTTCTTTGACCCAGATAAATTACAATCTGAAATAAACGAATTAAAATCGCAAACAGATGACCCAAATTTATGGGATAATCCGGATAATGCGCGTGCATTATTGCAAAAAAAATCCGGTTTGGAAAAATCTTTAAATGAATTATTGGCGTTGGAATCGGAATATACCAATCTGCGTGATTTATACGATATGGCACCTGATGACGGTGAAGTACTGGCGGCAATTGAAAAATTGGCTGATGATGCGCACCGGGCCAAGTTTATTACCCTGTTCCGGGACCCTGCGGACAATAATGGCGCATTTTTGTTTATCCAGGCCGGTGCCGGCGGGACCGAGGCCCAAGATTGGGCCCAAATGTTATCACGTATGTATGCACGCTGGGCCGAACGCCATGGTTTTGCATGCGAAGTCATAGAAGAACACGAAGGCGATACCGCCGGAATAAAAAACATAACATATCGTATAACTGGGCCACGTGCATATGGATGGTTAAAAAACGAAATTGGGGTTCACCGCCTGGTTCGTATTTCGCCATTTAATGCCAATGGCAAACGCCAGACCAGTTTTGCGTCTGTGGATGTATGGCCAGACATTGACGACACAATTGAAATTGCGATAAATGAAAAAGATTTGCGTATTGATACATATCGTTCGTCCGGCGCGGGGGGCCAGCATGTAAATAAAACCGACAGTGCGGTGCGTATAACCCATCTACCAACAAATACGGTTGTTACATGTCAAAATGAACGCAGCCAGATTCAAAACCGCGAAATGGCAATGAAAATGCTGCGCAGTAAACTGTATGAATTGGAATTGCGTAAACGCGCCGAAGAAGAAGATGCCGCCAAGGCCGCGCAAAAGAAAATTGAATGGGGCAGCCAGATTCGCAACTATGTCCTGTATCCATATCAATTGGTCAAAGACGTTCGCACCGGTGTTGAAAAAACGGATTCTGCGGCGGTTCTGGACGGCGATTTAGACGATTTTATGATTGCATGCCTGTCCAGATAGGCCTTTTATTGTTCTTGACTTTACAAGTGTTGACTATAAAATATATTTGACAACAATAAATTAAATACGTAATTCATGAATCTGCAAAACGATTTTTATGTCCAGGCGATATTAAATTATGCCCCACGCACAATGGAAATAAAACAACCACGTGTTTTGGGCACCAAGGCAACTGTCTTTGTCGCGCAGGACCAATCAAATAAACGAATATTTCGCTTTAAATCCAATAACGAAACACATCGCAATCACAGCATCAGCCAGGTTTTATATCCATACTGTATCCGCGTCCCGCGCAGCGATATATACACATATCAGGATAAAGAAATGGAAGTTTATCCATATATGCAGGGCCGTACTTTGTTTGAATATCTGCAACAAGGCATGACAAAATCTGAACTGGCCCGTGTGTATGCGGACGTTGCAATTGAAATCAAGAAATTGTCTATGATACCACTGGACAAATTCCAAGGCATAAATAACAAAGATTGTGCCCAGGTTGCCCAGAACAATATATTGAATAAAACCAAATCCACCTTTCTGGCAAATGGCGTTTATTATGCAACCCAAATTATGAATGCCGGCCCAAAAACAATATGCCATTGCGATTTAAACCCGCGCAACATATTGCTGGATGATAACAAACACCTGTCCGGTATTCTGGATTTAGAAGCAGTATCTATTGCAAATATAAACTTTGCCACAGCAATTGCGGGTTATTACCTGAAATTACAAGGCCAAGACCCAAACTTGTTCTACAAAACAATTGATATGGTTATACCTGACCAGTTAAATGCCGCGCGCATAAAAGTATTGGAAAAAGTCTTTTCATTTTATTTTGCCAGATACATTCCCCGGCAAAAATAATGCACAATCAAAAATAAAACCGACACAATGTCGGCTAGTATCCTGGCGCACCCGGCGCGATTCGAACGCGCAATCCCCGCCTTCGGAGGGCGGTGCTCTATCCAGTTAAGCCACGGGTGCAATTGTCCCGTATTATACGCAGTGTATGATAAAATGCAATATATTTTCTGATTTACACTTGTTTTTGGACCGCAATATCGTGTATCCTGGGAATAAAAGATGAGGAAAATATGCCTGTTATAAAATTCTTGATATGTGCTTTAATACTGGCTGGTTGCAACAGTGTGTATGTAAAACCCAATACGTTGGAACCTGGCAGCACCGTTTATGCACGTTACGGCGGCTATACAATGCGGCGCAGCATAAAACAACAAATGGAAAAACGCGGCTATAAAGTATTGGTTGGCAAAGCCCGGACTGACGACGAATGGGAAGATGACAATGTTGGTATAGAAGTGATAAGGGTTGAAATCCCATCCAACGCCAAATATTTAGTTCGTGTTCACGAACGCCGCGAGATGTTTAATCCGTTCTGGTGTCCCTTTAACGGATTCTGGTGGTGGAATTTTAATGTATCTATCGCCAACCAGAAAACTGGTGAAGAAATTATGACATGGCGCGGTCGTGGATGTGCCGACAGTTCGTTGCGAAAATTGGACAAGATTCTGGACACGTTGGAGATTAAAAATGAACAATGATGTTTTAAAATCCGTATTGGAAATTGTACGTTCATGCGATGATTTACAACTTTGCACATTTGGCCTGGGAAAATACCCGGAAACACGCCATGTAATGAATGGCATGAACCGTGATGCAACGGATTTTAACCTGCACTTTTTAACCAATGCACATTCGCCAAAACATGCACAAATTGTGAATAATCCAAACTGCTGTCTGTATTATTTTAACCCCGCCACACGTCATGCGGTGCGTTTGTTCGGAAAAATGGAAATTATTAACGACACACACGAAAAAGAAAAACATTGGCGCGACGAATATTCGCGTTTTGGTTATGACGGATGGCAGGACCCAAATTTTGCATTACTGCGGTTTATTCCATCTGAATATAAATTTTATATTGGCGACAATTTAAAAACAGGAACCATTTAATTAAAACCGGGAAACATCATCCCGGTTTTTTAATGGTTGTTTTTTTCATATGCATATTATATAATTCATGTATCAGCAGGTATTCTGCTGATGAGGTATGAGAACCTCTGTGTTGGCGTCGGAATACAAACCTGGAGCGCGCAATTGGCGCCGGTTTTAATATTCAGACGATAAACGACTCCTGGACCAGATATGGTCAGGAGGGTTCGCGAAATATAAAATACGCGACACAATTCCAACAATTGTTCTCAACCTCCTGACCACCAAATTTGTTGGTGGTTTTTGTTTACACACACAGGAGATTGATTAAATGAATATAAAAATATTAATAACAGCCAACCTGTTGTTATTTCCATGTATAAATGCGCTGGGTAATGAACCAATATGCGACGGTGGTTCATGTACCAAGGCAACATGGAATGATGCAATCGGTATGTTTGTTGACTGCGACGGTTCCACTTGTAAATGCGTCAATGCGCAAACCGGCACATCTACGTATTCATGTGGATGCGCCAGTGATTCAGAATGTTCCAGTGGTCAATATTGTCATCAAGGCACATGCGAAACCTGTGGCGGATGCAATAATTGCAGTGGTGATACAGGTTGGGTTTCTGGTAATACCGGATATCAATATCGTCAAACCAAATATTGTCTATGCGAAACATGCCATACATCCACATCTTACCGATGTGCAACCGGATATTACGGCAGTTCATCCAATGGCACATCAGGTTGTACCCGTTGCCCCAGCGAAGATGGTGCGACCGGAACATCTGCGGCGGGCAGTACGGCACGCACATCATGCTATATACCGTCGGGAACAAAATTTTCCAATAATACTGGTTCGGGTCAATGGACCGGCAATAGTTTTTATTGCGATTAAAAAGCCCACGTCGTCCGGCAATCCATAAATGTGTGTCGCTGGGCACTGCGTGCCTGCGCGTATCCTCGGTATTTATTCAAACTGCGCTGCGCTTGTTTTCATATACTCGGATTCATTGCGAGCGAACGCGGTGTAGCGTGGCAATCCACAGGTAAAGCGGTAAAGTTTCATTAATCATCTGGATTGCCACGGTCGTTTCACTCCCTCGCAATGACGAAGGTAAAAATCGTTGTCCATCCACAATGACGAAGGGGAAAAAGTGGCGCAGTTATATGTCGCAAAAAGAATCCCCCAATTGGGGGATTTTTTTATTCATCAATGTTTGTGTATTCACAGAAACCTTCGTTTGTATCACAACGGGAAATTGTCCCTTCGCTGATGAAGTATCCCTGGGGATGCAAACATGCCGGGCATACGGACGGTGCCTCGGTACCGATGTGCCACATACCGCAATTTGTGCAGCGCCACATAACGATTTTGTCCTGTTTGAACAATGTACCGTTTTCAATTGCATCAATCAACGCGCGATAGCGTGATTCATGATAGCGTTCTGCATAACCAATGTTTTTCAAAACTTCGGCAATTGCCGGGAAACCTTCCTGTGCCGCAATTTGTGCAAATTTCGGATACATGTTGGTGTTTTCTTCGTGTTCACCGTATGCCGCCGCCTGCAAATTTTCCAATGTTGTGCCAATTTTGCCGGCCGGGAAAGATGCAGTTATTTCCAAATCACCACCTTCCAAGAATTTAAACAAACGTGATGCATGTTCTTTTTCTTGTTCGGCCGTTTCCAAAAAGATTTTTTGAATTGCCTGATAACCTTCGTTCTTGGCCTTGGACGCAAAAAAGGTATAACGATTACGTGCCTGGGATTCACCCGCGAACGCAATCAACAGATTCTTTTCCGTCTGGGTGCCTTTTAATGACAATGTTGCCATGGTGTATTTCTCCTTTATGGGTTAATGTGATTTCAGTCCTAGATATTAACAGATAAAAATCACAAAAGCAAATTTTCCATTCAGCAGAAAAATGTTTTTTATTTTTGGTTTTGATTTACTTTTTTGCACGCGGCAGAATGAATCAAATCCATGTATTCATCGTATAATTTTATCCCCAAAAACGCACGCGCATCGGCAACTGTGTTGCCATATGCCCAATATTCCTTTTTGTCGGTAATATATCTGGCCACAACTTTGTCATAGGTTAATTGGCATAATGGACCATAGCAATTGTAAACTGGTGGGTTTGCGGCCTGATAATATTCAAAATAATTCTTTTCCTGTAAATCAATGCGTGGCCCCAGTATTAATTGCTTATCACGAATGGTGCGCAATTCATAATCCAATTTATGTTGCACACGCCACAGACCACCGATAAATTCAACATCTTGGAATTTTACCTGTTTCAATGGCACGCGTGTATCATCTGATTTATACGCAAACGCACCGGCATAGCGGTCGGCGATAAACGCGCGCATCTTGGAAATGAATGTTTTATGCTGGGCCAATGGATTTCGTTGTTTCATTTTTTTCTGCCTCTATAAACTGTTTTTCAATTGCAGAAACCAACTCCTTGACCCCCAACATTCCTGCGGCACTGACTGTAATAATTTCGGGCTTTTTACGGCGACCAAATGATTTTTTAAATTCAGCCAATTTCGTTTTTAAATCATCCGGTGCAATGGCATCTATTTTATTAATAACAACCATTTCCGGTTTGCCCACCAATCCGCCACCATATGAATCCATTTCA
Organism: Pseudomonadota bacterium; assembly: GCA_023402015.1. Lineage (GTDB taxonomy): Bacteria > Pseudomonadota > Alphaproteobacteria > Rs-D84 > Rs-D84 > Enterousia. The sequence continues at coordinate 46,953 of JAEXCU010000009.1, read as the reverse complement.
TGACGTATTGCCGCATATCGCGCCGCCCAATCTGGTTCCGTGCCGTCAATAACATGCAATATCATCTTGGTGCGTTCCGCATGCCCCAGGAATCGGTCGCCCAGACCAACACCAGTATGTGCGCCTTCTATCAACCCGGGCAAATCCACCATTACAAATTCACGATCGTGCGCATACATGACGCCCAATTGCGGATTTAATGTTGTAAACGGATAATTTGCAATTTTTGGACGTGCCGCCGTCAATGCGGCCAGCAATGTTGATTTCCCTGCATTTGGAAATCCAACCAAACCAATATCAGCAATCAGTTTCAGACGCAAAACAACCGTACGTTCTTCACCGGGCAGACCGTCATTTGCCTGACGCGGGGCGCGGTTTGTCGGACTTTTGAAATGCAGATTTCCCCAACCGCCATTTCCACCGCGGGCCGCACGATATTCCATGCCGTCTTCGTTCAGGTCGGCGTATTGAATTTCTTCGTTTTCAGACAATATAACGGTTCCGGTCGGCACCGGCAACACCAGTGTTTCGCCAGACGCCCCCGTACGCATTTTTCCCATGCCATTTTCACCACGCTGGGCCGCGAAATGCATTTTAAAGCGGTAATCAATCAGTGTATTCACATTCGGCACCGCGCGAAAGACAATATCGCCACCGCGACCGCCGTCGCCACCGTTGGGACCGCCGAATTCAATATATTTCTCGCGGCGGAAACTGGCCGCCCCATTGCCGCCGTCGCCAGCCTTGATATGAATTTTCGCTTTGTCTAAGAATTTCATAAGTTTACCTTTTGCCGTCATTATAACTTAAAAACTTGCAATTTCCAGTGGAAAGACTATAATAAATATGCTGTGAAAACAGTGATGATTCTGAACGCATTGTGCAATAATCATTTTGGACCCGGGGGCGGTACCCGGCACCTCCACCAGATTTTGCAGAAAACAAATCTGGAAACAGAAAATAATTGTGGCCAGGCAGACGCCGCCCAGAATTATTTTATGGGGGTGTAATAGATTCGACAGATGATGAAAGACAAACCGCCTGAATCCGACATGGCGTCGTTAAAAGCCAAATAAAAACTGAATGGCGATAGAATCGCTGCGAACGACAATGTTCGCCTTGCAATGGCTGCCTAAGATGGCGTCGGGTATAATTGGCAATTGTTGATTGTATCCATTTTTGCTATTGCGGGGTCGGCCGGGTACCTGGCACCAGAAACCCGGCACAAAAAAATTACTTTTGAAAAGGAAAAGGGCAAAAAATGTTTGGAAAAGTTAAAAAAGTATTCTTCACCGGTGTTTTCGGTATTTTGTACGTATCTTTTATTGCACAATTGGTATATGTATTGGGTTGGGTCGCAGGTATTGAAAACAAATTCTTTTATTTGGGCCTGTTGGCGTTTGAATGGTTGGTGCTGATTGCGGCACGTTATCTGTCAAAACGTTCCAGTGGCGCCGCACAATATAACGGTTATAACGGACGCCGTCGCTAATCATAACTGATTTTCGGCAAATATTCCCCGTTTAACGGGGATTTTTATTGGCCTTGAAAAATTATAAAAATATCTTATATTACAAACACTATGAAAGAATATATTTTGCCTTTTCGCGATTTTGTCGTACATCCGGGTTTAACGGTGCCTGTATATATTGACAATGCACAATCAATTATATGTATGGATGCGGCAATGGCCGCAAACCAACGGGTGGTATTGGCCGCCCAGCATACATGGGGATACCCAACCGCACCGGACGATATTTATGATGTTGGCACAATTGGCGAAATTGCCCAGGTTTTACGTCTGCCTGACGGAACGGTTCATGCAATCGTACGAACCACAAATGCTGTTCGGTTGACAGACATTACGGTGGAAAACGGTCTGTTTACGGCCGAATCCATACCAATTACGGTGTTGGATGACGCAGGTCTGGAACAAACATTGGCCCTGCGCGATCGGGTTGCAGAAAACATGCAATTTTTATCCATATCCCGCAAATTCAAAATTGACAAGTTGCGCAATATCGTCCTGAATTATCCCCTGCCGGCGTTTGTGGATGCGGTGATTCAAATGTCAGGAATGGATACAGAATCTGCGGTGCGGGTTTTGCGTGCAGAATCATGGCGTGAAAAATTGCTGATATTATTGGAACAAATTAATCTGATGGCTGAAACGGCCAAAATAGAGGATTCCATTAATCGCCGTATTCACCAACAAATGGAAAGTGGCCGACGCGAGGCGATTTTGCAAGAAAAAATGCGTGCAATTCAAAAAGAAATGGGCGATGACAGCGAAGAAATGGATTCTGAAAATATGCGCAAACGTATTGAAAAATCCCCCCTGCCCGCAGAAGTCAAAGAAAAGGCAATGTCCGAATGGCGTCGCATGCGCAGCATGTCGCCAATGTCCAACGAAGGCGGATTGTTAAAGACATACCTGGACGAATTATTGGCAATGCCGTGGAATAAATCAGACAAAACGACCGTAAATCTGAAAAGTGCGCGCGAAGTTTTGGATTCCCAACATTCGGGAATGCAACCCGTCAAAGAACGCATTTTGGAACACATTGCCGTAATGAAAAAAACGGGCGCCAACCAGGGCAGCATTTTATGCTTTGTCGGTGCACCAGGTGTTGGAAAAACATCATTGGGTAAATCCATTGCATCCGCGCTGGGGCGCAAATATCATCGCATTTCCCTGGGCGGAATTTCGGACGAGGCACATTTTCGCGGTCATCGTAAAACATATATTGGTGCGCAAACTGGCCGCATTATGGATGCATTGAAACGATGCAAGGCGAACAATCCTGTTATCGTACTGGACGAAATTGATAAAATGGGACGCGATTGGCGCGGGGATCCAGAATCTGCATTATTGGAAATTTTGGACCCAGAACAAAACAAAACATTCCGCGACCATTATTTGGAAGTTGACTTTGACCTGTCCAAGGTTTTGTTTATCGCCACCGCAAACAGTTTGAATTTTTCTAATGCGCTGAAAGACCGTATGGAAATAATTGAAATTCCCGGATACAGCACAGAAGAAAAAGTTAAAATTGCCCGCGAACATTTAATCGGGCGCGCGGCACATGATACGGGTTGGGATACCGATAACATAATCATCAGCGATGATGCAATCCGTCATATAATTCAAAATTATACCACCGAACAAGGCGTCCGTGAATTACAGCGCGAATTAACCGCGATACTGCGTCGCTGCTTGTTGGAAAACGACGGCGAAGATGTAAAAACTGAATTTACGCCGGCCAAGATAGACAGTTTGCTGTCCATCAGAAAATCCGCCGGATTTTCAAAACGTATTGGGTTCGGTGTGCGTATCTAGGGTTAATAAATGAACTATATAAAACAAATACTTTTATACCGTGAAATAACAAATTTGGATATGACAAATTTGCAAAATTCACAATATGTCCATTTGGCCCGAACCACATCAACCGATACATATCGTCTGGATTTGCCGGGATTGTTATTGGTGTCTACAAAAATTACGTTCGGACTAAACAAATGCGATAATGCATCGTATAAATTAAGTATTGTTAACAAAGGCGCATTGAAAAACGCACCGGAATTTTATGCCAATGATTCATTGTTGGCACGGGCACTGTACAACATGTATGCAACCCGCGGTTTGCAATCAAACCCAATGGGCAACATTCACGTCAGATAAGGAAACGCAAATGATTCTGATAATAAACACATCTGGTACAGGTCTGGAATTATTACTGGACAACCATTACAAACATGTTGACGTGGAAAAACAATCAATCGCTTTGCCGGTGGAAACAGAAAAATTCATCCGCGAATGCGACGCCAAATGGTCTGATCTATCCGCAATCGGGGTTGTTGTTGGCCCGGGCAGTTTTACCGGAATTCGTTTGGGCATTGCATATGCCAAGGGCCTGGCCATGGGATTAAATATTCCGGTTATACCCATTAACGCATTTGAAATATATCTGGCACAAACGCCGGACGCATTTGTTGTGATTGATTCTGGACGTGGCGATTTCTTTGTTGCGGCGGATGGTTTGGCGCCCTGCACCATGACAATTGATGAAATTGAAACGAAACAGATGCAATGGCCCCGGACCGTTGGGCATAAACCATTTGATTTAAAAAATGCGCTGAACATTGTTCAGGACAAATTACAATCTGGAAAAAACGAACCTGTTGCGCCAATGTACCTGCGCCCCAGTTATGCGGAACAAAACGCAAAATGTACAATGAAATAGCAAATCTTCATGCACAATGTTTTCCGCATCGTCCGTGGACGGCGGATGATTTTGCAGACTTGAAAAAATCAGGTTGCGATATAATTGCCAGCAAAAATGGATTCATCGTTTATCGTGCCGCCGCAGACGAAGCCGAAATTATCACAATTGGTGTTGCACCCGACACGCGTCGCACCGGCATTGCCGCCGCAATGTTGGCGATTGTAGAAAATGATTTAAAAAAACGCGATGTAAAAAAAATATTTCTGGAAGTGGCTGAAAATAATTCCCCTGCACGTCATTTATACGAAACGAATGGATACGTTCAAATCGCCGTGCGCCCAAAATACTATGACGGCATTGACGCCATATTAATGGAGAAAAAACTATGACCGCATATACCCCCAGCAATGCATATATTATTCAACGTATTCCTGCATCGCCGGGAAATGTATCACATACAATAAATTGCGATGCAATACCTGTTGATGTGCCATGCTTTGTTGCGTTTGGTGGTGAATTAACATATTGCGACAGATTTGCAAATTCATATGCAAAAACATTGGAAACCGCACTGAGGGAAAATGGCATACCGGGCCAGAATATATATTCGGTGGTATATGAATTCGGATCACTGGATTCTTCGTTGGAACGCGCAAATTTGTTTCGCAAAGCCGGCCGCAAATTGACATTATCATCGCATGCGAAAACAAATAGAAATCGTGAAAACAATTTGTTGGTAATGAACGAAAATGAACCAACACCAAATTATGTAATACAATTGTACAACATTTTATTACGCCCCAGAATATGTGATAATCAAAACAAAAGAATCCAATGCGCAGATGCAATTAATCGTATGGGTCGCATAAAATTTTATGCACATTGCCATGGTGCAGTTGCAATTTTTCAGATGGCAAATTACATGTTCGGCGAAATGTTAAATTTCGGATATACAGATGATGAAATCAAACAGGTTATGAAAAGTTTATTGGTTGTTCAGCACAGTCCCCTGGCACCATTGGAAAATGCAAAATTTACAACAATATCTTTTGCGTCCGCCGAAGATGTTATGTTGAATCATCACAACAATTTTACCAAATACATTTTTAATAATTCCGCGGATATCGTACCGTCATTTTTTGAAGAACCCATGGGCAATTTGATGATTGCCGGGAAATTGAAAAACACTATTGCCGGCGAACATGATCATTTGGGATTAACCAAAGAATTCTTTGTGGGCAAATATTTAACAGATGATGGAAAATTGTTGTTTTCGGCGGAAAGAAATGCAATTGTGCGCGCCGCCCAACATTCTGTTCGTGGTGGCAAACTACCAACCGCCGCAGAATTAATATCTGATGAAAATATTGATTTTAATCAATTAAAACGTTCCGGTGATTTTATTTCCCGGATTATGCTGTCTGATTTGCGGAAACAAAATCCAAAACACGTTCATCAAAAATAACATCGCGCGGCCGCAGGGGCGACGCAATATGCATATCGGCCGAACTGCGTGTGCGGGATAATGCAACGTATGTCTGGCCGTGTGTAAATGCGCCACGTGAAATATCAACAACAACCGTATCCAGTGTTTTTCCCTGGGCCTTGTGAATGGTCATGGCATATCCCAAATTTAATGGGAATTGTTTAAAACTGCCAACCTCGTTTTCTGTCAGGCGATCGTTTTCATCACGCGAATATTCAATTTTTTGCCATATTTCCGGACGAACCGCAACAATATCGCGCGCAGTGTTTAACAATTGCACAACAATTTCACGTGCGCCCAATTCACGTACGATTCCCATTGAACCATTATGCCACTTGTCATTATTTTTAACAAAAACAACCAATGCGCCAACCTTTAATGTCAAAGACAATGGCGCCGGAACATCACGTTCTGAAAACGTACCGGATAATTGTCCGTTATATACAACCTCTGGCGCGTTAATTTGGGCCAGGCGGTCCGCATTAATGCGTTCGGCCACCGCACGAAATGGTGTAATTATAACTGCGTTTGCCCGACGTTCTGGGTCCATAATTTTACAATTGTTAAAGAATTCCAATGCATCTGTTTCATTATCGCGCAACCGACGCAGGTTTTGCAGCAAACCCATATCGCTTTGGCGATAAACCATATCAAAATTATATTTTATAAAATTGGCCCGCTTGTAAACATTGCTGTCAAAAAAGTATGCGTTGGCGTATTCATAATTTTGTTTGTAATATTCCATTGCATCACGCGTTATTACCGGTGGCAACTGAAACAAATCCCCAATTGCAACAACCTGAATTCCACCAAACGGTTCATTATTACGTCGCGCCTGGCGCGCCAGAATATCCATTGCATCCAAGACGTCTGGGGCAACCATGGATATTTCATCAATAATTAAAACATCCGCAGCGGTTAAAATGTTGCGTGGTTTGGCCTTTAATTTTAAAAATTCGGGCATAACAAAATCGCGCGGTTGAATTTGAAACAAAGAATGAATCGTTTGTCCACCAATATTTAATGCAGAAACCGCCGTCGGACAGGCACAAACAATTCGTTTCTTGGATGCGGATTTTAAAAAGTTCACAAATGTGGATTTGCCTGTTCCCGCCTGGCCCAGAATCAACAGATTTGAATTCGTGCGTTCAATTGTATCAAACGCGTCCAATTGGTTTTCATTTAAAATGGGGGCAATTTCTGTCATGACAACGAATATACTGGCACAAGATACAATAAAAATAAAGTGGATAATAAAAATCACTTGCACCGCGCGCGAAATAATATATAATTGCGCCTGTGGGTTAGTAGCTCAGTTGGTTAGAGCGGAGCGCTCATAACGCTTTGGTCGTGGGTTCAAGTCCTACCTAACCCACCACATAAATTTACACGCCGATGGCGTGTTTTTTATTTTTTCAACCCAGGCGTGATTTTAAGTTTATTTTTCTCTTGCACGACATATAAGTTTTTTTCTAGAATGATTTATAAAAGAGAGGAAGACATGGGAAAAAAGCGCTATTTCCTGGGCATATTTGCATCTTTATTAATAACTTTTTTTGTCGGAAACGCACTGGCCGCGGGGTATTCGTGTCCAACGTATAAGAAATATACGTCGTGTTCCCAGAACTATTATTTGAACGGGACCGATGCCGGTAATGCCTGCGTCGCATGCCCCAGTGGCAGTGGTTGGCAATCAACAACATCTGCAAACAACACATCAACCAGTTGCGCCTGTCCGTCCGGGTATTGGCAATCATCCGGAAATTATAATGTTGTATCGGGACAAACGTGCGTAAAATCATCTGTCCAATGTGCCGCCGGCACATATTTAAAGGCAAATGCAACATCATGTACCGCATGTCCGGAAAAAAGTTATTGCCCGGGTGGCACATATGATATCAAGGCATCCGACCAAGGTATTAATTCATGCCCATCTGGATATCCGAATTCTGCCGCCAGCGCGTCCAAAATCACACAATGTTTCAGTGCGACAAAATCACGCGCGTGGTCCGGCACACAAACCGCATGCACAACACCAACAAACTGCGCCACCGTGGAATGCAATGCATGTTCCAACCCGGCATGTGATTACGTTGCGTATTCAAATGCAAACGGCACTGGTGATGGCGAAATAAAAAGCGGGTGCAGCACGAATAATGCCGCATGCACACAAACCGTAAAATCTGTAACGGCCAGTGTCGGATACTATATTAATGGAACATCATGCAGCCAATGTCCCGAAGGATATCGCGAGGTTGCAGCCGCATCACAAAATGCCTGCGTGGGCAGTTTCAAAAAGTCTGGTACCCAGCAAACACCGACCGTACCGACAAACTGTAAAACCATTTCTGGTACCGGCACATGTACTGTTGGTGAATGCACATATAAAAAGAATTATGCCGGCACAATAACCCAGGACTGCACACCAACAAATTGCACCAAACCAATTACGGGTGTGACGGCCAGCGCGGGTTATTACGCATCAACCAGCACATGTCCGGCATGTTCATCTGTTGGCGACGGCACATATACACTTTCCCAAGACGGCAATTCGGGTGAAACCGGTGCATGTTATAAAAACTGCACACGTTCATGTACCCAACAATCTTGCCCGGCGAATGCGTCGTGCACACACGGAACGCAAACCACCAATGGCACACAATCATATGGCGGCACGTGTTCTGCGGCATCTTCAACATGTACATTGTCGTTCACCTGCAACAATGGTTATGTAAAAAATGCGGCCGGCACAGCTTGCGAGGCGGCAAAATACACCATTACATATAAAAATGGCGGCGGAACTGGTTCCGACCAATCACAACAGGTTTCGTATAAAGGCACGTTTACAACCAAGGCCGCCAGCACATTCAGTCGTCCAGGTTATGATTTCACCAGTTGGGGTGGCGATTATCCAAATCCAAACAGTTCTTATACATATAATACTGCTGGGGATACAACCCTGACGGCACAATGGTCTGCGTGTAGGGCCAATACAGGTGCCGCCGGCACATGCGGATGCACCAGTGCCCAATATCCAAACGGCAGTGGCTGTTCAAATTGCAGTGTATCGTGCAGTGGGGTCAGCGGATTTACATTGGGTACGTATAATGTATGTTCATCCCAAACCAACAGCATATGCTATCGCAACTGTACAACCGCAGACGTTCCGAACGCACCGGCCGCAAACATCACCGGTACTGTGACCAAGGGCGGAACAAAAACATGTGCAACAACGGCATGTAATTCCGGATACTATGTATCTGGTGGTGCGTGCGCGGCATGTATCCCGAACGCAACATGTCCGGGTGGTGGGTCAAAACCATCATGTAATTCGGGCTATCATTTTTCAGACGATAATACATCATGTCTGCCGGATGAATATACAATCACACTGAATAAAAACGGTGGCACAGGATCTGTTGCAGCATCGCAAATATGCAAACATGGCGTACTGTGCAATCTACCGTCCAGTGGATTGACCAAAACAGGCTGGGCCTTTACTGGTTGGGGCGACAATGCATCATGCACCACCGGGGTATATCAAATGACATTTACCGGTGCGAAAACGCTGTATGCATGTTGGTCCCAAACAACAGAAAGTTGCCAGGCCGGGAAATACTATAATGGCACCAGTCATGTAGAATGCCCATCTGGGAAATATTGCCCGGGCACAGGTTCGGTACAAATTGGCACCGCGGGATGCGCATCCGACTGTCCGGCCGGCGCCGCCGGTTCCGACGCCGGTGCAACCACCAGTGCGAAATGCTATGTATCATGTGGCGCAAAAACAATCAGTGGCGGAACAGCAACTGTGGTAAACGCCAAAGAATATTACACCAGTGGCGCATATCCGACATGTAAATATACGGTTAACTGTAATAACGGGTACAAAGCATCTGGCAATAACACCGCCAACCCAACCTGCACACGTTGCGGCGACGGTGAAATTTGCGGTGGTGGCACGACAACAACCCCGACAGAATGCCCGGCCGGTTCATACTGCGAAGACGGAATTGAAAAATCTTGTCCGGCGGGTGGTACATCTGCCAAGGGCGCAGGCAGCATAACCGAATGCTATAAAACATGCCCGGCGCCGGGTACAGACGCGCACGGTACAATATCATATGCGTCGCCGGTTCAATCAGACGGTAAAGTCTATGTTGCATCTGCCAGCAGTACAACATACCCGGCATGCGTATATTCCATAACCTGTACCGAAAGTGGATATATACCGTCCAACAGTCCGGGCGCCAACCCAACATGCGTTTGGGACAGTGGTACAACATGCCCGGCCGGATATTATTGCCCGCCATCCGGTGGTAAATTCCAATGCCCAGACGGCGGAACCAGTGATGCCGGCGCGGCGGAATCTGCAACGGATTGCTATAAAATATTTGACCCATATGCAGAATTTGAAAACGGTGTTGCATCGGCCAAATGCAAATATCTGACATCAACCAGCAAATATGAAAATTGCAGCATATTAGAAGTCAAAAGTTGTAAGGCCGGTTATTGGTACAGCACCCCAGGCGCATTTGCGTGCAGCGGTGTTTCCAGTGGATTTTACAGCCCTGACGGCGCCATAACAGCAACAGCCTGCCCGGCCGACGCCAGTGGTACCGTGGAATCAAATGAATACGCAGACAGTTTCACAGACTGTTATAAAACCTGCGCGTTGAATCCACCACATTCCACGTCTGTGGCCGCCAAAGATAACATTGTGTACGGTGCATCAACAACATCATATAATGCATGTTCATTTACAATCACATGCGAACGCGGTTATACGGTCAAAAACAATAACACTGCAAACCCGTCTTGTGCGGCGAATGTATACACTATCACCCTGAACAAAAATGGCGGAACGGGGTCTGTGGCAAACACACTGCAATGCACATTTGACAGTAAATCATGCGCATTGCCTGCAACAACCGGATTGACCCGTGCGGGATACACGGTTGCGGCGAAATGGTGCACAACGGCATCAGGTGCAACGCCATGTTATGACGCGGGAACAACCATAACAACCAACATTTCTGCGGACGGAACAGATACAACATTGTATGCGGTGTGGACGCCAAATGTTTATACGGTAAACCTGGATCACCAGGGTGCAACGGTTGCAGGCGCCCCGGCGACGGTATACCTGAAATATGCCACGGGTTGGTATTCAAACGCGGCCGCTACAACGGCGATATCCGCCCTGACCAAGAATCCGACCAAAACCGGATATGAATTCACGGGTTATTACACCACAACCACTGGTGGCACCCAGGTCGTTGGTTCCGACGGTAAATTTGTTAATTCGGATGCGGCACTGACCATGACGACAACAACGCCGACAACAATATACGCCAAATGGTCCGCCGGTTTAACAACGTGCGACGCAGGTGAATATTACACCGGCACCGGTACAACATGCGCACAATGTACGGCAAATAATTATTGCCCGGGTGGCAAATTTGAAACCGACAGTGGACGCGCCGAAGGTCTGATTGCATGCCCAGAAAGTGGTGCATCTTTGGCCGGTGCGGAATCCAGTGCGGCATGTTATAAACTGAATCTGCCGTATGCGGCGGCGCACGGGGATGGCACCCAGCGTTGCTATTACGACAGTGATGAATCCGCATACAGCACGAAATGCGACACACGTGCGATAAATCTGTGCGATGCCGGATATTATCTGAAAGCGCAAAGTGATATTGATTGCACCCCTGTTGGAATTGGTAATTACAGTGATGGCACATCAACAACACTGTCGCAATGTCCAAACAGCGGTTCAACCGAAACAACGACATCTACGCGGGTTCAGGATTGCTTTAAGACCGCGTTGCCATACACCGCCGTTTACGGCAGTGGTACCCAACGGTGCTTCTATTCCAGTGGTTCTGGCGCATCAGCGGTATATCAACGTGATTGTGATACCAAACGTATTAATAATTGTCGCGGTGGATATTGGTTGGAAAACGCGGTTGCCGAAGATTGCGTCAAGGTTGGTCAGGGTAATTACAGCCCCGCAGACGACACACAACGTTATGCATGCGAAAATGGCGGCGATACCAAGGGTGCAAACGCAGAAACATCTGACAATGCAAAACTGTGTTTCAAGGCCGGCCAAGAATATATCGGCGAACATGGAACCGGAAATCGTGTATGCTATTACACCAGTGGAACCGGTGCAAACGCAGTGTATTCATCTTCGTGCGAAACGCCGATTATGACATATTGCGATGCGGGATATTATTATGATTCTGCGTTGCGTCCGGATGACTGTATTGCGGTTGGCATCGGGTATTACAGTGCCCTGGCCCAGACAGAACGCACCCAGTGCCCAGATGACGGTACAACCAAAACAACAACCAGCGCCGCATCATCTGATTGCTATAAAGAACTGTTGGATTGCGCAATCAGCAATGGCGCCGGTAAACAAACATGTAATTACGACCAGACCGCAGGTACATATTCTGCATCGTGCACGACATGTTTGGTTGTCGCATGCGACGAAGGATATTCCCAGGTTGGCAATACCTGTTTGAATTGTCCGGCGGGCAGTGTCTGCAACGAAGGTCAGCAAAAAACATGTGCATCAATGACGGGCGGACAATACACAATGTCAGACGCCGGAACAACAGATGTTGCCATGTGCTATAAAAACTGTGCGACCGCCGCAAATGCCGCCGAAATGACGGGCCGTGATTACTATGGCGCGCCGGATACATGCGCAATTGTACGTTGCGATGCGGGATACAAATTATCCAATGGCACGTGTTCAGTTTGCCCGGCGGGCAGTTTCTGCGACGGAACAACCGACCCAGAAAATCCGGGCGATGACATTAAATCATGTGCGGATTTGGGCGATGGTTCATGGGAATTTTCTGTGGCAGGTGCGACAGATGCATCAGGATGCTATCGCAAATGCGAACAGTATGACGTAGAAAATGGTGTCGCCATACCTGTGGAAGACAAGGCTTTCTGGCCCAACCAATGCCAGTACAATGGCAAAAGCGACAGTGGCAATCCGTGCGACATTGTTAATGACGTTTGTGTGGAAACATCGTGCAATAATAACTATGAAATGGTTAATGGGTCGTGCAAACCGTGCAATCGTGAAAACGCCCTGTCGTATAAACCAAACGGCAACTGTGTGATTGCATCGTGCATAACGGGTTATCACCCCAACGGCCAGGTTTGCGAAGAAGACATCAAAGAATGCGCCGCGCCAAACGCCGTGTATGCAGAACACAAATGGGATTACAAACTGAATGCGTTCGGGACATGCATTGTCAAAGAATGCGAAGACGGATTCCATTTGGCGTCAAACGCATGCGTATCTGATATCCAACCCTGTACGGTTGCAAACGGCACAGGTGTCAAAGAATGGAACCATGCGACCAACAATTGGGATGCGTGCGTTGCAATGACATGTGATGCAGGATACACCAATGACCCGTCTGAAACAAACGAACGGTCCAAACCATGTGGCCAGTGCAAGAACAAGTTCAGCGTACTGGGCGAATTGGCCGCCAGCAGTTATGTCCAGGGATGTGAAATTGCATCGTGCATGTACCAGGGCGAACTGTATAATCTGGAAGGAAACGAATGTGTACCGATTTGTGATGTCAACGGATACGAAGACGACACAGGTACTATGAAATGGGATCCTTCGCGCAAGAAGTGCGTACGAACCTGTAAAGAAGGTTATACAATGTGGTAAAGAAATCCCCGCAAATTGCGGGGATTTTTAATATACCAATCGCAAAAAAATACTGCTGCATAAACCCAATATTTGTACACAATCAGCATTTAATTAAACCCTAGTAATAACAATGCTGGGTATAACCATACAAACCGGTATCGTCGCCATACGTTATTTCAGACACAACATAACACTGGGCCATTGTGGTGGCACCAACATCACTGTATACCCATTCACTGGGATTTTCTGATGGGGGACATTGAATGCAGTTGGTGGATGTACCATAATATCCGGCAACGCACCGGTATTTTGCGTTCGCTGTTAATACGCTGCAATTTCCACTGGCATCGCATGTTCCGGCATAAGAAATTTGGTAATTTTTACCATTAACATCTTGCCAATTGCCAAACGGACAATTATAACAGCAATTATAAAATTCTGCCGCGTACAATTCACGGTTTCCATATGACAATGAATCAAGATATGGTGTATTCATTATGCCACCATATGTCGTCGGGCAACCATTATTCATTTTGCCGCACAATGATTCACTTAATGGCAAACACATCACCATTTGTTGCAGCGTGGATGTACCAACCAACCCTACATTAAATGCGATTATTTCATAATCTGCACCGCACAACATTGCGGACAGACTGCTGCAATTCCATGTGGATGGCGAATTACACAATTTTTGTAGTTCTGAATGCAAAATGCTGGGGATAGAACTGCTTATCGTACCATTTAAAATATCTGTACATTTCCCCAACACTTTGACATTAACCGATGCAATGGCGACATCACTGAGTATCAATCCACAGCATATACTCACGACATATTTTTTCATTCAAAGCCTCCTTTTCATTTTGCGAATGAAAAAACCACCGGAAAATTCAGGTGGTTGGAGGTTCTAAACTATATACTGTGAGATAGCGCGGTTTATTTAAATATATCACCGCCCTCCAACCTATATATTTTGGTTGGAGGTATTTTATGTCCCCACGGACACACAGCATAGAGGTTTAGATGCCTCAACACAGGAACACCCCGTGTCAAAATGATTTTATATCAATTGCGACAGATTAACAATAGATTTTTTGCACCATGCGTTGTATAAATGTTTATATGAAACAATACGACGTAATTATTATTGGCGCCGGTGCGGCGGGACTATCCGCGGCGCGTACCGCAATTGCACGCGGCCGCAGGGTGGTGGTTTTAGATATGGGTGCCGCGCCGGCGCGCAAAGTTATGGCGTCTGGTGGTGGCCGATGCAATTTCACAAACACCGCCGCCGCATCTGACAGATATTTTGGTCAAAATCCCGAATTTGTGCGCAGTGCATTGGCGCGCGTTTCGCCCGACGATATTTTGAAATGGATGCAGAATCATAATTTGGAATATGTGGAAAAAGCGCCTGGCCAATATTTCTGCGCATCTGGTGCCGCAGACGTTGTTGATGCATTGACCCATGACGCAAATGGCGCAAAAATCGTATTAAATGCCACCGTTTTGAATATTTCAAAGCGCGATGATACATTTATCATTCAAACACAAAACGACCTGTTCACGGGTAAATCTGTCATTATTGCAACGGGCGGAATTTCTTTCCCAACCCTGGGTGTATCGGATTTGGGATATAAAATTGCCAAACAATTTGGCCATAAAATTGTTCCCGTCCGCCCCGCCCTGTGCGCAATTGCAACCAACGTGTTTTCCCCAGAATTGGCCGGGATATCAATTCCGGTTGAAATACGTATCGGCCGCGCGCGCATAAATGATTCTTTGTTATTTACACATTTTGGAATTGGTGGTCCGGCAGTTTATCGTGCAACCGTGCGCGACATAGGTGATGATATTTGCATTAATCTGTTGCCCAGAATAGACGTATACGAATTTCTGCGCAATGCCAAACGAACCGATGGTCGGAAATCATTGCAAAATATTTTGGCCGCTGAATTACCATTACGTCTGGCGCGGTGGATTGCGGGAACGGATGTAAAAAATATTGCCGATTACAAAGACACTGAATTAAAAAATATTGTGAACCGCATCTGCAATATTATTATACCGCGCGCAGCCATAAAATTACACGGCATGCCCAGTGCCGAGGTTGTTCGTGGTGGCGTTGCCACGGTAGATGTATCATCCAAAACCATGGAATCTAAATTCTGCACGGGATTATATTTTGCCGGCGAAGTATTGGACATCGCAGGTGATTTGGGCGGATTTAATCTGCAATGGGCGTGGGCCAGTGGTATTGTCGCAGGAATGAATGCGTAAAGAAAACAAACCTATCCATTTGCGTAAAACAAACCTGTATGATTTTCAGAAACGACAGGGGACGCGGATGAAAGAAGTGAATTTTAACGCATCTGATGGTAAAAAATTAGTATGCACATTATGGGATAATGTAAAAAATCCAACCGGTGTGGTTCAAATTATTCACGGCATGGATGAACATATGCGCCGGTATGATCGGTTTGCAAAATTCCTGAACAAAAACGGATACATCGCATTTGGCGACGATCATCGCGCGCATGGCAAAACCGCCGGCGATATCTCGCGAATTGGTCAGACCGGCGATGAAACCGATTTATTTGCGAGAACCGTTTCTGATGAAATAGAAATTCTGAAATATTTAAAGAAAAAATACAGCCTGCCCGTTTTTCTGTTTGGCCACAGTTATGGCAGTTTTATTACACAACGCATTATGGAAGACACCAAATTATGCACAGCGGGGGTTTGCCTGTCGGGTTCTGCAAAATATCCAATGGGATTTTTATTAATTGCCGTATTCAGTGCATGGGTTGGCATGCGCTTATTTGGCGCGAATGCCGCCGCACGGTTTATTGAATTCTTTTCCCCAATACGTGGTAAAATGAATGGGTCCAGTCGCCTGACCCGCGATGAAAAACAGGCCGCCGAACATGACGCAGACCCAATGCATGCAAAATATTTTTCATATGGTTTTTATTATTCACTGTTTAAAAATCTGATGAAATTAACCGGCCACGCATGTGAAAAAACGCCGTTGCTGATAATCAGTGGCAGTCGTGATTTGGTCAGCATGAACAGCCGTCTGGCCATGTCATTGTACAAAACATATCAAGCGCATAATTTACAAAACCTGACCATTATAATTTATCCCGAGGCCCGACATGAATTATTAATGGAAATTAATTATTCAGATGTACAACGTGATATTTTAGATTTTTTCAATTCTGTTAATCGCAAATAGTTTTCCGATTGACTAAAATCGCGCAATAGCGTAAAATATATGGCGTACAGCAACAAAACATATGCCGAATCCAATGGGACGATTATCCTGGCACATGTTGTAAATTTAAAACTGGCTGATTTCTGCATGTTTTTATCCCTATTTTTTGCCGAAAACAAACGTCGGTTTGAATGCAATCTTATTTGCAACCGCGTCATATGGATTAAGTATTTCCAGTCCGTGCCAGGACGCCGGATATACCGCGGGTCAATCGTGTCCAAATGATGTGGACAAACCATGGAAATGTTCACTGGAAACATGCACCATGGTAAATTGCACCGCCACAAATGAATGCCTGTGCCTGCCCAGCGCGTCTGATTGCCCCAGTGGCAGTGGTGGTGGAACAGACAACTGTGCCGGTAAATCTTGTCCCGGTGATACTGAATGGACCGATACCAGTATCCTGGTCGGTCCGTATCAATCCAAAACAACGTATACAATGAATCTGGTAACATGCGAATGCATCGCCAGAACACAGTACAGATGCCGGTCTGGGTATTGGCAAGATGGTATTGCGGGAATGCATACAGAACCAAACTGCGTGCAATGTGCAACATATCCTGACACATTGGCACCGGGGGACGGCGGCCTGGTGATACAAGATTTTGTTGTAAATTCAATCCCCGGCAGTGCCACATCACCCACAGATTGTTATGTTAAACGGAATCTGACATTACAGGATGATTCCGGCCAATATCTTTACACAACCGATTGTTATTACAGCGAGCAATAAATATCCCCCGGTCTAATTCAAATGGATATTTTGCAGAAATCTTTCAAATTCAGCACAATTTATGTCATGATTTTTGATATCGCCCCCGGCAAATGAAATCTGGACATAATAAATGTTTGTGGGATCCGTGAAAATTGCCTTGTACACATCATAATATGTACAGTCGGCATTACAGTTATGGTGAAAACTGTTTATTATCGTCGTGTCTGTGCCGTTTATCGTTTTATTATATATCTTGTGTGAAATCCGGTTAGTGTTCATAACCTGAGGTTCATAATCAATATGCTTTATCAATTCGGCTATGTTGTAATTATTTACAGGATTTTTTATTGCCTGGACAATATATGTTTTGCCGTCATCGTTATACTTAAACCTGACACCTGAAATCCCCAATCCCGGCACCGTGTCGCAGTCATATTCTGCAAAACGCCAATTTTTCGTATATTCTATGCGTTCTGCTTTGGCTTGATTCAATGTTTTACAGACATTATTTGCGCAAACCATTTTTGTACAAATGTCGTCCTGGCAATCATAATCGTAATATTCGTCATTTTGTAATTTAAAATCTTGGGGAACCAGTGTTGGTTTTAACAATGCTGGCATTTTCATACCATAAATATCCCAAACTTCTTCGCCAAATTCATTTACTGATATATCACAAATTTTTTTACGATTTGTGAAAAATGCATCATGATAAACATAATTATTAAACCACGTATCAAAATTCCATTCCGGATTACGTTCGGCCTGCAACGTGGTCGCATACTGCGGCGCAGGTTTACCAAAATCATCAAACGGCAGCAACGGAAATATTTTGTTATGTGTTTTATAATAATCGTATTTTATATCCACCAGTTTGTCATCCCGCAATATATATTTTATTTTGTCCGCAGAAAACCGATGATATTTTGGCACCAATATAGGTAATAAAACTGCAAATCCGGTCCATTGCGGCCGCCCAACACGCGGCACAGAATATTCCAATATTCGCACATTGCCATCCGTTTTATCTGCAATAAGTTTATTATTTTTGTTAATTTCAAAAATGTCGTTCGGACCGTATTTTTCCATTTCCAGATATGGTGGCAAATACGTTTCATACGGCGCAGATTTAATGTCCGTGCTCATTTTTGATGTATTGGTATATCCAATGCATCCGGTCAAAAGAAATACAATAAATATCAAAAAATATTTCATTACTGCCCCATACAAATATCAGCAAATGTTAACGGAATTATTTTTGTCAGGGCGGTCGGGGACATTTCAACCTGATGACCAACGCGGCCGGCACTGAAAATTATTGTTGCGAAATGATTTGCAGATACATCCGCAACCGTCGGAAATTGTTTCTTCATTCCGATTGGACTGCATCCGCCATGTATATATCCCGTCAGGCCCAATAAATCACGTTGCTTTAACATGGCCAATGATTTTTCACCAACCGCCGCGGCCGCGCGTTTTAAATCCAATTCTGCGCCAACTGGTATCATAAAAACGTAATTTTTATTATTGCGTCCAACCGTTACCAATGTTTTAAAAACCTGGGCCGGATTTTGCCCCAATACGTTTGCAACATCCAGACCAGTTGGTGCATATTCTGGGCTGTATTCATAATGTGAATACTGAAATTTGCGTGCATCCAGTATTCGCATAACGTTCGTTTTGTATTCCATATCTTACATTTCCCTGGGCGCATCCATTTGTCGCCGTATCCATTCCATAATTAACCCAACAATATAATCAATATGTCGGTCTGTAAATTGCGCGCCACGCATAAAACCATGCCATTTGGCAATGCACCCGCGGCAACATGTTGCCGTTGCGTGTTGGGCAATAAACACAGGATGCCCACGCATTGGTGTCTGGTGCCCGTCATTTGGAATAAAAGACGGTGCAATACGCCGTGTAATCAAATCATGCGCATGAACCGCAATTGTGTCCATGCCGCGACTGCGCACGTATTCCCGGTCCGCATCAGATAATTTGAATCGGCTGCGAAATTTTGACCCGGCCAGACGCTTAAAAACATCATCATAATTTGGCATACTTATATTTTTGCCCCCCTTTGACGCGAATGTCAAATCTTTTATATTTGACATGTATTCAGGGTTTAGATTAATCTGTGATTAAGGAAGGGAAATATCCATATGCAAAAACAATGCCAATCATCACCGGCCGAAAAGCGCGCAAAAGTTGTATGCACGTCCGCATTTGATTGCGCCGGGGGGTACGTATTGGATTTATGGGAAAATGTTCGCGACGTTTCAAAATTTATTGGCCAGGTATTTGCATCTTTTGGGCGCCTGATACGCGGGCGCGCGGTGTTTCGCCCAATTGACCTGTGGGGCGAATTAGAAAAGGCCGGGATTCGCGCCGTTCCGATTGTCTGTTTAATCAGTTTTATGATTGGCGTAATTATTGCATTCGTGGGCGTTATGCAATTGAAAATGTTTGGCGCAGAAATTTATGTGGCGGCCCTGTTGGCCATTGCAACAACGCGCATTTTGGGTGCAATTATGACGGGGATTATAATGTCCGGACGTACCGGCGCATCGTATGCGGCCGAAATCGGCGCCATGCAGGTTAACCAGGAAATAGACGCCCTGGCCACGATGGGTGTTCAACCCATTGATTTTTTGGTATTGCCACGAATTTTGGCATTAACAATAACCATGCCAATTTTAACCATTATGGCAGATATTGTGGGCATTTTGGGTGGCGCATGTATTGCATTAATGCTGATGAATGTATCTATGACAGAATACTGGGCCATGACATTTGATTGGATAACATTTAATAACTTTGCAATTGGTGTTTTACATGGCTGGGTTTACGGTTGGGTAATTGGAATTGCAGGATGCTATTGTGGATTAAAAACACGACGCAGCGCCGACGGAATTGGTCGGGCAACAACGCGCGCGGTGGTCGCCAGTATTGTGTGGTGCATTGCCGCAACCGCAATATTAACACTGATATTTACATGGTTGGACATCTGATGGGGAAAAATAAAATATGCCGGTAAAACAAACGCCTTTTATTACTGCCACAGATTTAACCATTTCATATGGCGAACGGGTTATTGTTTCACACATAGATTTCACAATTAATCGTGGTGATATATTTGTAATCATGGGCACCAGTGGATGCGGCAAAAGTACCGTTATGAAATCGCTGATTGGATTAAAAGAACCGACAACTGGCCACGTTTATATTGACGGTGTGGACCTGTGGGCGCAAAACGAAAAAAACAAAAATAAAATATTACAAAAATTTGGAATAACGTTTCAAAGTGGCGCGTTGTTTTCATCGATGACGGTTGCGGAAAACATTGCCATGCCAATGGAATTAAATACAAAAATGTCGTCGCGCCAAATTGCCGGCCGCGTTCGCGAAATGTTGACCTTGGTCGGATTGGATGCCAGTGGCGATTTATACCCCACAGACATCAGTGGCGGCATGGTAAAGCGTGCCGCATTGGCGCGTGCATTGGCATTAAATCCAACGGTATTGTTTTTTGATGAACCATCCGCGGGATTGGATCCCATACGGTCCAAAGATCTGGATGATTTGATTTTAAATATAAATCGCCAATATGGAACAACGATTGTTATGGTCAGTCATGAATTGGATTCAATTACATCCATTGCAACAAATTCAATTTACATAGACGCATGCAGCAAAACAATAACTGGCCGTGGTGCGCCAAAAACACTGTTAAAAACAACCAAAAATTCGGAAATTATTGATTTCTTAACACGCGGTAATACAAGGGGGAAAACATGTTAAAACCAAACAAACGCCTGGTTGGTGCATTTTTAATTGGTGGGGCGTTGCTGATTATATTTTCACTGCTGTTCTTTTTTGGCGGTAAATTGGTACGTACGCAAACGACACCGGTATTATTTTTTGAAAGTTCGGTTAACGGCCTGAACGTTGGTTCCCAGGTTTATTTTCGCGGTGTGCCGGTGGGCAAAGTTGAAAAGATTCAATTACTGCCCAACAGTGATGCGAAAATCATCATTCCCGTTTATATTAAATTTGACCCCAAGGCAATGTCCAGCGAAGGGGCCAAGGTGTCTATGGAAAATTTCTTGCAAGATTTGGTTGCACACGGTTTAAAAGGAAAACTGCAAAGCCAAAGTGTTTTAACCGGTCAAATGATGATAGAACTGGATTTCTATCCGCAATACCCGTCAAAATTTATTGCGGAAAAATATGGTATTTTGGAACCGGAAATTCCAACAGTGCCGTCAATGTTTGATGAACTGTCGCAAAATTTGCAAAAGATACCATTTCAGGAAATTTCTGAAAACACGAATTCTTTGTTGCAAAATTTAAATAATCAAATCCCGGATTTAATGCGTCAATCCACAGCAGCGGTTTCCAGCATTAACCGTTTGATTGATGCAATTAACGATCCATTTTCCACAACCATGATTGATTTAAACAAAATGATTCGCGATGTCAGTAATGCCGCCCAGTCTGTATCCAGACTCAGCGATTATTTGGAACGGCATCCCGAGGCATTATTAAAAGGCAAAGGAGGATATTAATGCGTAATAAAATTTTAATCACAATTTTCGCATGCATGGCACTGGCCGGTTGTATGCCGCACAGCGCATCACAACCCGCACGTTTTTATGGATTGTATTCGCCGAATGTATCACAAACACGCGGCCCGGCAACCACAACAAACGTGGCAATTGATTATGCATCTGTACCACAATCAGTGGACCGTCCACAAATTGTTATACGTCAATCCGGTTCAACCGTTTTAAATGTGGCCGAATTTGACCGCTGGATAGAAGAATTAAACACCGCCCTGCCCGTTATTATGTCTGAAAACATGAATGCGTATGCGCGCAATATTGCCGCACGACCGGGTCATGGCGGGATTAAAAGAAATGCAAAATACATCGTATCAGTTGATTTTGTACGTTTTGAAACAGAATCAGACGGGAAAATAACTGTATCTGCGTGGTGGACAATCAGTGATTCGCGCGGTGATGCATTGGTTCAGAAAAAGAACACTTTCACCGCCGCCACACCTGAAAACATCGCAAGCAATCGTCCGGACTATGACGCAATTGTTGACACGTACAGCAAACTGATTGCCAAATTGTCATACAAAATTGCAGACACACTTTCAGAATTGAAATAATTTTGTTGTTTTTCGTTGTTTTTTATGGTATAATTACATCATTCTGATAACAGAAATTTTATGAATTTTGCCGCCCACTGGGCGGTTTTTTTTATTTTTAACCAAAGGAGATAGAATGTCCCGGCAAATTCAGTTTCGTCGTGGCACCGCCGCAAACCATGAAACATTCACGGGCGCGTGCGGGGAAATAACCGTGGATACAACCAATAACACACTGCGTGTACACGACGGCCAAACCGCCGGCGGCACAGTATTGGCAAAAAAAAGCGAACTGCCCGATTTAAGTCAGGTGGACAATGTTATCGCATCCCAGATTCCATCCACAGCAAATGGTAATACATGGTACCGCAAATATAATTCTGGGTGGGTTGAACAAGGTGGATATGTATCTGGCGCACTGGATGCAACAATTACCATGCCGGTTCCAATGCAAAATACAAATTATGCGTGCGGTGTCAGTTCTGTTTTTACAACATCATCCAATAATGGTGCGTGTACATTTGGTATTAAATCTGGTTCAAAAACCAAAACAACATTTATTGTTGCGCATAATGGTTATCTGGAATGGAAACCCGCGGGTTTTGAATGGATTGTACGGGGATTCAGTGAATAATTATTTTGTTAAAATAACAACGAAACCATTACCCAATTTATCGTCAACCGGATTTGAATATTGTACATTCCAACCGCGATTACGGCACAATTCCAACATATTATCGTAATTCCACACCGTTAAATGATGACGCGGGTCATCGTCCAGACGCATATAATGGCGTGGAACAGTGTCGCTGATTTTTATAAAATCTGGTCTGGAATGCGCGGCGCCCGGCTGACCAATTTTTTCATATTCTGGGTTTGCACGAACAATATAATTTGCACGGGTCAATATTCCATCATGACGTTGAATTAATTCTGGAATCGGTGTTGTGGGACGCAATTTATCATAAATTCTGTCCTGGTGCGGGGCAATCATAAAAACGTACCCGCCCGGACGAATTACACGCAACCATTCTTGTATGGCCGCAATCGGGTCAAAGAAATGTTCAATAACATGCGACGATAAAACATAATCCAGTGTGTTATCTTTGAATGGTAAATTTGTGCCGTCTGCAATTATATTAACTGAAAAACCGCTGTGGTAATATGCATTATGTGCCTGGCGATCGGTGGCGGGAATATCAATATTACAATATGCACCGCCACCAATATTAAATGGATTTTCCGGACTGGCGCCGATTTCACAACCGTTTAACCCGTCCAGGTATTTATGCGCCAAAACAGATTCCGGATGAATGACAGGTTTTGGGAATTTTTTTGCGTGAATCAATCTGACAACATAATCGTCATAAATATCATTTGTATCACGCATATCAAAAAACGCTTGGTCATGTTTAGCGTGAATACTGGTGCCGAATCCGCGTTTTGCCCGCATATTGAAAAATTCTGCGCGCGATTTAACCGCATAATGATTTATTACAATTGCATCGCGTGGCAAAGTATTTTCCTGATTGCGGTTTTCCAAATCATATGGCACAAATTTACAGGTATATGTCCGCGCACCCTTTTTCAGAATATGAAAATGAATGTCCAAAGTTTCCACCAAATCTGGGCGAACAATGCTTTTACCTAAATCCGGCCATGGCCAATCCTGTAAAAAACGTTCACTGCATCCATTTGCGCGCCACAAAAAACTGTCCAATACACCGCCGACATAGTTTGGCCGGTCCAGACGATTACTGGACCCGAAATTGTTATAACCGATATAAATCTGGGCACAATCATCCGGCGCATTTTTCAAAAAATCACGAATATTGTCTGCGTTTTTTGGCACGATGAATTCATCTGTGTCTATCACCGCCAACCATTGGGTTTCATGGCCGTGATTTTTCAGACAATCGTTATATTCATTTCTTTGCTGGGCCAAACCGGGCCAATATTTATATGACACCACCCCGGAATCTATGTATGGTTGCAATACATCCACCAAATTATCCGTTGACCCATTATCATAAATATAAAAATGGTCAACACCAACCAATTGGTGATAATCCAACCATTCTTTTACATAAGACGCTTCGTCTTTAATTGCCAAAACCGCGGATAAGAAATACTTTTTCTTGAAAAATTTACGAATAAATTTCATCTTATCTCTGTATTTGTTTAATCATTTCCGCAACCGATGGTATTTGGTTATATCCGCCGGCGCGCCACAGTTCGGTATTGCGTTGGGAATTATTTGTCGCCAGTGTGCGGTCAATACCAATCGCGGCATCAATATCGGTGATTTGAATATCACCACGATTGAAATGTTCCGCAAAAATGCGCAGCATCTGAGCCTTGGACACAATATCAGATGGAACGATGTGCTGCAATCCATTAAACCATGCATTATTACCAATCAGACCAATGCAGATGTCTGCAAATGCATCCGTGGTCAGGCCATTCCATAAATGATTACGGAAACCGTTTAATTTTGCGCCGTGGGGTTGGTGCAAGAACCATTCCAATAATGACAGGAAATTCTTTTGTTCACGGCCGATAATTGAACAACGCAGGTTCAGGAAATTATCCGCCGGAACCTCTCCCAGGCTTTTCGTTTTTCCGTAAACGTCTGTGGCATTGTGCAAATCGCTTTCCGTGTATTTACCACGTGCGCCGTCCCAAACACAATCGGTTGCAATCTGGATTATTTTAGAATCCAATTTGGCCAATGCATATGGAAATTCCGCATTTACACGAATGGCACGCAGAACCTCTGGCGCGTTATTATCGTGTATATATGGCTTGATAATTCCAATACAATTAACGACATAGTTATAATTTTTCAGAACAGACAAATTCGGATTTTCCGCGTCCAAATCTTGACGGGCAAACCCATCCGCCGGTAAACCTGCGGCGCGAAATTTTTCCATCATTGCCGTTCCCAACATGCCGTTAATACCCAGAATTGCAATTTTCATCGCGGTGCCCTTTATTTATTCTTGGCTGTTTAATTCCTGTTTGATGTAATCCAATGTCAGCAGTTTTTCAATGATTTCATCAACCGTCAGACGATGTGTATTTTCAGACGTATAATCATCCGTGCGGTTGATTATTTCTTCGCCATTGGACAGATAATTGTCATAATTCAGGTCGCGATTATCGGCCGGAATTCTGAAAAACTTGCCCATATCTTCGGCCTTGGCCATATCTTCACGTCCGACCAGTGTTTCGTGCAATTTTTCACCATGACGTGCACCGATAATTTTTATTTCGTTCTTTGCACCAAACAGTTTCTGAATTGCCAACGCCAAATCCATAATTGTGGATGCCGGTGCCTTTTGAACAAAGCGATCGCCATTGCGGGCATTCTGAAATGCGAACAATACCAAATCCACACTTTCATCCAACGACATTAAAAAGCGTGTCATATTCGGGTCAGTAATTGTCATTGGCAGGTTTTCTTTGCACTGTTTGACAAACAACGGAATAACCGAACCACGCGACGCCATAACATTACCATAACGTGTTCCACAAACGATTGTTTTGTTGGAATCAATATTGCGCGATTTTGCAATCATTAACTTTTCCATTAACGCCTTGGTTTCGCCCATTGCATTAATCGGATATACCGCCTTGTCCGTGGACAGCACCACCAGACGCGATACTTCATTCTTGACACACGCATTGATAATATTGTCCGAACCAATGATGTTTGTGCGAACAGCCTCCATCGGCCAGAATTCGCAACTGGGCACTTCTTTTAATGCCGCCGCATGAAAACATAAATCCGCACCCAACAACACATTTTCACAACTGGCCGCATCGCGAACGTCGCCAATATAATATTTGATTCGCGGGTCGTCGTAAATATGACGCATTCTGTCATGCTTTTCTTCATCACGCGAAAATATACGAATTTCGGAAATGTTTGTCTTCAAAAAGTGGCGCAACATTGTTTGACCAAAACTGCCAGAACCACCGGTAATAACCAAAACTTTGTCTTTATAATCGTTTATCATGTTAGTCCTCTATTCTCTTGATACGCATTAATGGGATGAATCCAAATAACCGCAGAATGTGTTTTCTGCCCGCGTCTTTGTGGCGAATTGACAATATGCGCAGCCATTTGATTCCAAATAATTCAAAGTGTGTATGTGTATAACTTTCCAGGATTGGCAACGCACAAAAACGGCGCAAATAAACATTTTGTGGATTTTCCGCGGAAATTTCTTTGATAACTTCACTGAAAACACGTGAATCTGC
Source organism: Pseudomonadota bacterium (assembly GCA_023402015.1). Taxonomy (GTDB): domain Bacteria; phylum Pseudomonadota; class Alphaproteobacteria; order Rs-D84; family Rs-D84; genus Enterousia. Next base: position 20,123 of record JAEXCU010000009.1, on the reverse strand, counting down.
GCCCGCAATGTTTATTTTGGTTTTATCCCATACAAAGTTATATACCAACAGTGGTTCTTCAACCATGGCATAAAAGCCATTGTTCATTAAAAATGTAACGCACATCATTCCGTCAGCTGATCTGGAAAAGCGCATATCAAAATTACCCAACTTTTTCAAATCTGCAATCCGATACATGGAATGCCCTGTGCCGCCGCCAAAATCTTTTTTAAACAACTGGCGCGGATTAATTTTATAACTGCGGTTGTTTGTAATATCATTGACCAATGAACCGCAAAAACTGGCAACCATTCTGTCTGGATAACGAACTTCGGCAGATTTTATGGCATTATATTGTTTTTCCACGCGCGTTGGCATCATTGTGTCATCTGCATCCAGGAAACAAATGTATGTTCCACGTGCCTGTTCCACCAAATCGCGCATAGCGGCGCAAACGCCACCATTTTTTTCACGTTCATAAATACGCAAACGCGGGTCAGTTATTTTTTCACGAATAAGTTGTATGGAATTATCGGTTGAACCGTCGTTAACAATCAAAATTTCAATGTTTTCATATGTCTGGTCCAACGCACTTTGAATCGCATTCAGAACGGATTTTTCCATATTATAAACAGGAATACCAACTGTTATCAATTCCTTTGTGTTATCTTGCATAAAATTTACCTCGTCTTTGTCAGCACGCGTTTATCCGCTGCGATACATACAAATTGTTTAGGGATTTATTGGGTTTATTGTTTTCACAGACACGCCCAGGAAACTCCTTTCACGCACCCAATTTTGTAAGAAAGTCTGGCAAATGTCAACCATATTTATGGCATAATATTAAATACATATATTCATCCGCCGCGGCCAGGACATTATTAATAAAAAACGCCCCTATCTGGGGTGTTTTTATTGTCCTGGCGGTGTAGTAAGATTCTACGGTTTATTACATACAACAGGGAATTTATTTCATGTTTCATGGAAATACCACTATTTGGGACCATTTTGGTCATTGCCACAATGCAACTGAAATAATCGGCATAGTATTTAAAGCCTTATTTAACAACCTCTGATTTTGATTCTTCTATCCAGGGTTTCATTTTATTTCGATCGCGAACAGCAACTTGTTTAGGTGGTATCTTTTTATAGATATCTATTGCAGTTTGTCTTGTTGCGTCAATAACAACCTTTTTAATAACTATGGTCATTAACTCAGAAATAACTGGCTTGTCGGCATTCTCGGCCACCATTTCTAATATATCTTGGTTATCTTCATAATTTTCTAAGTTTTCGTATATATTACTCAGAACTAGTTTTTTTGCAGAATCTGGAAGATGTATAATAATTTCTTTACCTAAATTCTTAACGTCAGATAATATAGCTTTAGTAGTCGCAGTTTCGCGTTTTTCTAACATTTCGTCTATAAACTTTCGTATGGCTTGTTTTCTTGGCTCTGCCACAACATCTAGTTGTGAAATTATAATTTTTATTTCAGCTGCTAATTCGTCATCACCAATGACATACTGTCCATTGTTAGTATATGTCCAGTCTGACATTGACTTAACAAAATATAAATGCGCATCATTAAATACATTGGAACCAAACACAAGGCTAGACACCCTTGTGATAATACAATTTGTAGAGGTTAAATTTTCCTTTAGCGAGTTTAAAAATATTGGTTTTAAATCAGGTCTAGCAGCAGAATACTGGTTATAAAATTGTTTTAATTTATTACCAAGGCCTGTGTCATTATCTTTTGTACCTCTTTCAAAAACTAATCCAAAAAGCGTTGAAATAAAGTCAATTACTTGTTTATACTCTGCGTCACTAGACAGCTCGTCTTTGAGGAATTTATTTTCATTGGAATAATTTATATAGACAATTTGGCTTTTGAATACATTTGCAACGAACTTATTTAAGCTTGCAGGTATATTTGTAGGTTTAATAAGTTTAATCATTGGTGAAACTTTATCTATAGTATCAAGTGTTTCTGATTTTTTACCCCATGCATACCCTGAGTACAGCGAGTTTATTTTATCAAACAATGCAGAAATTAAATAATCATTCAATTTGAATAAAGGCAGAACAAACAGCAGTTCTTTATAGTAAAAATCTTCGTCAGCCTTGAAACTCAGAGATTGCATTAAATGTTTTACAAAGCTTTCATTTATAAAACATTCTGGATTTTTTATTTTATTATCATATAAAGCGATCTCGCTAGTTTTGTACCATTCAGCAAATACATCTTGGTATTTTTTGAACAAAAAGGTGTCATTTACACCGAAAACCATTGCTTTGAATAAACTATCTACTTTTTTGTCAATGTTTCTCTTTTCTTTTGCGTCGTCCCCTTCAGAGACAAACATTGGCTTTATATATTCATTCATAATTTCGACAAACAAATAAGTCTTACTCTGTTGATTCAAAAGATTTATATATTTTATAAGCTTGTCGGTTTCTTCAGTCGGCAACCCTTCAATAATCTTTCGGATACTGCCTTTTATTTCGCTTTGTATCATAGAATTATGGTTTTCAGATAAATCTTTAATATTGTTAGTCCTCAATATAGCTCTAAACAAGTTAATGGCTTCCAGCCATACCTTTTGAGTTATCTTTTCTTTTAACTGGCTGCAAGCATATTTAACAAAAAGAGTTAAGCTATCAGAATCTTTTGAAACAAAATCTGTAATTTCCTTATCATTTAAATCTTTAATAGACTTCTTTAAAGCGTCAAAATGAGAATTATTGGAAACGATTTTTCTTAATAAATGTTCTTCTTCAACGCATTTAAATGGTGCTGTGCATTTTAGGAATGATTGCAATCCCTCTATGCCATATAAACGGTTTGAGTTTGATATATATTCGCTTTTTAAAAGCATATTAGGCGCCTGCAATACAAGGTCGTAATACCAAGGCCATTCGTCTCTTATTATCAGAAGCTTACAGACGGTATTCTTTGCTAATTCCAATTCCTGCTTAGATAGGTCTTTCAGCCTTTCAGAAAGAACATCTATTTCAGATATTGCATTATTGAAGAATTGTTTTATTCGTCTTGGATTTGATGCATATTCGTTAGCAATAATACTAACTGCGTCAGATGAGAACCCAAGTTTATGCTTCTTATTTATATCATTCGTAAACTTGAATAGTTCAGTACCTTCTAGTGGTTTAATTCGGATTTCTAAATTAAATATTTTTCTAAGAAATTCGTACGCCTTCTTTGAGTCGCCATTAAAGCGATTAGAGAAATGTTCGCACAATGACTTATTATCTGTTGGAATAACAAAGATAAGATTGTCTTGCTCAACCATAAAGGTTTTTATATTAGTCAGCAGGTTATATGCGGATTCGGCACTACACCGATCAATATTGTCAATAACAATTACCAGTTTATCGTATTTCTGTTTATTGCTATATTCTAAGGCCTTTTTAAACTCTTGTTCAAATTGTTCTGGCGAGAACAAAAGCGGAGTATGAATAGATTGTTTTGTTTCACTAAATAACAATAATATTGTATTTATACAAAATATCATAAAGGAAAGAGATAGGTTTCCAAATAGAGCAAAAGCACCTGCAAGATCCCATTTCATACCAAATACCCAATGCAATATTGCCAATGCTGTCGCTACACTCCCTGCAAATATTGCAATATTCCTAATAGAAAGGACCTTCTTAGCGGTTTCCCATATGGTGTCGGTGTAAAGTTTTTGTCTTAATTTTTCCTGCTGTTTCTTAGGGACGCCCAGCTGTTCATTTATATCTAGGATAAAAGTCCGTCTAAAATTATCGTCAACATATTTCCAGGCGTCATACGTTATAACCTTAATTTTTTCTTTATGTGCCTTTTTCAATCTGTCTTGGACGGTCTTAATAATGGAGGACTTACCGATACCCCATTCACCAAATAGCCCGATAATAAACGTTCCTTTTTCGGGTGCGTTTTCAATAGCCTTCGCTAAGGCGGCAGAATAAGCCTTTCCATTTAATAAATCCAAATCCTTAGCATTAAAAACAATCTCTTCGTCAGTTACAAAAGGCATTTTAACGTCTCTTTACATTTATTTTTTTGTGATTATAGTCAATAAGTTTGTCTTTCTTCAATATAATTTATAAAATATTCCCTATTTTAAATAACTTGCTTTTAATACTATTTTTGATTAAAATCATTCTCTGAATCCAATGGGAATTGGGTTCGGGGCTGGGGTTGCCAAAATAATAAAATTATTTTTGTTCTGTGTACTTTGCAATTTCAGCTTTTAAACTGGGGTCTGCGGACATATCTGCAAATTCTGCAGGATCTATCCATTTATATTCTGTGTGTTCATTTGAAAGTTTTACCTCTCCCCCCAGATATTTGGCTAACAAAGTAATACCAACAGTCTGTCTGTCTTTTGCTGGTGTCATAAAAGACCACAACGACCATGGTCTGAATTCAATTTCTACATCAAGACCGGTTTCTTCAAAGACTTCGCGTTTGATACCGTCTGTTGTTTTCTCACCGTACTCAATTTTCCCACCCGGGATATCCCATAATTCGGCATAAACATCTTCCTCGCAACTGCGCTTTAAAACCAAAATTTTATCGTCTTTATATATAATTGCTTTCAACGCAACTTTAAATTCCGCCATTGTCTACTCCCTGTATGCGAGCATAGTACCGCATAAATCAACAAATTCAAGTTTTATTAACTGACAATTTGTATTCCATTCCCATTCAACCTTTTTGAAAAAAAATTCTGAAATTTGCTATTAATAATGTGGGCGGTAAAATAATGGCGAAGTGTCCGGCCGAGAAATGGACAAATTAACGGGATAAGCATATCCCGTTCACCGTTAGGAGTAAGTAAAAATGAAAAAAGTAATTAATTTAAACAAAAGGATCATTCATGTCAAAAATGAATATTGCTTACTCCGCACTAGAGAACATACATACATCGGTACCTAGGCGCACAAATATCCCCGGATTCTGGGGCAAAAGAAACATCCCGTGGGATTACCACGAGATGTCTAATATTCCTGGCGGAGACGAAGGGATTGACGCATTCGCGCCGACCTTGCAAAATCGCGCATAGCGCGACCGGCGTTATTCCGCCTTTTTGCGACGGTTCAAACCCTTTGGTCGGGTTCGAATCTTGGTTTTGACAGAAAAACAAAACGCCCCATTCGGGGCATTTAATTTTTCTGGCGGAGACGAAGGGATTCGAACCCTTGATACCCTTGCGAGTATACTTGCTTTCCAAGCAAGCGCACTAGACCAACTATGCGACGTCTCCGGATTCTTTATTCGGCATCGGTTGCTGTGGCGGCCGCTTCCTCTGCACTGATTGTGCCCGGTTCTTCTGTCGCCAATGCATTTTCCAATTCGGCATCAATTTCACGCAACAATGGATCTTCACTGCCAATTTCTAATGATTCTTCACTGTCCGGTGTTACAGGGGATTCTTTGTAAGATTGGACAAATTCATGACGAATATTATTCATATCCAATTTACCAGTGGCAATTTCACGCAATGCAACAACCGTTAATTTATCATCTTCTTTATCAACGACCGGTTCCGCACCACCATTCAGGTCGCGAACGCGCTGTGATGCCAGCATTCCCAGCTCATAACGGCTTTCTACAAATGGTAAAGTGTCTGAATTTGTTGTACGGGCCATCATTAAATCCTTTGTTGAAATCTTTTTTTGCCTCGCTATAATGCCCCAATGATGGTTAAAATGCAAGCAGAAAATAACAAAAACAACATTAAAACAATGTCCATGGGATGCCGTCTGAACGCATTGGAATCGGAAAAGATTCAAAATATGCTGTTTCCCGCCATTCCCACTGCAATAGTTATTAATTCCTGTGCCGTCACGGCCGAGGCCGAACGTCAATCGGGTCAAACTGTCCGAAAAATCGCCCGCGAAAACCCCGGTGTTCCAATTTTTATTACCGGGTGTGCGGCCACGCGGAATCCAGACCTGTTTACCCAAATTCCAAATGCATTTGTCATTCATAATCGCGATAAATTAAATTTACAGGCATATATAGACGCATTAAATTCGGCACCATGCAGTATCGCCACAAAAAAAATTACTAAATTTGACCATTGTGATGCCAAACTGTCCAAGCAATTTATCCAGGTTCAAAACGGATGTAATCATAATTGCGCATACTGCATCACGCGGCAATTGCGCGGCCCGGCGGTTTCTTTTGATTATTCTGAAATTCTGGCCGATGTGCGGCGTGCCACGGAAAACGGATTTTATGAAATTGTGATAACGGGGGTGGACATTGCGTCGTATGCACGGGACGGTATGTTGATATCCGATGTTTGCGCATCATTATTGCACGATGTGCCGGAAATTGGGCGGCTGCGCCTGTCATCCATGGATCCGGCATCCCCAGAAATATTTAAGATAATAAATATGATGCATAACGATGCACGCATGATGCCGCATTTGCACCTGTCAATGCAATCTGGTTCTGACAAGATATTAAATGCCATGCATCGGCGCCACAACAGTGAAACCATTCGCCGAATACGGGCCGCCGCAGGCGATGATATTACATTCAGTTGGGACATAATCTGTGGTTTTCCGGGCGAAACAGACGAATTATTTAACGAAACAATGCATTTGGTCCAGGAAACGCGCCCAATTAAAATTCATGCATTTCCATTTTCCCCCCGCCCCGGGACCGAGGCCGCCAATTTACCGCACCAGGTTGACCGGGCCATTTCAAAACAGCGTGTAAAAATCATATCCACCGCGGCGGACGCAATTCGCACAGATTTTATGAAAACGCAAATTGGTCGCGTTGTCCAGGTATTGGTAGAAGAAAACAATATTGCCCGCGACCCGCACGATATTTCCGTTCGCATTATTGGTGAAAAAATCCCACCGCGTACAATTTGCAATGTACGATTGGTTGAAATAAACAATGAAGAATTCATTGGTGAAATTGCATAAAAAATCTGTTGGCAATGTGGTTTATTACTGCTAATATCCAACTGCCATGAATAAGAAAATATTTATACTGTTATTATCATTAATTACAACCGCGGCGCGGGCGGATTTTTCCACGCCGGCCAAGTCTGCATTTTTAATAGATTATGATTCCGGCACAGAAATTGTTACCAAGAATGCAGATACGCTGATGCCGCCGTCGTCCATGATAAAGTTAATGACCCTGGCCGTGTTGTTTGATGAAATCAAGGCCGGTAATTTGACAATGGACAGTCGCCTGGCGGTCAGTGAAAACGCCGACTATAACAATCCGCTGTGGCACCCGGCCAGCAAGATTTGCCTGGTTGCGGGACAAAGCATTTCTGTGCGCGATGCGATTTTGGGCCTGATTGTATTATCGGGCGGTGATGCATCAGTGGTTGTTGCGGAACATCTGGGTGGGACAGAAAACGGATTTACAGAACTAATGCAGAAAAAGGCGCGCGAAATTGGCATGCCATTGTCCACGTTTGGAAATGCGTCCGGCCTGCCCGATCCGAACAATTTGATGACCAGTCGCGAATTGGCAACCCTGGCCACGCATATCATTTCAGACTATCCGGATATTTATCCAATGTTTGCGACCAAGCGTTTTGAATTCGCTGATTATAAAACCGATTGGTGTCGTGATTGGGGTCGCACACATACGGTGAATTACAACAAATTATTATTTATCATGCCGGGCGCAGATGGTTTAAAAACCGGCCATACCGAAGACGGCGGGTACGGCATGGTCGCCAGCAGTAAAATTGGCGGGCGCCGTTTGGTTGGTGTAATAAACGGATTTCGTGGCAAGGGTCATGATGCACTGGCCGCGGAAATGAAAAAATTATTAAATTACGGATACGCGAACACAACAAACAAAGTGTTTTACCATGCCGGCGATAAAATCGCCAAGATTCCGGTATGGTATGGCCGCCAGGAATATGTTATCGCAACAATCGCAAAACCATTTGCGATTACCCTGCCTAAATCCCAGGGATTAAGTGGAATTCGCGTTTTGGCGCGGTACGATGACCCAATGCCCGCGCCAATTAAAAAAGGCGCCCAGGTTGGCGAAATCATTGCTGAACAAAACGGCCGCGTTATTGCGCGCGCGCCATTAATCGCCATGGACAAAGTTTCCAAGACACAATTCTTGGGCCGCGTTATCAAAAATGTAAAAGTAATGTTCGGAATCAGGTAAATTAAATCATGGCACCACGTAAAAATACACCTTCGTATAATTTCCCAAACCCCATTGATAATGATTGCCTGATTGGGCATGCGGGTGCGATGCGGAATTTTATGGATGCATGGAATAATCGTGATGCACACCCAATGCATCCGGTATGGATGCTGACGGGACCGCGTGGCATTGGCAAGGCAACATTGGCATATAAAATTGCCAAAATGGTTTATGGAAATGTTGGCGATTTCTTTATCATTGATATGGAACGCAATATTGACAAAGACGGCAAATCAAAATCAGATGGCAAAGTCATATCTGTTTACACGGTTCGCGCAATGATTGAAAAAATGCAGATGTCGTCAATGTCCGGTGATTGGCGTGTGATATTGATTGATTCTGTGGATGAATTAAACGCGGCGGCATCAAACGCCATTTTGAAATTATTGGAAGAACCGCCCGCCAAGACATTATTTTTGTTAATTGTTCACCAATTGGCAAATGTATTGCCAACCGTTCGTTCACGTGCACGCGTTGAAAAATTGCGGCCATTGACGATTGATAATCTGCGCGATTTATGTGCAAAATTCTTGCCGGACGAAGAAATCAGCACAGAAACATTAAAATTGGCCAGTGGCAGTTTTGGGAAAATCGCAAACCTGAAAAAATCCGGTGGCGACGCAATTTATGCGGACTTGATTGAATTACTCAACAATCCAAAAACCAACAGTGCCGATATTATGGACATGGCCCGGCGAATTGCCCCGGATGCGGCACTGCATGGAATATTATTGGATGCGATTGCGTATTTCAATCTGGCGGAATTGTATCCAATGGCAACGCATGCGATTGCTGATATAAATAAAATTTATCTGGAACCAGAAATCGGCATATTTAAAATAATCACAGAAATAAAAAAATGTTTATAGATACCCATTGCCATTTAACAGACAGTTATTGCGACGGCGATAACCTGAACGCGGTTATTTCACGCGCGCATGATGCAGGTGTGGGAATTATGATTTGCCCCACGGCCGACCCGGCGGATATTCCGTGTGCACTGAAAATCGCGGATACACATGACAACATTTTTACAACAATCGGCATTCATCCCGAATACGCGGGCACAGACGCCGCACAGTATTTAACAGATGAAATCCTGGCCCACCCCAGTGTTGTTGGCGTCGGTGAAATCGGATTAGATTATCATTTTGGTAATGATAATCGCGATGCGCAGATTAAATTGTTTGAACAACAATTGGATATTGCGCGGCGCGCAAAACTGCCCGTGGCAATTCATACGCGCGATGCAGAAAATGATACGGCGGCGATATTGACAGGCGATGTTGGCGGCGTGATGCATTGCTTTACCAGTTCATGGGATTTGGCGCGCACAATGTTGGACCGCGGATTTTTCTTTTCGGCCAGTGGTATTTTAACATTTAAAAACGCGGCGGAAATTCGCGAAACATTTGCAAAAATTCCAAATGATAGAATTGTCATTGAAACGGACAGTCCGTATTGCGCCCCCGTTCCGCATCGCGGCATGCAATGCGAACCGGCATTTGTAATGGAAACGGCACGGGTACTGGCCGATATAAAGGGTTTGCAATTAAACGAATTGGAAACTATACTGGAACAAAATACAAAAAATTTATATCCAAAAATAAAATTATAAAATGGCACGGCAAATAATAAAATCAGGTCAGGTTTCCGAAAACCGCAAGGCGCGGTTTAGTTATTCTATTGAAGACACCATAGAGGCCGGGATTTCCCTGACAGGTGCGGAAATCAAATCCATTCGTTTTGGATTGGTCAGTATTGTTGACGGTTTTGCCCAACGTCGTGGGGACAATCTGTTTTTGGCAGGTGTGGAAATTCAGAAATTACCAACCGCTGCGCGATATGTAAATTTTGACGAACTTCGCCCGCGCCAGTTGTTGCTGCACCGGTCGCAAATTAATCGCCTGATTGGAAAATTACAGGAAAAAGGCGCGACAATTGTGCCACTGAAATTATATTTTAATAATCGCGGAAAATTAAAGGTTTTGCTGGGTGTTGGTTATGGTAAAAACCAGGTGGACAAACGCGAAACAATTAAACAACGCGAATGGAATAAAAACAAAGCCCGCATATTAAAGGGTAAATAATCACATTACCCCCCATTTAATTATGGGGATTGGCAATTTCTCTTTTCTTTCATTGCGAAGACCAACGGTATGTCCCCTTTGTCATTGCGAACGCAGTGAAGCAATCCAGTTAATTAATGAACCTTGCCGCTTTACATATGGATTGCCACGCCACTGTCGTGCCTCGCAATGACAATGATGATAATTCGCAAGCACCCTGTCATTGCGAAGACCAGCGGGATGTTCACTTTGTCATTGCGAGGGAGTGAAACGACCGCGGCAATCCAGTTAATTAATGAACCTTGCCGCTTTATGTGTGGATTGCCACGCTGCACTGCGTTTGCTCGCAATGACAGAGAAGAATCGTATTACGTATCACCTATTACGTATCACGAAAAAACCCGCCATTTGGCGGGATTTTATTTCAGACCAAATGATTAGTCATCAACAACAACATGCATTTCACGAATTTCGCGACGCATTTGTTTTTTTACAACGCGGTATTCATCTTTGCTGATGCAACCGTCCTGGTTAATGTCCATGGCGGGCAAAGCCTCTAACAATTTTGGGCATTTTACAGATGATGCGTCCAGACATCCATTAACGAATTCTGCACGTGGTCCACGCAGGTTATGTTTGCCATAATATGCCAATTTGGCGGCGGCAAAACCCAATGCAAAGATAATCAATGTGATTATCAATTTCTTCATGAAACGGCCAAAACTGCAATGCGATTTCTGTTCATGGCAATGACCACCGCATGGGCAATCATGACCACAACCGCATTCGTGCATTTCCGGTGCGGGCATAACAACCTGTTTTTCAGGGGCCGGTGCCGATTTAACAGTTGGCTTTTTCGCCGCAACCTTTTTCACCGGTGCCTTTTTGGCCGCCGCGGGTTTGGCGTTGGTTTTTGTCGCAGTTTTTTTAACTGGTTTTTGTGCCATTTTTTCCATCCTTTTTAGTTTGACGTTTTGATTGTATTCAATTCCAAAAACCATGTAAAGCACAAATTTTTAAACATGATTAAAATTACTGGAATATTTCCCGTTGTGTGATATAATAAATTCGCATTGGCTGATTACCAATGTGAGGAGTCAAGACCTCAAAGCAAGAACAATTCTCCACATTGGTTGGAGGGCTGTGAATATATTGAATAAGCACGCTACACTTGCTTGTAGTCTTGAACCTCCAACCGCCCTTAATCACGGCGGTTTTTTGCAGAAAAACAAAGCACTTGAATAAGGCGCCATTGGGTGTTAAAATACATCTTGCATTGGTTGATAACCAGTGTGAGGCGTAAGAACCTCTTAAAGGAAACTCTCCACATTGGTTGGAGGGCTGTGAATAACCAATAAACAGCGCTATTACCTTTAATAGTTCTTAACCTCCAACCGCCCTTAATCACGGCGGTGTTTTTATTATCACACGCCCCGCCATTGGGGCCAAAAAAACAGAGGAGAAAAAAAATGACACTGATTGATGCCAGATATTATGGCGAATACATGCGACGGGCCAGACAGAAACTGAAAATAGATACTGTTCAGGCAGCAAATCTGTTAAAGATGACGCACAAAGATTTTGTTATGTGCGAACGCGGACGCGCCGTTTTCCCCAGTGAAATTATCCAACGATTGATGTTCGCAGGTTTTTCATTAATGGCGTATAAAAAAGGGGCCGGTCCCAGACATGGCAAATAACAAACCGCCCAATTGGGCGGGTTTTATTTAAAACAAAATCTTGCCTTTTGGTAAAAAAATCACTATCATTTATATGACGTAAAGTGTTTTTACGCCGGGGTGTCATAGCCCGCAAATCAGGCGTTCGGTATAATAACGAACGAAATTCTCCAATCTTTTGGTTGGAGGGTTGTGAATATATTGAATAAACACACTATACCTGATTATAGCTATGAACCTCCAACCACCTGAATTTTCCGGTGGTTTTTTCATTCATACGAAAAATGAAACAGGGAGGATTCAGAATGAAACAAATAATACTGGCAACAATCGCCGTTGGATTTTCCATTCCCGCCATGGGTGCAGAATGTTCAGGCACAATTTCATATCAATCTGGTGCATCCCTCAGCCAGGCGGCCGCATTTTACACCATAACCGGCCAGGTTGTCGGATACAGTGATTTAAACGGGCAATTTTCCGTATCGTGTACTGCAAACCAAATTTTTATTATTCGCATCGGCAGCGAAAGCATCAAAAAAGTTTTAAATCCCGGGGACAACCAAATTGTAATAAACGATATCCCGGATGTTGATTGTTGCCAGGGTTGCACCAGCACAGATTGGTATTCCACAGGCAATACAGGATACGAACAACGCGATAATGCATCGTGTTCTTCGTGCAAATGTTCCGTTGTATCTGAATACCGTTGCAGTGATGGGTGGCGCGGAATTACAACAGATGGCAAATCCGGATGTCATCAGTGTGGCGGCAACCTGCGCGATATAAATGGAACCGCCGTTGAAAATGTTGAAATTTATAACATTTTGGGTGCATTAATCGCAACCAGTGGCACCAACGGCGAATTTGGAATAGAATGCACATCGGGCATATATGTATTAAATATTAACGGCGGTGTTTCCAGCAAACTGGTCCTGGGTGAAATATCCGCACCAGATTTTTCGGGCCCGATATTTCCATTGTCAAACAATATACAAATTACATTATGCACATCATCACTGGAACATGACACAGGTTATTACTGTGTTGGACAAATTCAAATGGCATGCCCCACATCCCCCGATGGCGCGCCCACAACGTCCGACGGCAAAGCGCGCGCAACAAATCATCCGTGTTATATCCCGGCCGGAACCGCAATATCAGATAACAGTGGAACATTTGAATACACATCCAATTGCCATTACAGTACGAATTAAAAAACCGCCCAATCGGGCGGTTTTTTAAAACGAAATCAAACGATTTAGTTCAATGCATCTTTCAACGCTTTGCCCGGTTTGAATTTAGGCTGAGTAGAAGCCGGGATTTTAATCGCAGCACCTGTCTGTGGGTTGCGGCCAGTTGTTGCTTTGCGTTTTGCTGTTGTAAATGTGCCGAAACCAACCAAGCGAACTTCGCCTTTCTTTTTCAGAACTTTGGTAACAGTGTTGATAAATGCATCCAAGCATGCAGCCGCAGTTGCCTTGGTTACGTCAACTTCGTTCGCGATTGCTTCAATCAATTGCAGTTTGTTCATAATGTTTCTCCTTTCATAAATTTATACAGGGTGTCCGGCAGTTCATAGGCAATGTCGTTGGAATCTGTTAAACGCCCAGACCATATGTGTTTCAAGAATGTTATCGTCTGAACTTCTTGTATTCCAAGGACATTGCCTGTCCTGCTTACCCGAATCGTAGAGAAATCGCGCCTTTAAGTCAAGGGCATATTTAAATTCTGTGATTTTTTGATAATGTTGACAAAAAATGATTTTTACATTTTTATGAATTTAATCACGGACGAACCGCGTCCGCGCGTACCGCAACCGCGCCCGGCGTATTATTATCGCACAGCACCCATTGACCCGACGCGCCCGTGATTTGCACCGTGCGGAAATGGTTTGGTGTCATCACCGCCAACAATACTATCACGCCCGCCCAAAACCAAATCTTGGTAAATGCCCACGGATTTTTATACGCATCGCGTTTAAATTTATCGGCCAGCAAATTTTGATACAATGCCCATCCCCATGTGAACATTATCAACATTGCTGCAAAAAAGAATGCCACAACAATGGTACGTACAAACGGATTTAACGCCGTGGCAATTGAATCCCATGTCGGACTGGCCACCGGGCAAACGTATAATTCATGTCCAACCGCAGATTGCGGCACCTGAATCGGTGTGGTCGGATCCAATTGCAATCCAAACGACGACACCAGCACAATCGCCGTCAATGCAATTATCGCGAACATCATCGTTTGTTTCATTTCACAATCCTGTTTATTTATTTTGTATTATATCATAAATAACAATGCGATTGCAATTTCAGAAAATTTATTTACAATTTAATTCATGTTGGGGCGAAAAAATAATCTTGTCGTTGGTCTGACAACATTCCGTAATGAAATGTTGCGGATTTCTGTGTCTGCGTTGGGCAAATTAAAACAAAATTTTTTATTAATAATTCATAATGACAATCCCGCCACAACTGTATCCCGCCGACAAATTCGCAAATTGGGATATCGTGGACCATTAATGATTATCAACAGTTTGGAAAACATTGGTACCCTGCGCGCACGCCTGGCGATTATTTCCGCGGTTGCAAAATTAAAACACGTTCCCGAATGGATAATATTTAACGACGATGACGATTTGTTAATTAACCTGGATGTGCCGCAGGCAAATTATGATATATTTGCAATTATTCAAAATATGATTGTTTTACGGCGACGGGTGGTGGACCTGTTTCGCGTAATGGATAAGCCAACAGAATATATTGTTGATGACGACAATATTGTTTTGGACAAACCGCATATTGGATTTGCCGGCACATTAATTAAAACAGATTTATTAATTAAATTGGCAAACATTTGGACGGGTGTGATTGATAAAATTCAACAGATTGATGACGGTTTGGATTATCGCCCACCGGTGGATGCGATGATGTGGTCAGGGGTAAATATATTTGCGCGCCACATTAATCCAAATGCAATGCCGATTTATATGGACCGCGTAAATTATATTGCAACAAACATTGACACCGCGATAATTAAATATGGACGCCCCGATTGTCCAACATGCAACGTGGGCGAACACTATGCACGGGCTATTTCCCGATACGATGCGGTTTTGCGCGCCGCATTAAACGCAAATAATGCGCCCGTTGGGGCAAATTAAATATTTCGCAAAAAATTCACAAAAAACAAAATATCTGATTGAAACGGTGCCACAATGTGTCTAGAATTGCACCGATAAACAAGGGAATATATTAAAATGAAATACAATGACATTCGTAAAACATTCTTGGACTTTTTTGAATCACGTGGGCATAAAATTGTGCCGTCTGCGTCGCTGATACCGAACGACCCGACATTGTTGTTCACGGTTGCCGGCATGGTTCCGTGGAAAGGTATTTTACAGGGCACAGAACCCGCATTTGCAACCCGCGTTGCCGATGTTCAAAAATGCATTCGCGCCGGGGGCAAGCATAATGATTTGGACGAAGTCGGTTTTGACGGACGTCATCACACATTCTTTGAAATGGTTGGGAATTGGTCATTTGGTGATTATTTCAAGGCCGGCGCCATTGAAATGTCATGGGAATTATTGACCCAGGTTTTAAAATTAAACCCCGCAAAAATACGTGTTACGACCCACGTTTCTGACGAAGAATCAACCGAACTGTGGCGTAAAATTGCCGGCAAAGAAGCAATTCGCCTGGGCGACAAAGACAACTGGTGGTCGGCCGGGGACACCGGTCCGTGCGGCCCATGCACAGAAATGTTTTATGATTTTGGCGACGATATTGCAAACGAAGACGACCGGTGGGTTGAAATTTGGAACGACGTATTTATGCAATATGATCGCGATGCGAATGGAAATCTGACACCCCTGCCAAAACAAAACGTGGATACAGGCGGTGGGTTGGAACGCTGGGCCGCAATGATGCAAGGCAAGCGCGATAATTACGATACAGATTTGTTTCAGAACCTGATTCACGCAACAGAAGGCATTGTTGGCGTAAAAAAGACGGATGAAAACACGTCTTCGTTCAAGGTTATTGTTGACCACCTGCGCGCGGTTGGATTTGCAATTGCCGACGGCGTCATTCCGTCCAACACAGACCGCGGATATGTTATCCGCCGCATACTGCGTCGCGCAATGCGTCATGGACAAATGTTGGGACACCGCGGGGCATTGTTGTCGCAACTGTACCCTGCCCTGATTACAGAAATGGGTGGTGCGTATCCGGAATTGGCCCGCGAACAGGCGCGTGTCATTGATATAATCAAAAACGAAGAAAACGCGTTTGCAGACATGTTGCAAAATGGTATGAAATTGTTGGAAAATGAATTGCCGAAAATAAACAACAATGTTTTGCCGGGCGATGTCGCGTTTAAGTTATTTGATACATACGGATTCCCGTTGGATTTAACCCAGATGATTCTGCGCGACCGGAATATTTCCGTTGATACCGCCGGTTTTGAACGGGCCATGGCCGAACAAAAAGAACGTTCCCGTGCCGATACCAAGGGCACCCGTACACTGTGGGAATCACAGACCCAATTGCCGGCGACCGACGACACTGCAAAATACACACCGAATGATGAAATGAAATCAACCATCTTGGCGATTTTGCGCGGTGGTGAATTTGTTCAATCGGCCGCGGCGGGCGAAGAAGTGGAAGTTGCACTGGATAAAACAAACTTTTATGGTACCCAGGGTGGCCAGGTCGGCGACAGTGGTCAAATTACCAAAGACGGCGCAACCGTTATGACCGTGGCCGAGGCTGCACGTGCCGGCGACGTTGTTATTCACAAGGGAACACTGACCGGCGATTTATCGGTTGGGGACAATGTTTCAACAATAATTAATTCTGCCACGCGCCAGCAAACTGCACGTGCACATACCGCCGCACATTTATTACAGGCGGCATTACGCCATGTTCTGAATGACGATGTGGAACAACGCGGGTCCAAGGTTTCACCGGATTCAGTACGATTTGACTTTTCATTTGGGCGCGTAATGACCGCAGATGAAAAGCAGGCAGTGGAAGATTTGGTTAACGAATGGATTAATGCAAAAATGCCAGTATCCCACGAAGAAATGAGTATTGCGGATGCCAAGGCGCGCGGCGCAATGGCATTGTTCGGTGAAAAATATGGCGAAACCGTCAAAGTTATCACCGCCGGCGACGTATCATGCGAACTGTGCGGTGGAACCCATATTTACAACACTGGCGACATATTAAAGGCGAAAATCAACAAAGAAAAATCCATCAGCAGTGGTATTCGCCGCATTACAATGTCGGTCGGAACACTGGCCGAATAATCCCGCGCCGCAAAAAAGTCTGAGTACAGAATAAAAATTCCCCCGGTCGGGGGATTTTTTAATTTGTATAATTACAATCCGTTGTAAACACATATGTCCCGATATCTTCTGTTTGTTCGGCATTCGCGGGAATATAACATTTCGTTATGGTTTTTGCGCCGGCCCGCGATGTACCCGGCGACGGACATCTGGTACAACTGCCACTGGCGTTATAATATCCGGGCGCGCAATCATCACATGTTATAAAATCACCGGGGGCGGTAATTTCCGGTACATATTGCCCGGTTTCACATCCACAAAACGTCGGAAAAAACGCCGATTCTTGGCGAAAACGCCCACGATAATGGATTATATCTTCGCCCCACTGTTCCACCCTGCGGCGCATTGTCGCGGTGCCGCTGATTTTAAAAAACATGTTGTAAACAAAACTTACGCCACGCCTTGTCGCGGTCAACTGTATATTGTTGTTTAATACGTCCATTATATAATCATACATATCGTCAAATGGTATTCCAACGCCTGCCTGGACGTACTGTTTATGGTCCGGATATGCATACATTGCGTCATACAATGCGGTCATCGCCTCGCATGATTCCTGGTTGGGATAATCAGAATATTCCCCCAATACCGGTACAGTTATAAACATCATAATCAATGCCGCAAAAAATTTTTTCATACCAAAATCCCCCTTAGGTTAATCAACAAAAAACCGCCAATGGGATTGGCGGTCGGGGATTAAGAAAATCATACTTAACAATGACCCCGCAGGTCTTTGCGCATGCGCTGTTTTATAACCTGCGGACCCCCGACCGGTAAAATCAGTCGGGTTTGATAAAACACACGGCGCAATTGCGCCGACGTTTTTTCAGTCGGATTACGATGGTTCCCCACCGGTTAAGTAAAGGATTTCTTAGGTCCCTGAAACCGACATCCCTGTCAGTTCATTTGGTATTATATCTGATTCCGGACGGTAATTCCATACATTTATTTATAATAACAATCAGATGTGTATTCATATGTGCCACTGGTATCACTGACAACGGTGCTGCGTGGGATTTTGCAGTAATAAATTGTATTGTCAAAGTTCCCATCATTGCTGGCCGGAATTGTACCGGCAACATTATTGTCGCTGGGGCATTTTATACACCGGCTGTGGCCGGTGGACCAATCCATATAATATCCCGCATTGCATGCACCTTCGCCCGCATCTTCGTCCAGCGAAACGGTTATGCCGGAACGATTTTGGCTGGTGATTTTTATTTCTTTACGTGAATATCCGACATAGGTAAAAATCAATGTGTCCCCGGCATCACATGGTATTTGATAAATCCCTGCGATGTTGGTGGTGGCGCCATTGGAATAACCATTTGTATTAACAGACTGTACCCCAACAACCGATGCGCCAATTAACGGGTCATTATCAACTGATGAAATAACCGTGCCACAGCATCCCGATGTACATGTTGCCACCTGATAACATCCGGTTTTGCCATTGGTTGTGGACCCGGCATATCCATCCGCGCAACGATATTCCGTTGTTTGACCGGTGCACGTGCCATGCGATGTGCATGAATTTCCACTGCACGTGCCGCCGGCCAGTCGGAATTCATATCCGGCCGTGCCGGTTGACGCCCATTCGGTTATGGCGGTTGTGCATGCGGTACATGCCAATGTTGTACATCCGCCACCACCACCGCTGCAACTGGTGCCCATACCAGAACTGGTACCGCAATCGCCACCACCCAACGCGTCATCTGAACACATGCCGATTTGCAGATGTCCGGTGGTGCCAACACAAAATTCCGTGGTTCTGTATCCGATATATGTTACGACCAAAATATCACCGGGTTTACAACTGCTGATTGAAAAGTATCCGTCAATATCGGTTGCAGAACCGGTTGAAGCATTACCTTTGACAACAACGGACGCGCCAATTACCGGTTCATCAAATTCGTCCAAAACCGTTCCAGTGCAGGCCGCAAATGCCGTTCCGGCCATCAGGGAAAAATATACCACCGGAAACAAACGGACGATTGCATTCGGCAAAAACAGGGGGATAAAAAATGCAGAAATCAGGGGTTTCTAATTGTACAAAATTCGCGAAAAAAATCGTCCGTTTGGATTAGGCATAATATCCCACCGTTGGACGCCCTGGCTATCGGGGTAATTATAACCTTTTTTACAAATCGGCGCAATAAAAATCGCGGTGATAAAATAAACGGAAAAATGCATTTGCGTTATTTTCTTGCTTTTACCACCAAAAAGAGTAATATTAACACCTGAGAAGAGAATCTGAGTCAAAAATCACTCAGTAAAACCCACCCCTATGTCTTTAATTGTTTAATATAACAAATTGCCGCGTGGGGGCATGGAAAACCGCGACACCACGGATTCACTACAAATAAAGATTTATTTCTTTATTGGCAATGGATTCTGTGGTGGCGCATAAATGTAAACCTGATAATAAGGAAAAATATATGGTAAAAGTACGCGAAAAAGCGGCCCCGGCGAAAATTGAAACGCCCCAGGCGACCAAAGAAACACCACGTCCAGGCAAAGAAACACGTCGTCCCGCCGCCGCAAAAAAACCTGCGAAAATCACAGGTATGAATAAACACGAAAACGATAAAAACGACGATAAAATTTATTTTATGGCGTTGGGCGGATTGGAACACATCGGCCAAAACATGTATATTTACAAGTACAAAGGCAAATACTTGGTCGTGGATTGCGGCATGGGATTTCTGGAAGAAGAAATCGGTGCCGGCGATGTTCAATACTGCGATACAACATGGTTGGAAAAACGCAAAAAAGACGTGGTTGGATTTGTTATTACCCACGGCCACGAAG
>JAEXCU010000001.1 GCA_023402015.1 Pseudomonadota bacterium | reverse complement strand
CCATAAAGATGTAAATGATTGCGAACGCAATCACGCAATACAACAACATACCCCACAAACCACTGTTTTGTGCAGGGGCCGCGGCATTTTGTGCAACAACAGAAACTTCTTCCATGTTTTTCTCCTTGGTATTATAGGTGAACAATAGTAAAAAAACCGCCCACTGTAAAGTGCAAAAAACAAAGTATTATTGGGGGTAAACTAAATGCGTTCAAACCATCCGTCAATATCTGTCAAGGGAATAAATTTATAAACCGGGCGACCATGATTGCATTCGCCGCCGCGCGATGTCCGCTCGATATCGCGCAACAATGCATCCATTTGTTCCATATTTAATTTCTGGCCGGCACGCACACTGTGGTGGCATGCATAATTGGCCAATTTCAGGTGCAATTTTTCATTTAATTGCGAAGAATGACCGAATGCACGAACCTCGTCCGCGATGTCGTGCAACAAATCGCCCCAGTTTAAATCCCAATCGGCGGGCCGTTCAAAAATTGCAATTGCATCATCGCCAAACGCGTCCATATGCAGACCGCTGTTTTTCATTTCATCTGCAACCATTAAAACCGCCATGACATCTTCGCTGCGCAAATTAACAACAATTGGTGTCAACAAAGGCTGGGTCTTTATCGCGCGGGTGCGCAAACGTTCGTATGTAATACGTTCATGGGCCGCGTGTTGATCCACAATGACCAGGTTTTCCCCACTTTGCGCCAAAATATATTTATTTCCAATTTGCCCAATCGCACGGCCCAATGGCATATCCGTATTCACCATTGTTTCATTTGTTTGCGGCAAATCAGGTCCCGCGGGCTTTGTCGCCACAGACGGCGCACCAAACATCGATAAAAATATGCTTTCGCGTTGTGGTTCACGCACCTGAAAGAAATCACGGGTCAGGCCAAAATTCATGGGATGCATGGCCGAAATACTTTCCCCTGCACCCGTTGCGGTATATTGCGGCACCGTCTCCGCCGCCGTCATGGTTTGTGCCAAGGCACCGCGCAGCGTTTTTATTATAAACCCACGCACGTGCGATGGTTCCAGAAAGTGTACCTCTGTCTTGGCGGGGGATACATTTACGTCCACACTGCGTGGGTCCATCGTCAGATACAGCGCGCACAGCGGAAATTCGCGTGCATGCATTACATCCATGTATGCCGCGCGCAACGCACCAACCAAAACCTTGTCCTTGACCGGGCGACCATTAACAAACAGATACTGATCCACAGATGACGCACGCCGCAACGTTGGTTCAGATATAAATCCACGAATTTGCATCATCGCATTGGTTGCAGACGTGGCGTTTATGTCCAACATCCTGTCCCGCACATCATCGCCCATAACGGCCACAATGCGTTCACGCATATCCTGATTTTTTGGGAATCGCCATTTGTTATTTAATGTAAATCCAACATCAGGCCGCGCCATTGCCAAACGTTTAACCACGTCCAGCACAGACATCATTTCCGCACGGTCGCCGCGCAGGAATTTCAAACGCGCCGGTGTGCGCGCAAACAGGTTTGCAACACGTATCCGCGTGCCGGATTCCCAATCAGACGGACGCACGTCGCCACTGGCACAGTTCAATTGCCAACCATGTGCATCTGCGGCATTTGCCGTATCAATTGTCATGTCAGACACAGATGCAATTGACGGCAACGCTTCGCCACGGAATCCCATATAATTTATATTTAATAAATCGTCATCGGGTAATTTAGACGTCGCATGCCGCGTAATCGCACGCATCAGGTCATCGCGCACCATTCCGCAACCGTTGTCAATCACACTTATCATTGTGCGACCGCCGTCTGCCACATCAATCATGATTTGGTCCGCCCCGGCATCCAGCGCATTTTCCACCAATTCTTTGACAACGGATGCCGGACGTTCCACCACTTCGCCGGCGGCGATTTGATTAATTAAAAAATCTGGCAGAACGCGGACCGACATTTATTTTTAATCCTTGAATTTTACTTCCAGGATTTCGTATTCCTTTTCCCCACCCGGCAGTTTTACAATACACGTATCACCCACGCACCGTCCAATCATTGCACGTCCCACCGGCGACGTACACGAAATAACACTGCGCCCATCGGATTCAATATCGGACAAAATGCGACACTGCATACGGTTGCCGTCTTCGTCTTCGGCAACAACGCGGGCGCCAAACACAACGCGATTCCCGGTCAGTGAATCAACATCAATAACGGCGGCATTTTGAATAACAGATTCAATTGTTTGAATGCGTTTATCAATCTGACGCTGTTTTTCTTTGGCCGCACTGTAATCGGCATTTTCCGATAAATCCCCCAGGGAACGCGCCCATTGGACAACCTTTAATATTTCTGGACGCTGATTTTCCTTTAAATCTTTTAATTCTTTTATCAGCGCATCAAAACCTGCGCGTGAAATCGGCCGTTTTTCCATTTTTATCTTCCTATATCATTCACAGAAATTATAAGCATTCATTTTAATTTTGCAATTGTCAATTGTGCGCGCTATACTTTTTTGGTTAATAACGGAATAAATATGTTCAAACTGAATATTTTAACCAGATTTTTAATGCGGCGCTTTTTTTCGGGCGTCGGTTTGGTAATGTTGGTGGTATGCGGTATAATTTTGGCCGTAACGTTTGTTGAACGTCTGCCGTCAAATCCAACCGTATTTGCGGCCATTTCTGAATCATGGACGCGTTTATTGGAATATGTGCCATTGTTCTTGCCGCTGGCGGTGTTTATGGGAACATTGGTTGCCGCATACAATTTAACCCGATCCAGTGAAAATATTATTGTGGCCAGTGCCGGCATGTCCCCATACCAGGCGGCACGTCCTTTTTTGGTTGGTGCGGCATTAATTGGTGTTGTTGCGACAACAATTATAAATCCGTATTCGGTATCACTGTCTGCCAAAAACATTACCGCAGACCATTTGAAATTAATTGACAATGCAATATGGCTGCGCGAGGCATCACCCAACGGATACATAACAATGAACGCGGCCGCAATGCATAAAATCGGCCCTGATTTGCAATTCGACGATGCCACCATATATGTCCAAAATTCCGATTTTAAATTAATTCAGCGGATCGAAGCGCAAAAAATAACCCTGTCTGATACCGGTTTAAGTGCCGAAACGGCCGATACATGGAATGAAAACGGCGTATTAAAGGTTCAACCATGGCATGCGGACACATTGCTGAACCCGCGGACCGTGCTGGACAGATACCTGCAACCTGACCAGATTTCATTCTGGCAATTACCGGCATTTATAAAAAAGATGCAGGTAATCGGTGTATCTGTTCGTGGGCATTTGGTTCAATTCTGGACATTGTTGTTTCTGCCACTGACCATGATTGCAATGGCAACATTGGGCGTTGCATTTTCACAAACACGCCAACGTCGCAATTACAGTTTTGGTGTAAAATTCGGCATGGGAATTATTACATGCTTTGCGGTTTATTTTTTGATTAATATGTTTAATGCACTGGGGGCGACGGGGGCATTGCCACCGTTATTGGCGATTGTGGCACCACCGTTGATTATAATCGCGGGTGCCGGCGCATTTATTGCCAGTTTTGACACAATATAATCAGGGGGAAATAAAGAATGCCACTGCACAAAAAAAATACTTCACGTAATAAAATTATTATAATAACACTTATTGTGGTGTTGGTTGTGCTGATGATAATTTCATTTCCAGCAACCCAACATGTAAATGAAATTGTATTGTTTTCATGAATTACATAGAAATTTTTTTAGAAGCACTGTCTGCTGAAAAAGGTCGCAGTAAAAAAACGCTGGAAAGTTATGCGTTTGATTTGCATGCCGCGGATGAGGCGTTGCCTGGTGGTTTGATAAACGCAACGGCGGACGATATTCAAAAATATCTGGCGACACTGCCGGACAAGGCATCGTCCATTTCCCGATATGCCAGCGCACTGCGTGGGTTTTATAAATTTTTAATGCTGGAAAAGATAATTACGAAAAACCCAACGGCAAACCTGGAATTACCCAAACAGGCACGTACATTACCGAAATTACTGTCATTAAATGAAATTGAATTATTGATATCGTCCGCCGGTGATACAAAAAATGCAGTGCGTCTGCGCGCCATGTTGGAATTGACATACGCGTCCGGGTTGCGCGTATCTGAATTATGTGAATTACCAATGACCGCAATATTGGGCGACAAATTGTTGATACACGGCAAAGGCGCCAAGGAAAGAATTGTCCCCATGCATGCAGGCGCACAACACGCATTGGCAAAATGGATTGCGGTGCGCGCAGATGAAAAATCAAAATATGTATTCCCGTCCGCGTCCGCAACGGGGCATATAACACGCGACGGTTTTTTTAAAATACTGAAAAAATGCGCAATGTTGTCCGGGATTGATCCGGCCCGGGTCAGCCCGCACGTACTGCGTCATTCGTTTGCATCACACCTGTTATCAGGGGGCGCAAATCTGCGTGCGATACAAACCATGCTGGGGCACGAAGATATTTCCACGACCCAGATATATACGCATGTACTGCCTGAAAAATTACGTGAAACGGTCCAGATGCATCATCCACTGGGCACCGCAGGGGGCGAACAAAAATGATTAAGAAATGTGATAAGCCCGGATGCACCAAGGCCGGAACATGTCGCGCACCAAAATCACGCGAATTAAATGATTATTGGTATTTTTGCCAGGAACATGCCGCCGAATACAATAAAAATTGGAATTATTATGCCAATATGACCGCGGACGAGATTGAGGCCGATTGGGAACGCCAAACATTTGGCGCACCATTAAAAGATAAAAACACCGCCAACACGGATGCGGCCGATTACGCCAAATTCATAAATGATTTTATCACCGGGCGGTCCGCATTTGATAAAACGCCGCCGCGCAGTTCATTGCCAACAAACGTCGTATCCGCATTAAAAACATTTGGCCTGCCAATTACGGCATCGTGGCGTGAAATCAGTGCAAAATATCGCGCCCTGGCAAAAAAGTATCACCCTGACACCGCGCGCGATAAAAAATCCGCCGCGACAGAATTTTCGCGGATTACCGCTGCATACGATGTTTTGAAAAAACATTTCGCAAAAAAATAATCACCATAATTTTGTCCCATAAAATACTTTATTGGACGCGTTATAAAAACATATTAATTATCACGCAACACGCGCATAAAATCCTGTATGAAAAAACATTTTTAAACTGTGTGGAAACTATCACACGGAATAGCATCCTGATGACGCAAAAACATTGTTTTGCTATCCATATTTAATGTCGCGATGCGACACCCCAACCAAGGGGTTTCGACGCCCCGCCTGCGGTCCACCCGCGGGCATTTTTTTATAAGCCAGCAAACAAAAATCCGCTCCCCCGGCAGATAGATATAAATAAATTAGAATGATGCAGATATAAACAAACCCGGCAACGTAGTGTACGTATTGCTACATGAGTTGCCGGGTTTGTTTATAGATGTATTATTATAATTTATTTAGGTATGCAATTGCGTCCATGGCCGCGCTGCATCCTGTCCCGACCGCCGTTGCAATCTGCATTTTTATACCTGATTGAACGTCGCCGGCGACAAAGATACCGGTGGGCAAATTTTCCGGGGCCAAACGACCCATGTTGTCGCGGCGTACTTCTTCGGTTAAATAATCCGTGTTGGCTTCGTGGCCAATGGCAACAAAAATGCCGTCCACAACGATTTCTTTATCGTCCAGTGTGGTCGCAATTAATTTGTCATCGGGACCGGCAGAAATCTTTTTCAGGTCTGTATCAAACAGGCACTGAATATTTTCACGTTCTGATACGCGGTTGCGCAATACAGCCTCGGCCCGGGTAAAGGCGCCTTTGCGATAAACAATTTTAACAGATTTCGCAATATCGGCCAGATACAATGCATCGTTCAATGCGGAATTTCCACCACCAACAACAATTACATCTTTGCCATAATAGAAAAATCCGTCGCATGTCGCGCAGTATGATACGCCTTTGCCAAAGAATTCCTTGGCACCCGCAATTTCCAATTTACGCGGTGATGCACCGGTTGCAATAATAACCGTTTTACCGATATATCTGTTGCCGTCATCACAATCTATGCTGAATCCACTGTCTGCATCGCCGTCAATATCCATGGCCGATGTGAAAATAATCTGGGCGCCAAAAGATTCCGCCTGGTTCTTCATAAATTCGGACAATTCTTGACCACTGCCGGCCCAGCCGGGATAGTTTTCCAATGTGGCGATTCCCGCCGTCTGACCACCCAAACGATCGCCACCCAAAACAACGGTCTTTTTCCCGGCGCGCGCGCAATACAATGCCGCGGTTAATCCGGCCGGACCAGACCCCAAAATTATAACATCATTCATTACAATATCGCTCATGACCCTTTCCTTTTATTTATCATGGTCCCCAGGATAGCATACCGCCCGCCCGCGCGCAAATAATTTATAAATGTTGATTTTACATTAAAATAAATTTATAATTATATGCGATATGACATTGATTTATGCATTTTTCAGTCGTCTTTCATCCCCGTTGGGGGAATAAATTTTTGCATTTACATTTTAATTAATAATTGCGATTGTCATCGCACGATATTATCATAATTTCAAAAAGGAATTTTAAACATGCTTGATATAAAATTTATTCGTGAAAATCCAGATATTGTCCGCAACGCATGCCGGGTCAAGGGATATACAGACCACACGGATGAAATACTGGCACTGGACGCGCGCGTTCGTGAATTAAAAACAATTACCCAAAACATGACGGCGGAAAAAAATAAAATCACGCGCGAAATACCAACCGCCACGGACAAGGCACCATTGATTGCACGGTCCAAAGAAATTGCCAATGAAATCGCCGCAGATATGGCGGAATTGGACGAAAAAGAATCCGCGTTAAATGACCTGATGCATCGCGTTCCACAAATTCCCGATGCAAATGCACCAATTGGCGCAGACGACAGTGATAATATCGAGGTTCGCCGCATCGGCACCCCACGCACGTTTGATTTTACACCGCGCGCGCAGTGGGATTTGCTGGATATGAACAATTGGTGGGCACCGGAAAAAATCGGGCAAATTTGCGGCACCCGCACATACGCCCTGATGGGCGAAGCCGCCGAATTGCAATTGGCGATTGAAACATATGTTATCCAGAAACTGATTGCACGTGGATTTCGTTTTGTGGAATGCCCGTCCATTACAAAGCCACAAACAATTTTTAACGCCGGACATTTTATGGGCTCTGACCTGTCTGTGATGAACGACGACGTATTCATGCTGGCCGGAACTGACAGATGTTTGGCCGGAACGGCGGAAATTGTGCTGAATTCCCTGCACAGTGGTGAAGTATTAAACGAAAAAGATTTACCAATTAAATATGCCGGTTTTTCCGCCTGTTTTCGTAAAGAGGCCGGTGCCGCCGGCCGCGACACGCGTGGTCTGGCACGCTTTCACCAGTTTAACAAGGTTGAACAGTATATTTACTGCACCCCGGAACAAAGTGATGAAATGCATGAACACATTTTAAACAACCTGTGCGAAGTTATGGAAGATTTGGAATTGCCGTATCGCGTTATTGCCAACTCTACCGGCGACATGGGATTTAACAAGGTTAAAATGAACGATGTAGAGGCATGGGTTCCGTCCGAAAACGCATACAAAGAATTGGGCAGTTGTTCATCAATCGGACAATTCCAGGCACGCCGGACAAATACGCGATTCCGCGCGTCTGACGGTACGTTGAAATTCTGTGCGACACTGAACAACACGGGGATTGCGGTTCCCCGCGCATTGGTGCCGGTATTGGAAAATCACCAAAATGCCGACGGCAGTGTGAACATTCCGAAAAAATTGCAACCCCTGATGGGTGGCCGAACAAAAATCGGTGGCAAACACTAAAAAAAATTCCCGGATTTTTCCGGGAATTTTTTTATTCACAATATTAACAGAACGTGTGAATTTTATTTATTTTTTCCGCGCAGCGAAAACATAAATTCCTTTAACTGGCGACAAATTGGTGTCGCCTGGGCAATATCTGCCAATGCCTGGGTGCGCGCGGTATCGGCGATAATTTTTTCGCCAAATTTATATGCGACATCACGCATTTCAGGCCGCCATGACGTGCGATCATATTCCCAGTTTTGAATGGCACTGCAATATGCATAAAAGAACCGATACAATTCCGGATTACCTGCAAACGCATTTTCTGCTTTATTGCAAACAATATTCATTGGGCTTTGGACGATGTAAAATGCCTGATACGTTGGATAGATTTTCTTGTCCGCCGCAAATTCTTCGGCACGAAGCGCCCAATCGTTTTGTGTTGCCGCGCGCGAAAAATATTGCCGTGGATTTTGCGCAACCCCATTCAGATACACCAAAGACCGCCCCGCCGCATAACGTTGTTTGCGGTCCATTTTATGCCATTTCTTGGCCAGGTTATCTTTGGCAATAATTTTAAAATTCGTCATACCAGAATTAATCGCAATGTAAACATCTGACTCTTTAATATCTTTCATTGGATGCCCCTTGATATTTTTCACACTTACAATATAGACAAAATCCCAAAAATGTCAATGTTTATAGTAAAAATTTTATCGCGTGGTGTATAATTTGTTGAAAATTCTAATTTATAGTATATTCTAGGGACTGCTATAAAAATCAGATAACCGCGAAAGGGTAAAATAAATGAAAATTCGCAATATTGCAATAATTGCACACGTTGACCACGGCAAAACAACTTTGGTTGACAACATGTTAAAACAGGCGGGAACATTCCGCGACAATGCCAAAATAGAAGACCGCGTCATGGACAGCGGTGATATTGAACGCGAACGCGGTATCACAATATCTGCAAAACCGACATCAATTCAATGGGGCGAATACAAAATTAATATTGTGGACACCCCGGGACACGCCGATTTCGGTGGCGAAGTGGAACGTATTTTATCCATGGTGGACGGTGTTGTTCTGTTGGTGGACAGTGCCGAAGGCCCCCTGCCCCAAACGAAATTTGTATTGTCCAAGGCGTTAAAACTGGGGCTGCGTCCGATTGTTTGCATTAACAAGGTTGACCGTGGCGACGCACGTCCGGACGAAGTTCTGACCGAAACATTCGATTTGTTTGATAAACTGGGCGCGACGGATTCACAATTGGATTTCCCATATTTGTACGCGGTTGGCCGCGACGGTTGGGCGGTACGCGACCTGAACGATGAACACAAAGATTTAACCCCATTGTTTCAATTAATCGTTGACCATGTACCGGCGCCTGACTGCAACGGTACGCGTTGTCAGTTGGATGCACCGTTTCGCATGCTGGCCACCACGTTAGAGGCGGACCCATACGTCGGCAGAATTCTGACCGGAAAAATTGAATCCGGCACGGTTCGTGTCGGCCAGGCGGTCAAGGCAATTAACATGCAAGGCGAATTCATAGAAAACGCCAAAATTACAAAAATTATTGAACACCGCGGCGTTGAAAAAATATCCCGCGACAGTGCATCTGCCGGCGACATTGTGGTTATTGCCGGTTTTTCCAAGGCAACCGTGGCCGATACCCTGTGCGACCCGTCTGTGAATGAACCAATTCCGGCAATGCCGATTGACCCACCGACCCTGACAATGACGTTCTTTGTTAATACGTCGCCACTGGCGGGTAAATCTGGAAAAAAACTGACATCGCGTATGATTGGCGAACGCCTGTTTAAAGAGGCCGAAACCAACATCGCCCTGCGGGTCAGCCAAAGCGAAAACAACGAAGCGTTTGAGGTATCAGGACGCGGGGAATTGCAATTGGGTATTCTGATTGAAACGATGCGCCGCGAAGGATTTGAACTGAGTGTCAGCCGTCCACGCGTTGTTATGCAAACGGATGAAAACGGCGAAAAATTGGAACCCATAGAGGAAGTCGTTATTGACGTGGACGATGAATTTTCCGGTGTTGTTATTGAAAAAATGACCAAGCGCAAGGCAACAATAACAGAAATGAAATCATCGGGCGCGGGCAAAACACGTATTGTATTTTCTGCGCCATCACGCGGTCTGATTGGATATTTGTCTGAATTCCGCACCGATACACGCGGCACCGGAATTATGAACCGCGTATTTGCAGAATATGGTCCATACCGCGGCCCGATTATTCAATACAGACCGGGCGTTTTGGTATCAATGGAAAACGGCAGTGCGGCGACATATGCATTATTTAACCTGCAACCACGTGGCACGTTATTTATTGGCCCCCAGACCGAAGTATATTCAGGCATGATTATCGGTGAACACACCAAAGAAAATGATTTAGAGGTTAACCCGATTAAAGGTAAAGAACTGACCAATATGCGGTCAGTTACGGCCGATGAAAAATTATTCTTGGCGCCACCGCGTAAAATATCGCTGGAAGAAGCGTTGTCATACATCTTGGACGATGAATTGGTGGAAATTACACCTGCGACAATTCGTCTGCGTAAAAAAGAATTGGACAGCAACCTGCGTAAAAAGGCCCGCAAAAATAATGACGAATAAACGCCTGTTTTTGGTCGCCGGATATGAACGCGATGCGATTATTGATGCATCATTGGTGCATTATGTGCGCGAACTGGCGGCCCTGGGCGACGTCGTTGTTTATATGGATTGCGATTGCGACGCGGAAAACCTGAAAAAATTAAAACCATTCGTCGTGCACGCGGATGCCGCGCGCCACGGCGAATACGATTTTGGGTCTTATAAACGCGCATATATATATGCGCGCGAAGCGCGCATGCTGCCCGCCTATGACGTGGTATATATGGTAAATGATTCTGTATATGGTCCGTTGTTTGACCTGCGCGGGGCAATTGAAAAAATGGAATCGCAAAATTGGGATGCATTTGGTTTGGTATGCAATCCGCATCGTGAACATCCGCATATTCAATCTTGGTTCATCGGATGCCGGCGGGATGTTTTTATGACGCCATGGTATGATGAATTTATGACCGCAATCACGAAACTGCCTGACAAGGGAATGATTACGCGCCAATACGAACAGGGATTCACAAAAATGGTTGCATCACACGGCCTGAAATGGGGATGCCTGTACACCATGCCGGGACGCAGCGTTTATAACCGCG
This sequence comes from Pseudomonadota bacterium, assembly GCA_023402015.1. Lineage (GTDB taxonomy): Bacteria > Pseudomonadota > Alphaproteobacteria > Rs-D84 > Rs-D84 > Enterousia. The sequence goes on along the minus strand of JAEXCU010000001.1, from coordinate 136,997 downwards.
TTAAATATTTATTCCGACGCCATATGCCATTTATGAAAAAGGTCGCATTTCCACGCCGCCACGGCGCATTGGGGCGCCAGGTTTCATACGTCCTGAATCATATTTCCCCCGACGTTCGGGACGCGATTTTACAAAATGCACGCCGCGTTTGGGGCGATGAATATATCCACTGGCTTTTAACAAAAAATCCCATTAAAATAATATACAGAAACATACGACATAGTGTTCACAAAGTTTTTGTAGAGGGAATATGAAAAACAACAAATCACCCAAAACTAAACGCATTGCCGCCATAACCATGGCACGTAATGATGAATTCTTTTTAAACCGTTGGATTAAATATTACGGCGGTCAAATCGGCGAAGAAAATCTGTACATTTACCTGGACGGAACGGACCAGAAAATCCCGTCCGATGCAGGTCGCGCAAACATTACCAAATTACCGCACAAAGACGAAGACCGCCAAAAAGGCGACAAAACACGAATTTTAATGTTATCTGACCTGGCGCGTAAATTGTTTGCGGACGGTTATGATATTGTTATCGGATGCGATTGCGATGAATTTTTAATTGTGGATCCAAATTGCAAAATGGATTTAAGCGAATATCTGTCCAAATGCGGCGGGAAAACATGCCTGTCGGGATTGGGCATGGACGTTGGCATGGACTTAAACAGCGAGACCCCATTAAATACAAACGCACCATTTTTATCACAACGCAAATATGCCCTGATGTCCACACGTTATACAAAACCCGTTGTTTTATTCCGACCCGCCACCTGGGGCAGCGGATTTCACAGTGTCAAGGGCCACAATTTCCACATTGATAAAAACCTGTATCTGTTGCACTTTGGCAGTGTGGATTATGACATGATAAAAAATAAAATGGATGACCGCGACCCATCCTGGGCCCAGCATTTAGCCCGGCGCACACGTACCATTGACATTATAACAAAATCGCGCAATCGCAACCGCCCGATTAAACTTACCCGTTTTATGCAAACAGTACTGCGCCCCATATACGATATGAACAAACCCGCAATGTTGGGTCTGAAATGGATTGCAACAATCCCGCCAAGATTTGAAAAAACGGGTATATAAAATATAAACGGCGCGCAATTAATTTTGCGCGCCATAAAAAATTACAAATATGATTGGGCCAGTTTTATAATTTGTGGGCCGATTTCATTGGCCGAAAAACGACGCAATCCGTCGTGCGCAACCTGCACCATTTTATCTACATTGGCCGTACCACGAAATACATCCGTCATGCAACGTGCCAACCCCACCACATCCCCCGGTATGTACAGCATCCCCCCCCGACCGTTAAACAGGATTTCATTCGGTCCATTTTTACATTCAGACGAAATATTTAATGTATTTACCGCCGCGCTTTCCATTAATACCGTGGGTAGGCCTTCGCTGCGACTGGATAAAATATTTGCCAACGCACCGCGCATATATCCATATGGATTGGGCAAAGCCCCGGTAAACACGATATTATTTGCGGCAGATATTTCACGTGCGATTTGTTCATAGCGTTGACGAAAACTGCCATCGCCGATTATATACAGTTTTACATCGGGGCGATTATTTTCATTCCAAAACATGTCAAACGCATGCAGCAATGTCGGAATATCTTTGTCCGCATACAAACGCGATACATGACAGAAATATTTCCCAGATACCGTTGGTACTGCTGCGGCACGTTCCTGAATTGCGTTTATATCAATCGGATTGTAAATTCTGGTTATGCGCGTGGCATGGTCGGGGTACAGATTTTTAAATTCCGCCACAAAATCATCGGTCAGCGCAACCATCATGTCATAATCCGGAATATATTTAACATAATTCCCAGATGTAAAAATTGCACTGGATGCGTGCCACCATACCAATTTCGGCTTGTTAGTTTTTGCAAATTCCGACGCGAATTGAAAATTGTAATAATCAACCAAAATGTCTATGTCATTGGCCGGCGGGAACCCGCGAAATGTTCGCAATGTCCACCGATATAAATCGCGCAAAGAATGCTGTACCAGGCGCCATAAAAAGAAATGCGCCAAATTCGTTCCCAACCATTTGCACGGATACAGCGTATAAACACGAACCTGTGGGTGGCGCGCGAACCAATCCAAATACAATGGCTCACGTATATTTACATACGTAATAACGCACAATTCCAGGTCTTTATTTTTTATCAATTCTTCCAGCGTGCGAATTAACACAGATTCCACGCCACCAATGCGCATATCACGAACACAAAACGCAATTTTAGTTTTTTTCATTCCCACACTTTTCCGAATTGTATAACGGGCCAGTTATGAAAATTTCAGGTTTATCAGCGCTGAATAAATTTCATAATTTTCCGCCAATACCGACGCGACCGCCACTGTTTAGGTTTGGCCAATATGCCCTGCTTTTCCAAACGACGGAAAATATCTTTGGCCTTGGCAATTTCTTCGTCGCTTTGCAAATATTTAATGCGGCGATACATCCAAATTAAATACTGCCACATAAATTCATATTCCCATATTTCCCGTTCACGGGGCGTTGCCTGGGTTTTATATACCTGATAAATATATTCCATGTCATCACCGATGGCTTCTATCTTGCGCATGGCCTTGAACCGGTCCATAATGGAACCAAATGTTGGAATATAAAAATAAAACGGCAATCTGGTCAGTGTTATCCGCGGATGACGCAATAATACCTCAGACCACCAGGGGAAATCTTCCATGATGTAAAATCTGAATGGCAAATCCGCAATTAAATCACGGCGATACATGCTTTGCCAGACATAGCAATGCTTTAATTGCCAATGTCTTCTGCGGCGGGACCGTTCTGTTACATACGGAAAGATGTCATCCGATGTTTTTGTTGCGATATCTTTTAATTCATACCGTTTGTCATAACCGATTGGATTTTTTATTTCTTCTATGTTGCCACCCAACCATTTCTTTATCGTCAGCGATGTTCGCAACCATCTGTTTTTATGATAACTGACAATATCGGAATTTTCGCGCTTGGCCAATTTATATGCAATTTCCATTGTCTGGGGATGAATAAAATCGTCAACATCCAAATAAATAATGTATTCACCAGTGGTATGGGTCATTGCAATATTTCGCGTGTCAGACAGACCTGTATTTTCTTTTTTTTGAAACACATGAAAACGCGGGTCGTTTTTTGTATATTCGCGTACCGCCGCATATGTGTTATCTGTACTACCATCGTCAATGCAAATCGCCTCCCAATCAGTGAATGTTTGCGCGCGCAGACTGTCAATGGAACGATTGAAAAACTTTTCTGCATTAAACATTGGAATAATAACGGAAACCGCTGGCATAAATGTCCCCTTTTTAGTCTTTGTACATTTTGTTAATCATAACGTCGGCGATACTGCCCGGGATTGGATTTTTTGCCCATGGACTGTTATATGTCGTTTTCTGAAAGAACGCGCCGGACGTATATTTTTCGAATAATTCTTGACTGAATGGTTCGTTTGCAATCGTCCACCACAGTGCATGTGTTGGATCCTGGTCAACATGCGGCATTTCGGAAAAATACTTGGCCGCCACCGGGTCGTTTTGGACCAACGCCTTGAACATCAATTGATGCATGAAATAGTCAAATTCGCGTGGTTCATTTAACCAGAAATTATGTATAACCTGGCGCCACGCATTTAACAGATATGACCCACGACGTGCGCGGATAAAACAATTTTGTATATAACTGTATGCCTGGCCAACATGTGTACCCGCCATATATACAAAGAAATCCTGGTCCACAATCCATTGCGGAATCGGGGCGGTTGCAAAACCGGTCGCATCCAACCAGAAACCACCATGGTTATGCAACAATTCCACACGACAAATATCCAAGAAATGCGCAATTCCGATTTGGCCTTTGCGTTGCTTGTCAATTATAACGCCCGGCAAGTCAATGTAATTAAACATCTTTTTTTCGTTTAATAACAAAACTTCCTGTTTCAGGTTTTTTGGCGCCGCGCGCATGCATGCATCAACCAAAGGCGGCATGGGTCTGTAATCCCAAAACATGAATACTTTATCATGCGCATCGTCTTTGATTGGCGTTTCTTCGGCAATTGTGCCGGGGGCCGGAACATATCGTTTCAGATATTGGGGTATCGCCTGGGCGGCGACATCGCAACGACGGTCGCGACGACGGTCGCGGGACCACCACAACGGGTTTAATATATGCGCACGCAACACAATGTCCGTCAGCGCCAATGTTCTGCTAAGTTTCATTTTGCCCCCTTAGATTATATTCATCCGATGCGACGAATTATTATTCGTCGCTTGGTAAAATATCGTCATCTGCCGCATCATCGTCAGACGGACCGGTTGTCATTTCTTCGGCAATTCCGTTTGCACGCGACATGATTTTATCCAACAGTTCTTTTTGAACATCTTCGTGTTCTTTCAGCCATGTACGGGCATTCGCCTCGCCCTGGCCCATACGTTCATTGTTGTATGAATAAAAACTGCCTGCCTTTTCAATCAGGTCGTATTTCACACCCATGTCCAAGATTTCACTGATACGCGAAATGCCTTCGCCATACATGATTTTAAAATCCACTGTACGGAACGGTGGCGCGACCTTGTTCTTAACAACTTTCACCCGGGTTTCATTACCAACAACATTTTCTTTGTCTTTAATCTGGCCTGTACGGCGGATATCCAGACGCACAGACGCATAGAACTTTAACGCATTTCCACCAGACGTTGTTTCTGGATTTCCAAACATAACGCCGATTTTCATACGAATCTGGTTGATGAATATCAGCAATGTGTTGCTGCGCGATACAGACCCGGCCAGTTTTTTCAAACTTTGCGACATTAAACGCGCGGTTGTTCCAACGAATGAATCACCAATGTTTCCTTCTAATTCTGCGCGTGGCACCAATGCCGCAACAGAATCAATCACGACAACATCAACCGCACCAGATTTTATCAGCGTGTCCGCAATTTCCAATGCCTGTTCGCCGGAATCGGGTTGAGATATAATTAAATCAGAAACGTTAACACCCAATTTTTTCGCATACGACGGGTCCAGCGCATTTTCCGCGTCAATATATGCGCACGTGCCGCCCTTTTTTTGTGCCTCGGCCACGGCATGCAGTGCCAGCGTTGTTTTCCCAGAACTTTCCGGGCCATAAATTTCAACAATGCGACCGCGTGGATACCCACCAATTCCCAATGCGATGTCCAGCCCCAAGGACCCTGACGATATCGCTTCGATATTTTGTTGGGAACCGTCGCCCATTTTCATTATTGCTTCTTTGCCAAATTGCTTTTGAATTTGTGCCAACGCCGATTCCAGCGCAGGATTTTTTGCCGATGCGGCTGCGTCTTTAACTACTTCTTTCTTTGCCATAAATTTCCCCTTTTATTGTCCCTGAAATCATACAAAGAAAAATGCGTTCACGCAATGAAAATAATAGGAAACACGCCCGGTACAAAATTTATTTTTTGGCGACCAATACCGCCGCAGACAATACGCCGATTACCGCCGTTACAATCCAAACGGCGGACGTTCCACCAAACATCGTAATGCATGCCGCGCCCAAAATTGGGGCAATTACGTTGGGCAGATTAACACTGGTACGAAATACACCGTAAAATTTAGTCTGTTCACTTTTTTTGGTTGTATCAAAGAACAACAAATCATGCACAGATTCCATTAATGCGCCCGAAACCTGCCACATGATAAAGATTGCCAGCAACGGATAACCACTCGTAAATGTGGCCAGCACAGAAAACGCGGCAAATGATAAAAATCCTGTCATTAACCATACTTTCTTGCCAAAACGACGAACCAAATGCCCCATCAGTTCTGACAATATCAGGTACGGAATAATCCCCAGGGTTAAAACCCAACCCAATGTATCTTTGGAAAATCCGTTCTCTATCACGACAATTGGCACATACAAATACCGCATCGCGCGCAGGGAATAATATCCAAAATTCACAATATATGCGCGCGTCATCCCGGGCCGACGGAAAAACGCCAGCGTATTTTTCCACAGCGCACGAAACGTTTTGCGCGGGTCCACAGGCTTAATCTGTTTATCTTCCTGAACAATGCGATAATATTTAAAGAACCCCCAGCATGCCAGGTATATAACCGCAGATGCCATAAACGCGGCCCGATTTCCAAACTGGCCCGCAATTGCAACCGCAATCATCGGCGCAAACAACGCACCGATATTTAACCATAAATGATAACGGGAATTTAATTTCGCCATTCCGATTTTTCCGGAAAAATCTGACATAAACAGCGGTATTAACACCCCAACCAATGTTATTGCAATACCACTGGTAAAATCCAATGTGATAAATGTCATGGGACGGATTGAAAAACTCATCATCGCATAACATGCGGCCAACATCAGAACAGAAAAATAAAATACTTTGACCTTGGAAAATTGGCGAAACAATTCATTGGCAAATAATCCGACCACCATGCAGAATGCGGAATACAGCGCAACGTACAAACCAACAATTGCCGACGAACGAAATATTTCCAAAATAACCAACGAATAAATCGCGTTATAAATTCCGTCCGCAAACCCAGTAAAAATCCCCAGGTTTGCAAAAGAAAACCCACTGACATTTTCGCGCATTGAAATGTATTTATCTTTGGCCATGAACACCTTTTTATTGCCGTGAAATAATATCATAAATTACGCGCATCTGAAACAATTATTACAACAATGATAAAGACGACGATAATCGCCAATGCACCCAGTGTTATCATTTTTTATTTTCTGAAACTGATTTTTTCCACCGCCGCATATCCAAAGTATTTGTTTATACGGGATGTTATTTCATCTGCGCTGTATGATAATTGTAATGCAAAAGCCGGGTTCGCGGGTCGGATTGCAACAACATATTTATTGTCGCGCGTTTTGCGCAATGCGGCCAACCGCGCAATCGCCGCAATTTCCGGCCCCATTATTTCATCCCAACGCGCGGCCAAATCTGCATCAGATGCGCGCGCCCCAAACATGCGCAACAATCCACCAATCGCCCCCCCAATTGTTTGGGGGCGCGCCAGGCGGTTATTAAATTTATTCGGTTGGTTTGACATAACTGTATTCTTTGGGCATTAAGATAAACATTTCACCCTGGGCATGTTGGCCATGTGCAAATTTGTATGCTTCTTCGCCTTTGCCAAAGAATATATCCGCGCGTATCCAACCACGAATGGCACTGCCGGTATCCTGTGCAATCATCAGGCGGCGGAATCTGCGGCCGTCGGACAGGTTTGTGCTGATATACACCGGCATTCCCAATGTGTATATGTCATCGTCCATTGCAATGGAACGGATTTTGGACAGCGGTGTTCCCAATTTACCAATTACATCCGGCGGAACAGATTCATAAAAATATACATAACGCGGGTTTTTATAAATCACATCTTTGGCCAATGCCGGATTTTTCTTTAAATGTTGCCATACGGCGTCCGCAGAATAACCACCGTCGGGGCGAATACCACGACGACGCAATTCTTCGCCAATTGATTTAAACGGCATGTCATTCACGGCGGCAAAGTTCAGTTTGACCAAAGAACCATCTTCCATTTTCAACATGCCACTGCCCTGAATCTGGATATTTTGAACGTCCACTATGTTCGCCCAATACAGCACGCGGCCAATTTTCTTTTCAACGATGTCTTTTTTTGCAACGCCTTTGTAATTGCGTCCATCGGTCGGAACCCCCATCAGTGGTTCATTACACTGGGCCGTTTGTGTGCGGCATGCGGGTATAACCGGGGAATAATATCCTGTATATGTGCCGGTTTTCGTGCCATTGTCATTATAAATCTGATACGGTTGGAAATTTGATTCAAACCATGCACGCACCGTCGCGATATCGGCAGATGCGGACGGCAACATACGACATTTTTCTTCCATTAATGCGCGGTCGGGGACAACACGACCGGTGTATTGAATTTTCGCCTTGCACGTGTTGCGAAATGCCTGCAAGGCATATCGTACGTCATCATCGCGCCAACCGGGCAAATCATCATATGAAACACGTTTCAGGTTTGCCGGCACCACAGAATTATCGCCACTGATTGTTGGGGTGGACAGATCGCATGATGCCAACGCGAACGCGCAAAAAACCGCAAAAATCCCGCGCACGATTCCCAAATTAAAAAAATGTGCCATTTTTATTATTCCCCCCACTTGTAAATATTATTTATAATGCTATATTACCATAAAATGATGCGCAAAAAAAGGAGCAAACGCAATGGCAAAATTTAATATTATTTCCCAGTTTTTAAAAGATATATCTTTTGAAAGTCCAAACGTACCAGAATTGTTCTTTAAACAGGACAATGGCCAGGCAAAACTGGAAATAAACATCGACATTCAAATCAAGGGCGCAGAAAATAATTTGTTTATGGTTGACCTGATAACCAAGGTTCATTCAAAACTGGAAGCCGGCGATAAATCCATTTTCTTGATTGAATCAACATATTCCGGCCTGGTACAAATGGAAGAAGAAAAAGACGAAGAAGTAAAAAAACGTACCCTGTTAATTGATGTACCGACATTGTTGTTCCCGGCGGTACGCGCCCTGATTACACGTCTGACATCGGAATCTGGATTCCCAACATTTGCAATGCAGCCTGTGGATTTTGCACAACTGTACGAACAGAAACAAACCCAATCTGCAAACGCGAAATAAAAAACGCCCAAACGGGCGTTTTTTTATTTAATCATCTTGCGTTCCCACCAAATGGCCAATGCCGGCACCAAGAATAATAAAACGCCCAACATTTGCCACAATGCAATTCCACTTATTATTGAAAAATAAATAACCATCGGTGATATCCCGGTCAGTAAAACCGCCAAATACAAAAATCCGGTTATATACGTCAATCCCCACACCAACAGGCCCAAAATTATATTTACAAAAAATGCCCTGAATAACGTCCGCTGTTTCGTCAGCAATACTGTATCGCGCATTTCATATTCGTTGATTTCTTTTTTCATGCATTTCTCCTTGTTGGCAATAAATTAATTATACCACAAAGCATGTGTTTTAAAAATTGAATTTACTCACATCCAACTTAACGCTTGTTTTAACAATACCACTAAGATATAATTTTAAGTGAATCCATATGGATAGTGGGTTCGGGACTTAGAAAATCCCATAACTAGCCGGCATAAATAAATTTTGCCGTATCCAGAACACGAAATATCCGCCATTTTGGCGCTTGTTTCAATCCGACTTAACAGGTCGGGTGGCTGTGGTTATACAACAGGTTCGCCGAAACCCACAGGATCATTACTAGTTATGATTTTTCTAACTTCCCGACCACCAATTTGGTGGTTTTTGTTTTTATAAAAAACACAAGGAAGAAAGAAAATGAAAAAATTATTAACACTGGCCGCATTTTGCGCCGTCCCGTTAATGGCACCGGCTGCGACAAAATGCGTACTGTTCACCAACTGCACATTTGGCCAATCACTGTACAATCAGACAGATTGGGTATCACAATGTAATTCCGTCCAAATCCGCGGTGTTGCCGCATGTGGCACATCAACAGGTCAAAAAACCGAAAACGTATCTATCAGTGATGACACCACCAAAAATGTTAACTGTTGGTGCAGGATGATAATACCTGCGGTTTCCAGGTGGAGTTTTGCAAATACATACTCTACGGCCGGAAACTGCGCACGCGAATGTGTGGACCAATGTGCATATCTGGGCGCATCCGTTCATATCAACAATATTATTCAGTAAAGGTAAAACCATAAAAAAAATAGGATTTATATTTTTGTTGGTATTTTACGCTGCGAACGCACGATGCGATGTACCGGATACCCAATGCCCGTCTGGATATACAAAAATAACACAACCTGAAATCATTTTGGCATCATCTTGCACCACCAACTATACCAATTGCGGGAACGCATCATCATGTACAATACAATCACCCGACGCGATATGTTTTATGTTTGCGCCCACAGATACAGCGTTCACAGATACCAGTGGCCAATACGAATACACAGAAATATGTATGCTGGATGAATCTATATAAATCGGGTCATATTCGCGTGGGCCAGTGCGATTGCAATCGCATCACTTTCGTCCGGGGTTTTCGGTTGCGCGGCCGGCAACAGAATTCGCACCATTTTATAAACCTGGTCTTTATCGGCATGTCCCGCAGATGTCAGGGCCTTTTTAATTTTGTTCGGTTCGTATTCGTAAACGGGTATATCACGCGCAGCGACGGCAACAATTGCGGCCGCACGCGCCTGCCCCAGGACCAGGGTTGTTTTAGGATTTACATTAACAAATATAACCTCGATGCTGCATTGGTCGGGTGAAAAAGTTTCACACAAATCGGATACACCACGAAATATGCACGCCAATCTTTCCGCGAACGATAACTTGGCCGGTGGCAAAATTACCCCACTGGCCACATATTTACGTGATGTTCCAACGCTGTCCACGACGGCCCATCCCGTATGCAACAATCCCGGATCAATTCCCAATATTCGCGTCATCAGTTCCCCATATTTTAAAAATCCCCGCATGTGGCGGGGATTGGCGGCGCATCCTATGCGGCGGCGGTAAATACCTTTTGCACGTCATCATTGTCGTCCAGTGCATCCACCAATTTTTCAACCTTGGCATATGCTTCGTCGTCCAAATCCATCGGCATATTTGGTATCCATGTCAGTTCGGCATTTTCTGGTTCGCCCAGTTTGTCTGACAATGCCTTTTGCACAGTCATAAAATCATCAGGCTTTGTTGTGATGATAAATCCTTCTTCGCTGGTTTCCAGATTGTCCGCATTTGCATCCATGATGATTTCCATCATTTCATCTTCGCTCTTGCCAATGGTGGCCGGATACATAATCTGGCCGGCACGGGTAAACATAAATACAACGCTGCCTTCTTCGCCCATATTTCCGCCATTTTTTGCAAAGATATTGCGGATTTCCGGCACAGTGCGACGTGGGTTATCTGTCAACGCCTCTACAATAACAGGAACGGCGCCTGGACCATATCCTTCGTATCGTACGGCAACATAGTTTTCTGTATTGCTGCCCGATGCCTTGTCAATTGCACGTTTGATATTATCGTTCGGCATAGAATTTTTACGTGCCTGTAAAATTGCCAAACGCAGGCGCGGATTATTATCAGGATTTTTATCACCCAATTTTGCCGCCATTGTAATTTCGCGCGCCAGTTTTGTAAACAACCCACTGCGCGCGGCATCAACTGCACCCTTTTTGTGCTGAATATTGTGCCATTTGCTGTGTCCACTCATATTTGACCTTTTACTTTTATTAGATTAGAATTACCCCAAAAGGATAACAAATGATTGGCAAATTGCAAGGCATTGTTGACTATATCGGCGACGGTTTTGTCATTTTAATGGTGGCCGGCGTTGGGTACAAGGTTTTTACCCCAGAATACCTGACACCAAAATCCACGGTTGCATTGTGGATTGAAACGGTTGTACGCGAAGATTCTTTTCGCCTGTTTGGTTTTACAACAATTGCGGGACAGTACCTGTTTAATATGCTGACGGGCGTATCAGGTGTGGGGCCCAAGGTTGCATTGGCAATTTTGTCCACAATTAAAACCGAAACACTGATGTCTGCGATTGCAACGGGCGATGCAAAAACAATTGCCACCGCACCGGGTGTCGGGAAAAAGGTTGCCGAAAAAATTATCGTGGAATTAAAGGCCAAGGTCGGTGGCGCTAAATTTGATTTTGGTGCAGATACGGGCGGCGCCCTACCCGATTTATTGGCCGCATTAGAGGCATTGGGATACCGCCGTCTGGATATTGTGGATATGGCGCAAAAATTGGTTGCAGACAATCCGGGTGCGGACGTGGCACGTTTGGTCCCAATGGCGTTAAAGCAAATTTCCGGGGGAAAATAAAATGAATGACGATATAATTTTCGCCCTGTCATCGGGGGCGGGAAAATCTGGCGTTGCCGTTGTGCGCATCAGTGGCGACAACCTGGGGGATATGTTTACCCAGATTTCACATCGCGATGAATATGATGCGCGCCATGCATACTTTACAAATTTAACCGACACATCCGGCGATTTAATTGACCAGGCGATTGTTATTTATTTTGCAGCACCTGCATCCTTTACCGGCCAAGATGTTATTGAAATACATTGCCATGGCGCCCCGGCCGTAATTACCAAGGTTTTTGACCACCTGCGCACGTTGGGTGGCCGCATGGCCATGCGGGGTGAATTTTCACGCCGCGCATTTTATAACAATAAAATGGATTTGGCAGATATTGACGGCCTGGCCGCATTGCTGGATGCGCAAACAGATAACCAGCGTAAATCTGCACTGAAATCAATGACCGGCACAGACAGTAAAATTTACGACACCTGGCGCGGTCAGATGATTGAAATTGCCGGATATGCCGCCGCCATGCTGGATTACGCGGATGATGAATTACCGGCAAATATTGGTGATAAATTGCGCAGCCACACACAAAAATTGTATGATGAAATAAATACATCACTTTCCCGCTATGCGGCGGTTCGCGTCATACGCAACGGTTTTAACATCGTCCTGGCGGGTGATACAAACGTTGGGAAATCATCACTGTTTAATCGGATTGTCGGGGCCAACCGCGCAATTGTATCTGACATTCCGGGTACAACACGCGACGTGGTCAGCGCGCAATTGGACATCGGCGGTTTTATGGTGAATTTATCCGACACCGCAGGTATTCGCGACGCAACAGATACAATTGAAAAAATAGGCATCGCAAAAACAAAATCACAAATTGCAGATGCAGATTTGGTTATTCGCGTTTATGCAGAAAACACTGATGTTAATGCCGCCGCAAATGAATTGGTTGTTATAAACAAGTCAGACACAATCCAAGACAGAAATAGTACAGGTGCGATTTATGTATCTGCCAAAACCGGTGATGGTATTGATACACTGATGTCTGCAATACGTGAAAGAATTTTAAAAATTACAGACGGCACAGAATCCAGTTTGGCGGTTAATGAACGTACCCGCGACCTGCTGACAGACGCGGCGGCGGAGTTAAAGGCGGCCCTGAAATTGCCCCGGAAAAACAATGATATGTTTTCCGAACATGTCCGCCGCGCCGCCGATAATATTGGCAAAATTTTGGGAACAATAACGGCGGCCGATGTAATGGACGCAACATTTTCACAATTGTGCCTGGGTAAATAAATAATAAAAACGCCCCGGGATTGGGGCGTAAATAAAAAACCGCCGCAAACGCGACGGTTATGTTTTTTATTCTTTTCTTATTGGATATTTGCCCTCGATCAAGTTCTGACGAACAACATGATGTTTGACCTTTTGCGTACTGGTTAATGGCAAATCATCCGTTGTCATGGCAAAGTGTGTTACCCATTTGTATGATGCAACTTTTTTGTTTGCCGACGCAATTGCCGCAGACAATTTTTCCAATGTCATATCAGGTTCAACACTGAATACGCCGTATGTTACGGTTTTGTTTTTAACGCGATGTTCAAATACGGCAACGTTTTTAACACCCGGAATTTCAATGTACAGCGCCTCTAATTCATCCGGATATACGTTTTTACCGCTGTCCAAAACAATAACCTGTTTTTTACGGCCGGCAAAGTGTAATTCACCGTTTTTATCCATAGACACCATATCACCAGTGTTAAAGTATCCGCGTTCATCAAACACTTCTTCGTTAACACCCGGGTTATTCAGATATCCACCGAACACCTGGTGGCCACGCAACCACAACACACCGATGCCATCTGCGTTTTTATCACGAATTTCGCATTCATTGTTCATGGTTGGTCCGCCAAATGCAAACGGGAAACGTTTTTTTGTTGGTTTGGAAATACAAATTGGTCCCACTGTTTCGGTCAGGCCGTATCCCTGAATAAATGTCAGGCCCAAACGTTCGTAAAACGTTTCAACCTCTGGCTTGGTGGCGGCGCCGCCCGCAATCAGCAATTTTGCACGTCCACCAAAAACGGCCAGAACGGGTTCTTGAACCTTGCGCACCAGACCGCGCAGACCGATTTTTTCCAATACTTTACCATATTTCAGAACAAACGATGCCAGCCACCATTTCTTTTGCGCCTTGATATTTTCAATAATTTTGTTTCTGAACAATTCCCACAATCTGGGAACGGCGGGGATGACATGCGGTTTATATTTGGCAAAGTCTGCCATGATTTCTTTGGGATTAACCGTCGGTTGCAACAATACGCCCGCCCCATAATGCAATGTTGCCAGTATTTCCACCGCAAATCCAAATATATGATACATCGGCAGAAAACCATACATCACAAACCCGGGTTCAATCCATTCATGCATGTCTTCCAATGAATTAGAACATTCAATCAGGTTAAAGTGTGTTAATGGCACAACTTTGGGCACACCGGTTGAACCAGATGTAAATGACAATGTTGCCACATCCAGTGTTTCCAACGGTGCGACCGTCAGTTCTGGGTTTGGTTTGCCGTCTTTCTTGGTAATGTCATAAAATTTAAATTTATCTGTTTTATAAAAGAATGACTTTTCTGCACATACAATATGACAATCTGTCGTCGCGGTCATATTATCATATTCAAACGGTGTCAGATTGGTATCCAACAACAGTGCAGTTCCACCCAGATACCAAATGGCAAACAGTGTAATTGGAAATTCAGGAATATTGTGTGCCAAAACACCAACAATATTACCACGCGAAACGCCGGCCGCATGCAAAGACGCCGCACGCGCACGGACCAAATCTATAAACCCTGAAAACGTGATGTTTTCGCGGACCAGAAACAAATTATCCGGCCATGTCGCAGCGGCACGTTCCAGCAATTGATACATATTCATAATAAAAAATCCTTGTTGCTTTTATATTGGACAGGAATTATTATATCCACAAGAAAAAAGATTGCAAATATGAAAATACTTACCCTGAATATCAACTCTATCCGGGCCCACGCAGAAAGTTTTATTAACATTTTGCGCGCCGGCGAATACGACACCATAATGGTCCAGGAATTAAAGGTTGAAAACGCCCTGTTCCCGCATAACTTGTTTGATGATTATGGTTATAACATCAAGGTTTTTGGCCAAAAAAGTTGGAATGGTGTCGCAACGTTTTCCAAATGTTCCATAGAAGATACCACCCGCGGTATGCCAAATTATGACGATGTTAATGCACGCTTTTTGGAATGCGTAATTGACGGCCGCATTCGTCTGATAAATGTTTATATGCCAAACGGCGAAACCGTGGATTCACCAAAATTCCCGTATAAATTGGAATGGATGCGCGCATTTACAGATTATATCGCCCAATACAAAGATTCCCCAGAACCTGTGATAATTGGCGGTGATTTTAATGTTGCATTAACAGATATGGACGTATGGAAACCCGCAAATTATGTTGGTATTGCGATTGCCGCACCGGCCGCACGTGAAATCATGCAATCATGGCTGAATGCCGGGTGGGTTGACGTTTGGCGCAAACTGCACCCCGACGAAATTGGATACACATGGTACGGGTATCGCGGTGGCGACACTGTTGGTAAAAAACAGGGTCTGCGTTTGGATTATTATTTGGCAAACCCGGCCGCAATGAAGTTAATAAAAAATTGCGAAATAGATATGGAACCGCGCCTGGTGGCCAAACCAACCGACCATTGCGGATTGGCACTGACACTGGGATAAATACCACTTGCGCGAAATGGGTCAACGCCTTATAATACATGGCATAGCAAAGATTTTTTTAATGCCGAAAACAAACCACCGATTAAATTGGCGGTTTTTTTTCTTATAAAATTTCCGAAATTCTGCATATCTTAACCCTTTGATTTTTGCCGATTCCAAACGGTGGTTTGTGCATTGCGGCTACGCTGATGGCACAAACCAGTGCATGGGCCGTTAACAGCAATGCGGACCAGGCATGGGGCACCCCCCAGGTAATTGATTCCCCATGGGAATTTGGCCGTGGCCATGATGCCACGACCCGAATGCCAGATAAAACATTTTGGCTGATGGATAAAAAACGCAGTAATAATGCCAATGACGAAGCAATTGTGGTTGCATATGTTGCACGCCAAATTGTGGCACATGGCGGTCATTTTTGCGCAACCCAAATCCGCAGTCGTAACAAGGGCACCGGATGCCCAAAAATTTGGACGATGTATCAAAACCCCGGTGGTAAATTTCAAGAAACATGTTTCTGGTTGTGTGAACCGGGATACAGTGGCGAAAACTGTACCGCGGGACGCGCGAAATCCGCTGATGTGTGCAAATACACAAAATTGACCCGGGAAAAACTTAGTGCGGATTTAACATATAACGAAGACGGTGGGTTGGATGACGCAGCAGTTGAAGGTTTAATGTCTGCAAACAATTATACCGGATTCTTTCGTTTTGGTCATGGCAAACCCAAAAAAGGAAATGAACAAGACGTTGTTCTGGCCGCGAAAAAGTTTTTGGAAAACGGACATGGTATAATCGCATCGCCCGCAACGGTATCCGCACATGGCGGCATGTGGAACAATGACGATTATTCAGACGAATGGTTGGATTGTAAATATGGTGATTCAAATATAACAATAACCACAAATGGCGCCAAATACACTGAAAAAACATTGTGCATGCCCGGATTTGACGGTCCGGATTGTTCAACATCGCTGTGCACGATATGCGACGATGAACTGACCGTATTTGATGAAAAGACGGGCCAGTGCAGCGCATGCATTGAAAATCACATTCACAAAAATGGTAAATGTACACCATGCCCCGACGGCCAAACCGCGGTACCGGGCAAAGACATATGTTTGTCGTGCAAGAAAACGGAATACATCAGCGGGGATAAATGCATGCCGCGCAAACAAATCAGCCAGCAAGATATGTATAAATGTTATCCCAATACAAACAGTGATGATTTTGTTGCATGCACGCGCGATACATGTGACGACCAAAGAAAGGTCGCCTGTTTAACCGATGATAAAAAATTGGGAACCAAGGTATGCACAAATAAAAAATGGGGGAAATGCCAACCAAAACCCAAATGACGGCGACCGTAAAAATCAATCACGCCGACGGGCCAGGTCATCATAGGCCTGATATTTTCTGTCCCCGGTATCGCGATATTCATATGGGGCGCGACCAACACAGAATATATTAAATAATTCTGTTGTTTTGGCAATGGCCGCGTTCATCATTTCGCGGGTTGTATCCGCATCATATGGAATCGGCTTAACATCACCATTTTTTAATTGTAAAAACAACATCACCGGATTAAGGGATGCGGCGGTTTTATTTATCGCAAAACCGCCTTGTTGTAAAATATATGCCTCTAATGGTAATTGGGGCATATTGCCCGACATTAATTGTGTTTTATTTGGCGCGGCACCGGTCTTTATATCCATAACGCCGCCGTCCCACACCATATCTGCACGTGCGCGCACATTACGACCGGCAATATTTACCATTCCTGATATTTCTGAATAACCATTTTTTATCTGGGATAACGCATCTGAAACCAATGGCGCGATTTCCAGAAATCGTTTATGCCAGAAATGAAATATTATACTTTTTTGTCCCAATATTTGTCGTGCGCGATTGTCCATTTCACAAACAAGTGCGTTGGGTGAAAAATCACGTGCATCTTCTATTACGCCATGCACCAGGTTTCCAAAATGGCGCGCATCGGGCAAAATCCAATAATCATCCATTGGGTGCAGGCGCAATATATGCCGCGCGTAAAATGCATACGGATTGTGAATTAATAATTCCAATTCCGTTACATAAACGTCCGACCAGTCCATCGGTGGGGTTGGCGGCGAATAATCCAATGGACGAAAATCAACCTGGTCGCGACCGCGAACAACGGATAAAATTTCATTCGCCAATGCAGTATCAAACCCGCCACCACGCACCGCAACGCGGGACAAAAACCGGGATTCGGTTGTTTGCGCACCACCCGCCGCACGACTGCGCAGCCAATATACATCCCCCCCACATGACAAATTCATAAAATCCAACGCCATCAATGAAACTTTGCGGTCGGACGAAGGCAGGCCAATTTCATCGGCCAATGCGCGTGGCAGCCATGCGTTTTCGTATCCGCGGGCGGGAAACATTCCCTCGTTCATGCCTGTTAAAATAACAACATCGGCCGTTTGCATACGCGATTCAATTGTTCCCAAAACAACAACGCGGGCATCATCATCCATTGGTTGTCGCAATTTAACACCACCAATTGAATCGGCCAAAAATACGCGCGCATCACCCACCGTCAGACGAATATCTTGCGAAATTAATGCATCAGATAATTTTTTTATCGCATCCCATATCTGAACCGCCGCCGCATCATCATATTTAAATGCCGGCGCAAATGTTTCAGGATGTGCATCAGTATATGAAACAATCATGTCGCATAAATTATAACCCGCGGCGGCATATAACCTGTCAAATGGGGACGCGCTGTCATTTTCAATCCATTCATCAAACAGGTTTAAAATCGCGCGTCCCGGCGGCGTCATTGTGCCCGGCGTGCCGCCAGAAAAATCAGCCGATATATTGCGCGCGGCCATTGCCATGGCCAAACGTTGATTACCCGCCGCATCGGGGGTAATAATTAAAACACTTTGGCCGGCCGCCATTGCGCGTGCGGCAATTTCTGCGGCGACGGCGGCTTCTTCACTTTCGCGGGCACATTCAATTAAATGACAATGCGACAATGCATTTGATTCCTTACGCATTGGATTATTTCCAAACGCATAATTTAAAAAATCAATCGCAGACGGCCCAACATCAATTGGGATGATATCAGACAGACCTGCCCCAATACGGTTTAAAAATTTATATTCCGCGTTATATGGATTTGTATTAAGTTTTAAATCGTCCGTTTCGCCCGAAATTTTACCAGATAAAATAATGCGCCCCTGGGGTAATTTGGCAACCGCCGCCATTAAATCCGCGGTTGCGGGTACACTGGCCGTGGAACCGCATACAACAACCAATTTGTATTTATTTAATAATGGAATCCATGCGCGAATATCTGCGTTTCGCCGGGCTGTTTCGGTCATGCGACCATCAGATTGTGCATTAATCGCACCTGACAAAATGTTCAGTAATGCTGCCTTGCGCTGAAAATGCGCGGCATATTTATCATCCACCAAAGAATCCCACGCGATATCCGCGGCGTTTATTCCTTCGTTTTCCAGGTAATCCGTCATCCGCACCAAATCACGTGCGACGGGCAACGCGGTTGCAATGTTGCCGATACTGGCATCCACAGATAATAAATTTGCCAATACGACAATGCGTTCAACATTTGATATCACATCCACCGCATCAATCGGTTCTGTATCTTCATCATCGGCCCCTTCGCCCAGTGCAACCAAATGCGGCAAAATAATGGCACGATGTGAATTATTTACCAGCATTTTTTCCACCGTGCGCACGGCACGACGACTGGGCAGGAATATCAGCATTTCGTCCAACGGAACATCTGAACCGGACAATAATTGCCACAATGCGTCCTGCATGCGGGCGGGGTTTGTTGCATAAAAAATATTATTATTTAATGCCAATCGTTGCCTTTATCCCGTCAATGCCTGTTTTCTTTTCCGCAGATGTTTCCAAGATTTCTGGCAACATCGCACCATGGTCTGTGTGTGATAATTTGGTTTGTTCAGTTTCACGTACACGTTTGTCTTTTTTGGTGTACACAATCTGATATGGAATCGCATGCACATCACAAAAGTCCATTAAATCCAGGTCCGCATCTTTTGGTCCAATACGTGAATCAATCAGAATAAACAGACGTTTTAATTGACGACGCGTTGTTAAATATTCTTCCAAACGATGCAACCATGCCAACGCGTCTGTACGTGAAACGCGCGCATACCCATACCCAGGCAAATCAACAATCATTACCCGATCATCCAGGTTAAACAGATTCAGCGACTGCGTCCGTCCCGGTGTATTTGATGTTCGCGCAACCGGCGCCCCAACAATCGCATTTATCAACGATGATTTCCCAACATTACTGCGTCCAACAAACGCATATTCTGGGAAATGGTTGTTTGGCAAATCACATACACGTTCAAAACTGCCCACGAATTTAATCATTATCGCCACCTTTGTTCAGCATGCGTTTATATGCTTCTTTTTTAGATATGCCGGCACGCGCGGCCAAATCTGCGGCGGCCGATTTTGTGGATGCGGCCGCAATATCATTAACAATTTCTGAAATTTCACTGTCTGACATTTTATGTTCAGGCGCCGGCGCCACCACGATAACAATTTCCCCACGCGGCGGTGTTATACTCATTAATTCCGCGGGATATCCAATTATCGCCTCTTCGTGAATTTTTGTTATTTCGCGAACAATTGCAATTTGGCGTTCCGGCATTACGCGCGCCATGGCCGCAATTGTTGACATAATGCGGTTCGGACTTTCGTAATAAATAATCGTATGACGAATTTTGTTATCATCGCGCAATTTTTTCTCATCAAAAAAACCACAGAACGTAAATCTGTCTGTCGGAAATCCAGACAGCACCAGCGCAGAAGTCGCCGCCGTCGGTCCCGGCACAACGAAAACGGGTATCCCTGCCGCGCGCGCCGCACGAACGATGCGAAAACCCGGGTCGCTGACACCCGGCATACCCGCATCTGATACCACCGCAACAGATGCACCAGATTGCATCTTTTCAATCAGTTCCGGAATAACATCCCGTTCGTTGTGTTCATGACATGAAACGCGCGGCGTTTTTATATCAAAATGCGCGGCCAGTTTGCCCAAAACACGGGTATCTTCGGCCGCAATCAGATCCACATTTTGCAATGTATCTATCGCGCGCGGCGACATATCCGACAGGTTTCCTATTGGTGTTCCAACTATGTAAAGCCCAGTTTGCATTCAGTTTCCTTTTATAGTAAAATGATACAGAATAAAATGGATATTTCAATGTTTATGAACAGATTTTTTGCCCTGGCAACTTTATTAATGATAACTGCATGCACAACACCCAAAAGTGGTACATGGTTTGATGAATACGGCACGGAACCAACCGGCACCCCCGCCCAGATGCAGTATGGCGTGCCAGACGCAACAAATGTTGCCGGCGACGGATTGCGTAATGTCGCCGTACTGTTGCCCCTGACGGGCCAAAACGGGGCTGCCGGTCAAACAATTCGCGCATCCATTGAAACCGCCGCATTACAACGCGCGCCGGAAAATATGGCGATAACGTTTTATGACACCGCAACAAACGCCGTTAATACCATCAGCCATGCCCTGGCCACGAATCCGGAAATCGTAATAGGGCCGGTTTTCGCGGGCGATGCACGCCTGGTGCGTGATATGAAGGCGGAAAATTTACCGGTGTTATCATTCACATCTGATGCAACGGCGGTCGGACGCGGCGTTATGACCATGGCATTAATGCCCACCAACAGTGTAGAGGCAATCGTCCAAGAAATGTCGTCTGACGGTGTAAAAAACTTTATCATTTTGGCACCTGATACCGTATCGGGCAAACTGATGGCAGGAACCGCAAAAAGCGCGGCGGATATTTATAACGTGCCACTGGGTGGATTGTTTTATTACGCGGAAAAAGATTCAGAATCAATTAAAAATGCAACCCAGGCCGCAACAATGAATACGGCACGCACCGCGGCAAATACCCGCGCACGGGAAATATTGTCCGATATTTTGACCAAAGAAACCCTGACCGCGATTGAAAAATCATCGTTAAGCATTCAATTAGACAAGATTTCTAAATCAGACACCCTGGGCGCGATACCATATGACGCGGTTTTATTCCTGGGCAGTGGTGATGATACAGAAACATTGGCGTCATTTCTGCGGTACTATGGGGTGCCTGCGCGTGGCGTACGCTTTTACGGAACGGCCATGTGGGACGGGTCAGATATTGTATCTGATTTAACAATGTCGGGGGCAAAATATGCCGCACTTCCACCAATATCGCCCGAATTCATAAATTTATATGAACAGGTATCAGGCACCACGCCGTCGCGTTTGGCAACATTTGGATACGACGCCACCAGCATGGCAATCGGCATGGTTTATTCTGATAAATCAAATGCCGCATATTTATTGGACCCCAGTGGTTATGTCGGTATTGACGGCCTGTTCCGCATGCGCCCAACCGGCGACAGTGAACGCGCCCTGCGCATTGTGGAATTGAATGGATCCGGTACTGTACGCGAAGTAAAACCGGCACCCACGAACTTTATGACACCGGTTTATAATATTCAACAACGCCACATTTCGCCGGCACGTGAAATGGAATTGGAAACACGCGGGATAAACCCAATGAACTATATTAATATCCCAGAACGCTTTCGCGGGAAATATACATCAAAAACATATGGCGCAAATATGACCGCGCCCGCGCAAACCACCCATCGCACAGACGCAATAACAATCCTGCCCGAAGATGACAGTGATGTAATCATATCGCCGGATTTTCAACCCGTTTCGTTGGAATCTGTAAACCGAACATATATTGACAGTGTGGAAATCACAGAATAACACGCCCGCCATATGGCGGGTTATTTTTTGAATGCGCGTACCATTGAAATTTGGCATTTGCGCACTAAAATTAAATAAAACATTCACAGGTACCGCGCATGAAACATTTTTTAGACATTTTAAACGAAAAATACAATTTTACCGATGAAATCGCCAGAATTGCAATTTTGTTTAATTCCAAACTGTTGTACACAGACCCTTATAGCTTAGGGCCATTACATCGGCGATATACTACTTTGGAAAACGTTTTTAACACCGAACTTTTTTCCGGTTGGAAAGGCAGATTGTCCTGCATTAATATTGAAGATTTAAAAAACGCACTAAACATAGAGTACAAATCCGGTGGGATTCCGAATATTGAAAATGATGACGACATACTTAAATATCTGGAATACTATATAAACATTTGCACCGTTTTCGCCAAGAGCCCCATATGTTCGCATTATAATAAAACGGGCGATTACACAATATTGTCCGAAAACATATTTATGCTGCTGGACCATATGAATTACGAAATCATTGCCATTCCTGACAAGCAGTCGTTTAAAATTGTGCCCAAGAATCCCCAGGGCGCAGCGGTGGCGGAAATATCCACACCACATACAGGCCTGGC
The DNA here is from genome assembly GCA_023402015.1 of Pseudomonadota bacterium. Taxonomy (GTDB): domain Bacteria; phylum Pseudomonadota; class Alphaproteobacteria; order Rs-D84; family Rs-D84; genus Enterousia. The sequence goes on along the minus strand of JAEXCU010000001.1, from coordinate 113,807 downwards.
AATATTGCAATACAACCATCGGGCATTAAAGGGTGATTTAATCGGCAAATCAAAAATACTGGCCGCGATTGCCAATGAATACGAAGACATTTTAAAAAATGCGCCGGACGGGCACAAAGAACTGTTTGATAAAACGCGCGGACTGTGTAATCAGTTGTGCATCCGCCACACGAACAGTACCAACAAATGCAATGTTGAAAAATTATCGGACACAGAATTGGAAAAATGGTACGATGATTTGTACCAGATGCTGTTGCTGTGTGTTTTGATTAACGATAACATCAAACACAAACGCACCGACCGCGCCCGCGAATTACTGGCCAGTTTCAATGGGAAATAAAAACACCCACCGCAAGGGTGGGTGATTTTATTGGTGGGAGTGGCTGGATTCGAACCAGCTCAGGCTTAAGCCAACAGATTTACAGTCTGCCCCGGCTCTCCAACTCCGGCGCACGCCCAATCTCGTAAAAAATTGTCAAAAATCGGAAGATGCGACGGTTTTGATACAGGCAAGTGTACAAAGCGTACATGGCCGGAATCAAAATCAAGCAGATTCCATTTTTCACAATTTTTTGGTGCGGGCAGCGGGAATCGAACCCGCATTTCAAGCTTGGAAGGCTTGCATACTAGCCTTTGTACTATGCCCGCAACAAATGTTTAGCGAAATGATTATATACTAAAATTCCCCAAAAGCAAGCATTTATTAAACCAACATAAAATTCCGGTTTTTTATTTCTTTGGGTTGAAATGACCCCGTTATGGGTGATATTGTTTATTTCGCAAAGGAGTTTTATTACATGACAAATCATATCTTATATATTTGCAGCAACCTGCAATTTGCACCACGTTTTGCATTAACACATTATGTATATGACATCAGGCCACAAATAACAAATACGCCAATGCCACATACGGGTGCACATACAACCGTGCCGGTACGCAAAAACAAAAAAATAAATTTGCCCCAGGGTCGTAATGTCGCACCGAATTGCACAGATAAAACACCGTGTATTACCGTTAATGCAAATGGGACAGAATCCAAAAAACGCATGCCACACAATCGTGTAAACAAAGAACGTTTAAGTGAATATTTTGACAATTCCGCCGCGGCTGACAAAATCGCCGCCCAGGCATGGGTCAAAGATGTCGTTGACCAATTAAACCAAACAGATGCCGCCAAACGCCATGCAGAGGAAGAATTGCGCAAACAAATTGCCCGCGACGCCGAATTGAAACAACGCGCGGTACTGTTTACGGACATTTACGAAAAAAATAAAAGAATCGCCGAGATTACAGATCAGTTCATGGCACATCAAAATCAGATGACTAAATCCTTTCTGACGGGTCTGAAACGAACAAAAACAAAATAAAAAACCGGCAAATGCCGGTTTTTTATTTTATTGGTGGAAAACATTCGCCACCATCCGGTTGGCAACATGCAAATACAGTATTACCCAAATCTTTAAATACTTCCGCGCCACAGCATCCGTATTTGTTTGGTTTACTGCCGTCAGCGCACAGACCTTTGGCAATATTTGCGGCAATTTCTTCGGCGATTTCTGCGTCCGTTTTGACCGGCGCAACAGGTTCCACAACCATGGGTGCGAAACACATGCCACCATCGGTCGGACAGCAATTAAATCCCTGGTCGCCCATATCTGTATAAACCTCGCCGGGGCAACAACCGTTTGCATCCGGCGTTGTACATGCCACCGCCGCATCGTCAATGTTTTCTGTTGTTTCCACCACCGCGGACGCATCATCGGTTATAACGGGTGTTCGCATGCCCGTGCTGCGCGCCCTGCCCGATGCACGTTTAACACAATCGCGACGATACGTTTCGCGCAATTGCACCAGTTCCGTCGTCTGCGTATTATCGGGCGTTTCCAATGCGGCCAACGAATTAATCTGGGCCTGAATTTCCGCACATGATTTACGCGCACCAACATCTGCGGCAAATGTATTTCCCGCAATCACCAGGCCACCAATCAACGCCATAAATGATAAAGATATTTTTTTCATGTTTTATCCGTTATTCATTGATTACTTTTTCCATTTTCAAAATAAAATCTATGGCCGGATCTGTCAGTTTTTTGATTTTATTCAGGAAAACCTGCGCCTCGCGCTGCATGTTTAATTTCTTGTATGTATCTATGACAATTTCCGCATCGGCTGTTCCCATATATTCTTCTTCTTGTAATGCGGTGGCGATTTCTATTTCACGCAATGCCATTTCTTTATATTTTTCTGCGTTTTCCGGACAACCACGTTCGGCCATTGTAGAATAAGTGCTGGCATTCAATAAATGCCGGACATAATCAGGTTCATTTTCTGGATAAATACGGCTGGCCAATAATTCCTGAATAACAACGCATGTTGGTTTGTTGTCGGTTGCCATATTTTCTGTACCGGTGGATACCTGAACAACCTCTATAAATCCGCCATTGTCTGGATTTGGCATTTCACATGTTGCGTTTGGGCGCAGGGTCCACCCCAGAAATAAACCACATGTAAACAATCCCGCCAGTGCGATTACACCCCAAACCTTGTGCGCGGTGGTGGTTTTATATACCACGGTTGTGGCCGCGGCAGAACGCTTGTTTGTTTGTTGTTTTGTCATCATCTCTCTCCCTTGGTAATTATATTATTGCACAATTCCGTCCTGAATTGTGATTTTTCTGTCGGCGCGCGCGGCCAGTCCCATATCATGGGTTACAAACAGCATCGCCATTTTGTTTTTCCGCACCAAATCCAACAATAAATCAAAAACATTTGTGGCATGCGCCGGATCCAAACTGCCTGTGGGTTCATCGGCCAATAAGATATCCGGATCATTTGCCAATGCGCGGGCCACGGCGGTTCGTTGCTGTTCCCCCCCCGACATTTCCCCCGGCAGATGCGATGCGCGGTGCGCAACATTTGCCGCACGCAGCAATTTCATCGCGCGCGCGTTCGCTGCATCCGCCGTGTATCCATTGGCCAACATTGGCAATGCAACATTTTCGCATGCGGTAAAATCAGATAATAAATTATGCCGCTGGTACACAAAACCAATTTTACGACGGCGCATCATAGTACGCATTTCATCATCCATTTTTTGCGCAGGTGTGCCGTCAATCAAAATACTGCCCGATGTGGGTTTATCCAACAATCCAACGCATTGTAATAATGTGGATTTACCACTGCCCGACGGCCCAACCAGCGCAACAATTTCGCCGCGATGCAAATCAAACCCACCACCACGCAGAATATGTAATGGTTGGCCGCCTTCCATAAATGTTTTTTTAATATCACGCACAGACAGAACAACGTCGCCTTTGGATATTTTGGATAAAGAATTCAATATATTTGCCATTGTGATATTCCCTTATTCATTCCGCAGGACATCAACCGGATCGGTATTTGCCGCCTTCCATGCAGGATACAGTGTGGCCAGAAATGCCAGTGCAATTGCCAAAACCGCAATTCCAATTACAGTACTGGGGACCAATTTTGACGGCAATTCCGACAGATAATACAACTCTGACGGGAACAGGTCGCGACCGGTCGCCCACTGAAAAAATTGACGTATTGGTTCAATATAAACCGCAATCAGAACGCCAAATATACTGCCCAATACCGCGCCGATTACGCCAATACTGGTTCCCGACAGGATAAATATCTTCATCATGGAACGACGCGACACGCCAAAGGTACGCAAAACCGCGATGTCTTTGGATTTGTCCTTGACCAGCATAATCAGCGATGAAACAATATTAAACGCCGCCACAATCACAATCAGCATCAGGATTAAAAACATTACATTTGATTCAACCTGTAATGCCCCCACAAAACCACGATTTAAATCACGCCAATCGCGAACAACAAAACCTTCGGGCAACAGACGTGTTAATGCATCGGCAACCGCGCGGGTATCTTCGGGGTCTTTCAAGAACAAATCAATATGTGTTATTCCATTGCCAATATTTAAATATTTCTGGGCGGTTTCCAATGGCATAAAAATATACCCAGAATCATATTCATACATTCCCATAAAGAACGATGACATAACCGGATATGCCATAATACGCGGCATTGTGCCAAATGGTGTCGGGGTTGCCCCATTGGCCGAAACCAACGAAATCTTGTCGCCCATGCCGACGCCCAACGCGCGCGTCAGCGATGCGCCACCCACCAATTCACCATCGTTAATTTTGTTTAATGGTTTACCATAAATTTTTGTACCACTGGCAGTTTTCGCGGCCAGGTCGGACATACGAATTCCCCGTATCATTGCGCCTGTGTTATTTCCATTTGCCGTTGCCATAACCTGGCCTTCGGCAATTGGAACGATGCCTGTTGCACGTGCGGCGACAACCTTGTTCTGTTTTATTTTTTCAATTAAAAAATCATAATCTTGAATTGCGCCATCTTGGTGATAGACAACCACATGCCCATTCATTCCAACAATGCGCGACAACAATGTGTCATGGAATCCGCCCATAACAGACATAACCACAATCAGGGTTGCAACACCCAACGTGATACCAATTAATGACACCCATGATATTACGGAACCAAAGCCACGCTTTTTTGCGGCCAAATATCTGAATGCGATTTTTCTTTCCAATTTTGTAAACATATTTTATTTATCCTTATTCCACAGCGCCCAAAAACGCACGCAATGCATCCCCGGCCAGTGGTGTCATTGGGCCATTTGGAATATCACCTGGATCAACAATGGAAATCACACGCGGCGACATGAATACGACCAATTCTGCAAACGGACTGATTAATGTTTCAGGCGTTGTTACAAATGAATGTGTCGGAATTCCAATGATTACATAGTTATCGCCAACGGACGACGGGATATTAAACGAAGACAATTCCCCCGCACCGGTACGCAAAACAATTTTTGCGTCAATTTTTTCGCGGCCACCATAATCGCCATATTTACCCGTGGCACCAATTATCAGGTCGGTTTCCAGTCTTTCTTCGCGACTGCATTGACCAATGTCAAAACGTGATTGCCACCCATTTGGAATTACAAATGTTCCCTGGGAAATCAAGACAATGTTTGCCTGCTGGGATAAAAATTCCTGTAATGTTTTGGTATTAATTTCGGGACTGACAACCAATGCGCGCCCGACAACACCCGGAATAGACATTTTAACATTGTTATCGCCAAACGCCGGCAATAAATTCATCCAAATTATCGGATTATCTGTACGTGGATAAACGCGATAAACATCAATATCCCACGCCAACATATATTTCTTGGACGATATATCAGAAATTATTCTGGCAACTTCGCGTTCTGTTTGATAATTGCCTTCGAACACGACGGTTTTATCCTGCCAATCAACCAACAGGTTTCGCATATCTGCGCCATGCATGGCATCCAACAATGCCATAATGATACTTTCGTCGCGCGGCATTTTTATCAGCCATTTCGCACGATGCGTCAGGTGAATTTCACCAATTTCGCTATCATAGTAAAAATATACGCGGCCCATTTTCGCCATCAGTTCAATTGCATCCGCCAAATTTCCCGATGTAATGGAACCAGATATTTTTTCATATAAAACTTCGTCTTCCACCACAGAAATGTCTGTTCCGTCCAGCAGTTTATCCAGCGCCTGTTTCACGGTCAGTTCTTTGAATTCATAATCAGAAACATTTAAATTTGGCAATTTATCGCCGGTGGCCAAACGAACAATTTCAATTTTTTCTTCGGGGACAACGGACACAACGGTTTGATTATTCCAATCAACCGTACAACGTTTGGGCAAATCAATTGAAAATCTGCGCGCAGTATCGGTGGTCAACGCCGCCTTTTTCGGAAAAATTGGCACAGAATTTTCATCAATGACCAAATTATCAACAACCGTTATCGTATCATATTGCGGTTGGTCAGATTGCGTATTTGCACATCCATACATCATGCACAACGCCCAGGCCGCCAGGCATAATTTCATAATGCCATGCAATTTAAATCTGTCTTTGATAAACGTCATATTGTTCCCCTTTGCCTTACGACCCTAAATATTCATAATTTTTTCAAATTCTTCCAGTGTCATTTCATATATTGGTTTTTGCGTTGGTGTTGTCAGGTCTTTAACCTGTTCATATTGTTTTCTGAATTTTTCAATCACCGCAATAATTTCCGGGGTCAACGCCGTACGATTATTTTCCATCAGACGCCGGCCATATTCCGCAACAAATTCCAAAGTATCGGCCGCAAAAAATCGTCCGACATAATTTTCCAATGCGATACCACCCTTTTGCACACAAATGGCCGACATCATCATTGCCATTTGATTATAAAAGTTTGCCAACTTAATAAAGTTCTGAACTGTTATCGCCATTTTGTTCCCCCGCGTACCAACATTGGTATAAATACATTTACCACATTATAAAAACTATTGCCCCCCAAAGGCAATTAAATTATAATGCATAACATGAGATTTAAATACCTGGGCATTTTTTTAATATTGACTGCATGTTCATCGCCAAACCGTGGCAGCATCGACGACGCAACCATTTTAAATTGGGAAAATGAATCTGTTACAACCGAACAATTTGTCCGCGATCACAAGGCGTGCCTGGGGATAAACAAACCGTCATATATACCACGTTCGCGCATTGCAAAATTAATTGCCCCAAACCAAAGCGGCCTGATGCCTGATTGGGACGGTCTGTGGGTAACGTTTCAATCCAACGAATACAAAGATGTGGGCCAGCGCAGTTTGATGTCTGTTCCGCGTAATACAACTTCGAAATCTGTTGGTTCATATCGTAAATGCATGTTCCGCCGTGGTTATTTATTGCGCGCGACATAAAGATAAAAAAAATTCTGGCGACTTTCTTATTTAATGATTTTGTGATATAATCAAGCCTATGAAACGTTCTATATGGTTTTGGGTGTATTTTGTTGTCGCCATTATTTTGGCGATATATTTCGCATCACGAATAATAATGATTGGATTGGGTTATGGACCCATGGCGCATGTGCGCAGTATTAACGTATCGGCCGATCAAAATGACAAGGATTTAACCGCCCTGGCCGCGGCGGCGGCGGTTGCCCCCGGCACGCGCGCATATGCCACAGATTTAAATCAGATAAATGCACGAATTGCGGCCGTGCCCGGCGTTCGGCAATCCGCGGTTCGGCGTAAACCCGACGGTAATTTGGCGGTACGTGTTAAATTATACCGCGCAGTTGCACTGTGGACCGACGGACAAAATTATTTTCCCCTGTCCGCAGACGGCACAATTGTTCAGCGACCCGTTCCAACGCGTGCGGCGGGTACCGTTTTATTCCAGGGGCCCGTTCCCAACGACATATCTGAAATTACCAAGGTTGCACATAACATGATTGGCGATTTGGATTGCCTGGAATGGATCGAAGGCCGACGCTGGAACCTGATTACAACGGGTGGAATTACGGTTATGTTGCCCGAAGAAAATCCCGGGGACGCCATCGGCAGTTTGATGATACTGAATAAAAATCATCAGATTCTGTCCAAAGATATAAAAATCATTGACATGCGCGACCCGGCCAGAATTCTGATTAAATAAAAGTTAACATGAACCTGTTTGATTCATCTTTTTTATGTTTGGACATTGGCACACAATGCGTGCGCGGTATTGCGCACCGTGTTCGTTCCGGCCGTATTGACCGCAGTGCCATGCACGCCGTGGACAGTTATGATACCGTATTTGCATTAAAATCAGTCATTGATGAATTGGAACGCCAAATTGGTGCGCACTTTGATTGCGCATATATTACCGGAAATTTTGGTAAATCCGATTTCGGTATGATTGGCAAAAGCGCCCAATGGCCGGGCGAGCATAAAATAACCGCCGGTGATGTGCGCGGACAAATTTCCAAAATTACGCCACCAGACGGATTTTATCCAATGCATATAATACCACTGCGATACGATACGCCGACGGCGCGCAATATGCTGACCCCGATTGGTCATACCGACCGCCAGTTAATATCTGCATTCGGTGTAATATTTTACCCCCGCGACAGATTAAACGAAATAATTGGATTTCTGCGGCGTGCACATATTCAGGCGGTTGCATTTTACGACCCGCATTTTCTGCAAAATGCCGATATTCATTTACCCAAACAAACACTGATGTTTATTGACCTGGGGGCACAATTTAGTACTGTATCCATATGGACAGACCGGGGCCCGGTATTGCATGTAAAAATTCCAATTGGCGGTACAAATCTGACACTGGATATATCAGAAAAATTAAACCTGGATTTTGACGAAGCCGAACGTATAAAACGCGCCGTCGCATCATTAATCCCCAAAGAAATGGACCGCTTTACCCCCGCGGACACCGCATACGATTTTTCACGTGCGGATGTAAACGACATTATATTGCCACAAATGGTTGAAATCGGTGCCCAGTTAAAAAATGCATCCGCCACGGCATTTGCAAAATACAAACCCGGGAAAATAATATTGTCTGGCGGCGGCAGCGAGATAGAAGGCATCGCAGAATTTTTTGAAAACGCATTTGGCGTGCCCGTTCAAAATAATCACAGTGATGCAACTGTACGCGCAATTTCCGCATACATCTGGAATGCCGAGGCCCCACATCGCAACGCATACCTGGCGCGGCGCGACAGATGGCGTAAAATGGGTGCGGGAATTATATCGCTGTTTCATCGCAAACCAAAACACCGGCCACGCTTTATCCCCATTATGCCCAGCACGCTGTGCTTTAACATGAAAAGCCCCACAACATATTCCCTGTTTAAATCGGGTGATATATCCATGATACACGTAGATATCATGGACGGATTTTATGTTGACCGTATCGCGGGCAGTATTGGCGAATTAAAATTTATCCGCGGCCATACCAATGCACATTTGCATGTACATCTTATGACGGAAAGTCCGTCTGTATGGGCCGCAGATGCGATTGCCGCCGGCGCAGACACGGTAATATTATCCACAAACACGTCCGGCCTGCGGGCGGCCATTCGTGCGGTGCATGCGGCCGGACGCCGCGTTGGAATCGCATTGGGACCGGAATCATCACCTGCAATATTAAAACCAGTATTACGCGAAATCGACGAAGTCATGGTTATGTCGGTCGCCCCCGGCGCCGCCGGCCAGGAATTTAATACATCCGCATTACAAAAAATATCCGTATTGGCCGCAACACGTAAAAAATACAAATTGAAATTTACAATATCCGTAGACGGTGGAATAAATAATGAAACCGCCGCCATGTGTTGGACCGCCGGCGCAGATTTGTTGGTCAGTGGTTCATACCTGGCCCACAGTACCGATTTTCCATTGGCAGTGCAAAGTCTGTTGCCGAAACAAAAATAAAATCCCGACCAAATGGCCGGGATTTTCGCTTACATTGCTTTTCTGGATTCTGATGCTGTTTTAATAACATCATTTTAAATCCATAGGGATGTGGGTTCGGGACCTCAGAAAGTCCTCTTACGTGCAGTGCTCGCGTATGCGAATACTGATATCCGCATAGTTGCTTTCACAACCACATCAACTATGGATGCATGGGAACATTTATACAACAGGCACCTATTCCCAAAGACAATGATAACATATAACCGTATATAATTTTTCCCGGTTTCCCGCCACATACAACGAACAATAAACAATACGGTTTATGAAAACACACCTATTATAATACGATTATTTTATAACCAATTTTCGGCCCAATCCTTTTGCCGTGATGTAAATATGAATTGTATCATCAGGTAAAATATGTTGTGCAATTTCGGGCCATTCAATTAACGTTATGTCATTTGCAATCGCATGTGGCAAACCAATTTCCGTTAATTCAGATGCATCATTTATGCGATATAAATCAAAGTGCGATATTCCGTCATATGATTGTACAATTGTAAATGTCGGACTTGGGACGACCGTGTCATCACCACGCAACGTTTGAATTATCGTACGCGCGATTTCAGATTTGCCCATACCCAAATCACCATGCAGTGCAACCACCACCGGCGCATGCAACGTACATGCAAATTCACGCGCAAATTGTCGTGTCGCATCCAAATTTTCCAAAACGTATTCTTTCATCGTACAATTCCATTTTTCATTTCACGAACAATTGATGCATATTCTGGTAATGGGTAAATCTGGGCCTTGCCGCGCAGATAATCCAACATCATATTCGCCTTGTGTTCGGTTTTATACGGACTGCGAACCTGATATTGTTTTCCGTTTACACATACAACATATTCGGCGGCATGCCAATTGCTGAATAACAAAGACGTATAAATCCCGTTTATCTGAACAACCTGTTTTCTGTCTATCATTCTTGCAACCTTTATTCCAATAATAACAAATCATCTTCCAGTTTATGAATTGTATCGCGCAATTCAGCGGCGGTTTCAAATTCCAAATCTTCGGCCGCTTTGCGCATTTTCTTGGTCATATCTTTTATCTGTTTGCGAATGGCCGCCGCATCCATAACCCCGCCCGTTTTGTCATAAACAAACCGGCGTTTTTTATCTGTCTTTTCTTCTTTGTCGCCAACCTCGGCAAAGACGGCCTTGGACACGGTGGTGGGCGTTATGCCATGTTCAGTGTTATACGCCATTTGTTTTTCACGACGGCGCGCCGTTTCATCCAATGCGGCACGCATGGAATCGGTAATTCTGTCTGCATACAGGATAACGCGCCCGTTGGCGTTTCGGGCGGCGCGCCCAATTGTCTGAATCAACGAACGTGTAGAACGCAGGAAACCCTCTTTATCGGCGTCCATAATCGCAACCAATTCGCATTCTGGCACGTCCAGCCCTTCGCGCAACAGGTTAATTCCAACCAACACGTCGTATTTACCCAAACGTAAATCACGCAGCAATTCAATACGTTCCAACGTTTCAATATCACTGTGCAGATATTTTGCACGCACACCATTTTCACAGAAATAATCTGTTAATTGTTCTGCCATTTTTTTGGTCAATGTCGTGACCAACACACGACCCTTGACCTGTTTAACCTCGTCCAATAAATCGTCCACCTGGTGTGTGGTGGGCCGTACTTCACATTCTGGGTCCAACAGACCGGTGGGACGTATAACCTGTTCAGATACAATGCCGCCAGATTGGTTCAGTTCCCATTCCGCCGGCGTTGCCGATACGAAAATCGTTTGGGGACGCAACGCATCCCATTCCTCGAATGTCAATGGCCGGTTATCAATACACGCCGGCAAACGGAATCCATATTGGGACAACGTTTCTTTGCGCGCCCGGTCGCCGCGCGACATGGCGGAAATTTGGGGAACGGTAACATGGCTTTCGTCAATAAATAAAACGGCATCCCGCGGCAGGTATTCAAACAATGTTGGCGGCGGTTGTCCCGGCGCGCGCCCAGACAAATACCGCGAATAATTTTCAATCCCGCGACATGTGCCGGTTGATTCCATCATTTCTATGTCAAAATTCACGCGTTCGCGCAAACGCTGTTCTTCCAGATACTTCATATTTTCATGAAAGTAATCCAACCGTTCTTTTAAATCATCGCGAATATTGCCGATTGCCTGCAAAATACTGGGCATTGGCGTTGCATAGTGGGTATTTGGATAAATCGCAATACGTTCCAATTTATGCAATTTTGCACCCGTCAGCGTATCAAATTCCCAAATTTCTTCTATTTCATCGCCAAAGAAAGACATCTTCCATGCGCGGTCCTGGGAATGCGATGGAAAAACATCCAAACTGTCCCCGCGAACACGGAAATTACCGCGCTCGAATGATACGTCATTTCGTTTATATTGAATATCCACCAGGTTGTGGATTACATCCGCCATACCAATTTTATCGCCTGCATTTAAAACCAATTTCATTCCCGCATATTGTTCGGGCGAACCCATACCATAAATGGATGATACAGACGACACAACAACAACATCACGTTCTTCCAACATGGCACGCGTGGCACTGTGCCGCATGCGGTCTAATTGTTCGTTTATGGACGCATCTTTGTCAATGTATGTGTCGGTGGTTGGCATATATGCCTCGGGCTGATAATAATCATAGTACGACACAAAATATTCAACATGATTGTTTGGGAAAAAAGACTTCATTTCCGCATATAATTGCGCCGCCAGAATTTTATTCGGTGCCATAATCAATGCAGGCCGCCCCAGGTCGGCAATTACGTTCGCCATTGTAAACGTTTTACCTGAACCCGTTACCCCCAGCAAAACCTGGTTTCGGCGCCCTTCGCGGACACCGGCGGTCAGTTCGGCAATCGCGGCCGGTTGGTCGCCCATGGGCTTATAATCACTTTGAAGATTAAATACTGTCTTTTTCATTTTTTAATTCACTTCCTTTACTATAATTCATTATAATGAAAATACAAGGGAAGAGAGAAATGGCATTAAAACCCAGATATAAGCGCAGGATTTTTTGGACAACCATTATACTAATCGGTGTGCTGGGATTGGGCGTGGTTTTTGTGCCGCCTTTGATTACACTGAACGGTTTAAAACCAAAAATACAAAATGCAATATCCGAACAAACCGGAATCAGCGCCGAAATTCGCGGCGATGTGCATTTCAGTTTACTGGGGCGTGCAACGATTGTCGCACGTGATATTGTCATCCCGGACGGAACGGTTGGCGCGGCAATGTTCGCTGTGCCACTGGGCAATATATTTAACCTGGAAAACGCACCACTGACCGGTGATGTTTTGGTATATGATGCAAACGTCGCAATAAATAATTTAATCCCGTTAAATTTTGGACACGATATTGCAATTCGCAATTCCACCATCACGTTCAAGGACAAAGATTACGAAATAATAAACGCCACACTAAGTGAAGGAAAACTGATTGGTATTGTCCGCACAGCGGACCACAAATACGACATAGATTTTGCGGGCGATCAATTTTATATTCATAATCAAAATAATAATTTGGAAATACGGGGCCAGTTATACTCGGATGGTTCTGCGCGTGGTTTGCTATCAATTGAAACGGATAAAATTAATGAATGGTTTGAATTTGCCACCCCACGTATTGACCAAACTGTGGATATGACCACAACATTTGAATGGGACGGCGGATACGGATTTAAATTTACAGATATTCAGGCAAACCTGTTTACGGGCAATATCATAATCATGCCCGACGGCGACAGAAACATTCAATTGTATTCGCCCGACATAACATTTGATTTTTCATTTTTGCTGAACCCGTCGCAAATATTTTATAAAACGAAATACGATTTGGATTTTTACGGCGATTTAACATTTGCTGATTATAAATTTAACCATTTAAAGGTAATCGCAACCGCCACCCCGGATAAATTACAAATCGGCAGTATTGTTGCCGATAATATCGCAATTACGGGCGGGACAATTGACGCAACCGGCGCGCATAATATTATGTTTACCATGCCATACAATGGCGCAGATATAATGTGCCTGTTTTCTGGGACGCCAAATACATGGAAATGCAGTGAATTTTCATATGGCGACATGACAGGCAGCATCAGTGTCGTTGGCAATGAATTTGCCATATTTGTTCAGTCCGATAAACCGGCGCCCGACCGCGAAGTACTGACCGCACTGTTTTCACCACTGGGCAATCGTGGGCAAATAAATTTTCAATTTGCAGATATCGGCGGCACATTGGACATTAAATCTGCTACAGATATAAAACCGTCATACACATTTGCACATGATAAAACACTGCAATGGGCGGGAACAAACTTTGCCTTTTTACCGGAACAAATCTTAAACGATATTGGTGATTTTGCATGGCAAGACGGGGAACTGAAATTCTTGCCCCATTCACATCGTTGGGCAATCAGTTTATCAGACAAAAATTTTTATATCAGTGGTCAAAATATCAAGGACCTGTTTCCGAACCTGGATTTGCAATCGCTGAATGATTTAGAATACACAATTTCCGGCACATACGCCGACGACAAGATTGCAAACCTGGTTATAAAAATCGCCGGCCATGAATTTATCGGAACCGTTTCTGGCAACAGCATTACGTTGAAAACACCAATATTAAATCTGGATACATTTATCAGCCAAGATTTCATAGATAATTATGCAGAACTGGAATTCTTGACCGCCGCGCCAATTATGATTCCATTTTCTTTGCCGATGAATGTTTCGTTATCTGCGGCCCGCGTGATTTACAATGGCGACGAATATAAAAATTTTGTTTATTCGTTAAAACCAAACGTTCAAACATTTTCAATAACTGATGCCGCGCGTGGGAATTTATTGGCAACAATACGGCGGCGTGGTAATCAATATGATATAACAGCGCAACTGAATAAATTTGTAATCGGGGCGCCACTGTTGTCATCGGCAATGCCACTGAATGTGCGCGACACAATGATAACCGCCGAAATTAATATGATGACATGGGGACACATTGCGCATGATATCCAGTATAATATGAATGGCAATATGGATTTAACCTTTACCGGTGGATACCTGATGGGCGTTGGCATAGATGATTTCTTTGCGGCGGCAAATAATATAACAACATTGAACGCAGAATATGCATTGGCCGATGCACTGGAAAGCGGCGACAGTGCATTAAAATCCATGCGAATAATTGGCGAATATAAAAATGGTGATTTTAAAACGACAAAGCCGATTTCGCTGGAATTGCGACACACAGACGCAACGGGGCAAATGGAAATCACAGATGGCCGCATGACCGCCACATTGCGATTGGTAATGCGCGGAACATCGCCATCACCTGCCCCAATTGAATTGCAGATTATGCCAAATGGCACGCGCAGTTATTCATTGTCAGAAATCATGATGAACTTTGACCCCAGTTTTATGCGCGATTTTGTGAAAACACATAACAGGTTTTAAATGCTTTTTTGTCCGATTGCACGCATAAATATCTCGCGCGAGATGGCCTGGCCATTGGGATCGGCATAATATTTAAAATCACCGATATGTACGCAATGATATCCACATGCATAAAATTTGATTTTGCGTTTATCTGATAACAGTGTTTTGTTTTTTCCAATCAAATCCGCCGGGGTGCCCATTAACAAACGCCGGGCGGCCGCAAATATTCCTGCGCGCGATGCATGTGGCGCATATAAAACATCGCCCCGTTTAACCAGGCGCGAAATATTGTATTTATCATAATTGTTTTTTAATACGTCCCGTTGATACTGACTTAGATTCATTGTTTCTGTCAAACGGTCAAAATTTGTAATTTGTTGCATGGCGCCCCCCCAATGGAATGCAACAAATTATACATGGGAATATTTGTTTTTTAACAGGTATGAATTCCGCAACAATTGGGGTAATAAAAAGACCGGCATTTGCCGGCCTTTTTATCTTTTTCATCAGTTCTTTTTGCGAACCTGGATATGATCTTCGCGCAGTTGTTTTTCCGAAACCTCGCTGGGGGAACCCATCATCAGGTCCTGGCCACGTTGATTGGTTGGGAACAATACAACCCCACGCAGGTTTGGCTCGCCGCACATAATCTGAACCAGGCGATCAATACCAAACGCACATCCACCGTGCGGTGGTGCGCCGTATTGGAACGCAGTGTACATTCCACCAAATTTTTCTTTTACGGTGTCTTCGCTGTATCCGGTTATATCAAAGCATTTTACCATAATATCCGGGTTAAAGTTGCGCAAGCCCCCACTGCATATTTCCGCGCCATTTAAAACCATGTCAAATTGGGCCGCCTTGATTTTTAAAGGGTCCATTGTGTTCAATTCTTCCAATGTTGCCATCGGATATGAAAATGGATTGTGTGTGAATGCCAGTCCCGTTGGGGATTCTTCATCCGCCTCGAAGAATGGGAATTCTTCTATCCAGCACAAGCGGTATTCATTTTCATCAATCAGATTCAAATCTTCGCCCAATTTGGTGCGCAGTTTGCCCGCCGCCTTGGCTGCGGTTTCCGGCGCATCACATACAAAGAACAACGATGAATTATCGCCCGAAATCGCACGCAATTTTGCAATGCGGTCGGCATCCAATTTTTTGGCAACTGGTCCCTTGGCTTCATCGGCAAATATAATATATCCCAAACCGCCCAATCCTAATTCCTTGGTCGCATAATCACCCAATTTGTCATACCAAGAACGTGGCCGATCTGCGGAATTTGGTGCCGGAATCGCACGAACAACGGCGCCATTTTCAACGGCCGCGGCAAATATACCAAAATCTGACCCACGGAAAACATCACTGACGTCATGAATGATAATCGGATTACGCAGGTCCGGCTTATCTGAACCATATTTCAACATCGCTTCATCAAACGGGATATGCGGAATTTCCGGATGAATTTTTGCACCGGGAACAAATTCGCGAATCATCGCCGGCAACAATGTATTGCCAACCGCCTGAATATCAGGCAAATCTACAAACGACATTTCCAGGTCCAGTTGGTAAAATTCCAACAATCTGTCTGCACGCAAATCTTCGTCGCGGAAACATGGCGCAATTTGAAAATAACGGTCAAACCCCGCAATTTGAATCAGTTGTTTAAACTGTTGCGGTGCCTGGGGCAATGCATAGAACATACCATGATGATTACGACTGGGGACGATAAAGTCGCGTGCACCTTCGGGACTGGACACCGTTAAAATGGGGGTCTGAAATTCTGAAAATCCCATTTCCCACATTTTATCGCGCATAAATTTAATAACGCGATTACGGAATAAAATATTTTGATGCAGTGAATCACGACGCAAATCAATATAACGATATTTTAAACGCAAATCTTCGGCAACTGCATCGTCATCACCAAATACCTGAAATGGCAGAACATCAGAATTTGTTAAAACTTCCCAATTTTCCACCTGAATTTCAATGGCACCGGTTGGAATTTTATCATTAACCGCGGACGGATCGCGCGCAACAACCGTGCCTGTAATTTTTATAACAGATTCCGGACGAACTTTTTCCATTCTTTCATCGCCCCCGTCAAACACGCATTGCGTAATACCATAATTGTCGCGCAGGTCAACAAACATCAACGACCCATGGTCGCGTTTGCGATGCACCCACCCAGACAGAACAACCTGCTGGCCCACATTTTCCGCGCACAACTGTCCACATGTATGCGTTCTGTATTTAGATTTCAGTGATAACATTTTGGTCCCTTTTTATTTTCCGGGCACCATATTAAATCAGTGATTTTGGCACCCATTAATGTTTATTTCAGGGGCGCATATAAATGCGCGGTGCCACCCTGGTTTATAACTTATTAAAACGCATTGTCATTCCATGGTTGTCAGTCATATCATCACGATTCTGCGCCTTGTAAGAAAGTATTATAAACAAAAATATCTAACTATCAACAACAAAAATCTGGGCGATTGGCACGACCTGTGGTGTTATCACTTAGTCAGTTTTTCAATCAAAATCTGGGCAATTTTATCCGCATCTTCTGTTTCCAGCACATCGTCAAACAAAGATTCCCTGGTTAATTCTTTATCATGGTTTAACGCAATAATATGCTTAGACAGCGCGGCGGAATACCCCAGTTCCAGTGTTGCACTGTTTCCCATATAACCATTTAAATTTGCAAATAAAACATAATCGGATTTTTTTATATGCTCAAAACCACAATACGTTAATCCTTTGTCAATCAGTCTAAGGATATTTTGGGGCAATTGTGATTGACGTAATTCGCGTGCGTTTGGAAACAATATTACATAAAAACCAACTTTTTCCATGGCCTGGGCGATTTTTGTTATCGCCGCGTGGTCTTTGGCACTTCCAAGAATGGCTATTTTTATCACTGTTAATCCTTTTTGCCGAATAGTACGATTATTGGGTAAAAAGGTATTTTATCAATTGTGAATTATCGCGCTTGGGGTCCGTTTTGATGACACTGGTTATGCGATTTTTTCGCCAACCTGCTTTAACCTGGTGCCCTAAGCAAGAATCGGACTTGCGACTCGTCCTTACCAAGGACGTGTTTTACCACTAGACTATTAGGGCAATTGATACCCGCCAATTATAAGGGCGGTGCGCAAAAAATCAAGGATAAAAAACATCGGCATAAAAATTTACGCCGATGTATATGTCCAATATTAAAAACTTTTTTTATTCTATACAGCAATTTACTGCATTTTTAACCCAGTTTTTCAAACGCTGGATGCCGCCGCGGGAATCCGCAGGCATAACATCGGGTATTTCCGGTGTTTCAACCACCGTTTTTTGCGAATTTTTATTATTAACAGATTTGTTTTCTTTGACATATTTTAAATCTGCCCCGCCGGATAACATCCCCATATTCAGTCCCCAGAAAATACAGTACAAACCATATGATTCATCAAACAATTCATATGCCTGGGTTTTATCACCACTGGCCAGGGCCTTGGTACCAACCTCAAACAAACGCATGGACGCGGCCAACAAGTGTTTGGATATGCACCAAACTTCGCCTTCGTACGATGGAATGATTTTCTGCATCATACGTTTACGCAGGTCGCGCACGTCGTTAATCATGTCATAGAATTCCTTTTTTCCGGTTTTTGCCCCGGAAAACATCAAATGTTCCTCAATAGATATCAGGTTCATAATGCCAATGGTTAAATCCTGGTCGCTGGATAAATCTTTGGGATTAACCTTTTTGGCATTGTCCAATTTTTCAACAAATTCTTGGACATTTTTTATTTTTTCCATTTTTTCTCCTTTTATAAACACAATGTCATCAGCATACTGGCCACAATTAACACAACAACTGGCAATACAACTTTTTCAAATGGGAAATGTGCCCGGCCGCCATTTTTTGCCTTCATCCAATCATAGATTTTTTCAGACAATATAAATAAAATCATGCCCAGCACTGCGCCAAATATAATCGGATCCACAGAAATAAATCCCAGATATGTGCACGGACTGTATTTAACCTGGCCAATATAAACAAATCCAATCATCGCAACAGATATGGCAATTAATAATGCATTGCGACCGCGAAAATGCCACCCGCGCCGATCAAAATACTTTGCCGCCCAATACCCCAACAGTGTCAGCAATGCCCCCGCCCATAATCCAACAACATCCGCCGGCACACCCATACGCTGTGCAATTGGCAATGCGGCCCCAATTGCAACCGTGCAAATCGGACACGCAGGATTGGCCAGCGCAGACAATGGAAACATTGCCGCAAAAAATCCAATTAGTTTTTTCATTATATTCCTTCCTTATATATCAAAATTCATATATATTATTATTCATATGTATTAAAAAGTCAAATTATTTATTTGCGGCCCAAAAAATTAATTGTTATATTTATGATATGCCAAAGGATTTTTTATGTCCCAAACAAACGCCCAATTACCCGAAGTAAAAATTCATCGCCAATTGCCGGCAGAAATATTGGAACGCGCAACGCGCGGCATTACATATATCGCGCACCCTGCACGGTTGCGAATATTGGAATTTTTGGACGTGAATGGACGTTCATCTGTGTCCACAATTGCAAATGGGGTTGGCATGGAACAAATGATTGTATCCCAGCATTTACGTAAAATGCGCGATGCGAACCTGGTCCAAACCACGCGTCGGGGCATATTCATATATTACGAAATTTGCGAAGAATACCCGGCCAGCATTTTTGTTTGCCTGCGCAAATTATTTGGTCATATGACAGATCAATTAAAATTTTTAAAAGATGATTATCGCGAAATATTGCCATCAGACTATACAACAATGTCCGCGAACAGAATCAAATTGTTTGCCAATTATGACAAAATGCGAATATTGGAATTCTTGACGTACAATGGTGAATCATGTGTATGCGAAATCGTTGGCAGAACAAACATCCCCCAGGTCAAGGTATCGCAATACCTGCGTAAATTGTCTGATGATGACTTTGTTCGCGCGCGCCGCGCGGGACGATATATTTATTATGAAATAACCCCCGGTGTACACAAAACAACAATCGGATGCATACATAAAAGATACGATTTGGTTGGGGATAAATTTTAACAAAAACACCGGCAAATGCCGGTGTTTTTATTATTGCCCCACCCGTGCTCCATAAACATTTCCCAAAATTAAAACCGCCATTCGGCGGCTTGAATTTTGGTAGCGGGAGAGGGACTTGAACCCCCGACACGTGGATTATGATTCCACTGCTCTAACCAGCTGAGCTATCCCGCCAACGCCCGGCATTATAACAAATAATTTTCCAAATGCAAGAAACAATTAATTTGCTTTTTACCCGCTGGCCAACTATCATGAATATGACATCGGGGGTTCCGATGTTGGGATTCAACACCCATTGTATGCGCGTCATGGCTGACGTTAAATGCCTCCTGCAAGTGGGCAGGAGTGCGATGCCATATATTGAAAACATCGCGCTATTGCGCATACGATAGTGTTGAAACTCCTGCCATCATTGATTTGATGGCTTTTTTGTTCACCGCAAAGGAGTCAACATGAACACCATTTATAAAATACGCGAATTAATTGCAAATATTGCCGCATTGCCCATGCGCACACGGTCTGCACGCAGGCGCACCCGCGACAAAATACGTTTCCGCGGCCTGATTGCAGAAACCGGAAACACTGGCCCAGAAATGGAAAAATTCCCGGAACGAATAAATGTTGCATTTTGTTTTGACGACGACGGGTATAAATTGGCGGCGGTATCCATACGTTCGTTGATATCCGCATCTGGCTGTGCATGTGATTACGACATTTATTGTGTTGTGGACAACACTGTATCAGCGCAACATCGCAAAACAATTGCCCGTCAAATTCGCGGCACTGGTTCCCGAATATTTTTTCTGAACGCAAACAATGATTTTAATGATTCCTATCGCGCAGGCTGGCCGGTTGCAATTTATTACAGAACAATGCTGCCAAAACTGATACCAACATTGGACAAAATAATATACGCAGATATTGATGTTATTTTCTGTCGTGATTTGGTAAATGCATGGCGGATTAATATGGGCAAAAATTTGTTGGCGGGCGTTCGCGATTATAACAACGGATATATAAATTCAGGTTTTCTGATAATGAATCTGAAACAAATGCGTACGGAAAAAATGTATGAAAAATGGATTGCCGTATCCCGCGGCAAGAAATATAAAAATCCCGATCAAGATTTATTAAATTATACCGCGCGCGGACGCATAGTTTTTTTGCCACTGAAATACAATTTTCAACCCATGCTGGGGCCGTGGATTTTCAAGGCACACAGCGCACATGAAATTCACGATTTGCGATACAACCTGGTGGCGATACATTATTCAAATTGGATGAAACCGTGGCATGCAGCAAATCTGCGACCGATATTTTCCAAAATTTGGTGGCGCGTGGCAACACAAACAGGATTATATTAATTGCATGATTTCATAATGAATTCATTCTTATGTAAAATTATTATATTTTTTAATAAGTTTAGGTTGAATTCACCCGACAGATATTATATATTGCGCATATGAAAAAAATCGTAGTATCTTTGACCGCCCTGTTTCTGGCGACATCTGTGTATGCAGACGAAAACCCATTTATGGGTGATTATGAAAATCAAATTGCAATTAATCTGGGCCAGGGTGTCAACAGTGGATTTTTAATTCCACCACCAACACAATTGGTACCGTTTTATTTAATTGATGTTCGGTATTCACAACCGACAACGTTCTTTAAATTGCCTGCACGCCAATCCATCAGCATTGCGCAAACATTGGGATTTGGTGAAAAATATGGTTGGCAATGGGACCAATATACAATTCCACTGATATATCTGTCCGAAGACATCGCATTGTTTTACGGATGTGATTGGTATTTTTCCGCCGGAATTGGCGTCGGACTGCAAGGAAAACAGAACGAACGCCTGGGCGCAAAGTTATTATTTCAGTTTAAATTAATCGGCGGATATAAAATAAACGAACAAACATCCGTGGAATTGTTTGTTCAGCATTTTTCAAATGCAAACACCGCCGAAGAAAACAATTCGTATGCTTTTTATGGCATCGGCATGTCGTACAGTTTTTAATAATTCATTAAAAACATAAAAAATACCGGTAAACACCGGTATTTTTTTACCAATTAATTGGTGTTTTACCGTGCGCAACCAAATATTCGTTTGCACGTGAAAAATGATGATTGCCAAAGAATCCCCGATGCGCGGACAACGGCGACGGATGTACACTTTTTAAAATCAAATTTCGGTTCGCATCAACAAATTCTGCCTTGCGCTGGGCATAAGAACCCCACAGCATATATACGATATTATCGCGCGACGCAACCGCACGTATAACCGCATCGGTAAATTGTTCCCAACCGCGACCGGTATGCGATGCGGCCAAATGCGCCTGAACCGTCAGTGTCGCATTCAATAATAACACACCCTGATTTGCCCATGCGGTTAAATCGCCGTGGGTAATACTGGGACGGCCCAAATCAGATTGAATTTCTTTGTAAATATTTACCAGGGACGGCGGCACCGGTGTTGGCGGTAATACAGAAAAACATAAACCATGCGCCTGTCCCGGTTCGTGGTACGGATCCTGGCCGATAATTACAACCTTGACCTGGTCCAATGGACATAAATTAAACGCATTAAAAATATTTGCGGGCGCAGGATAAACCTTTTTCCCGGCCAGATATTCACCACGCACAAAATCCGTCAGTTTAATGAAATAATCTTTGTCGAATTCACCGGCCAGTGCACTTTTCCAAGATTCTTGTATTTTAACGTTCATTTGTTTTTTCCAGTTTTAATTTCGCCGCAATGGTTTGATTAATAAATGCGCCCAGGTCATTGCGAAACATGCGACGACGGGCACTGGTATCTATCATGTTGTTCAAAATTGCCGCAACACAATCATCGGCCGCACCAACGGGTAATACCGCCGTGCCGGCCGCGCGTTTTTGCAAAAATGCATCACGTGATTTTACAAATTGACGCAATTCTTCGGCCGGCTGATACCGGTGTGTACGGGAAAAGCGTTTAAAATACCCCGTCGGTACATGAATATAGTACGGGTAATGAATTGTGAATGTTCCTGCATCACGGTCATAATCGGCCATGGGGGTCTGTTGCATAACCTGCCATGGGGTCATGCCAAAGAAATCACGATACTCATCACGTGTTATGACCAACGTTGTATCCACCGAAACTATCCCCGGCGCAACCTGGCGCACATTTTGTGTGTTTAATACGTCCGGATATGTTTTTCCCATTTTAAGTTTTCGGGCAATTAATGGTTCCTGGACGTCAGCCCCCAATTCGCCATTATTGTGGCATATGGCCGCCATGTATAACGGATTACGTGTCGGCGCAATTTCATGTATGTGCATGTAATGCATATCATTGCCACTGAAACGCAACACATCCAATTTCAGGTCGGTTGCAGGTTTCCAATTATCTAAAACAATTTTTACATCCCAGTTTAAAAAATCGTTGTTGTTCATACATAATCCTATAATTCAATCAGTTTGTTTTGGCATGCCTTCCATAAAACAACATCAATATACCCACGCGGCAGGCCGGTTTCACGCACCAGTGATGCAAACATTTCATTACATGCGGCGCAAACCTGGCTGTCCAGTTTACCATTGTCAATTTTCGCACTCAGTACCGGATTTCCGGCATACAGCACGCCCAAACGCTGAATCCAGATATCGTATTTCACCATATCTTCGCCCAGGTTTCGTGCCAAATGATTTGCGGTTATTTTGCCGATATGTGGTAATTTTTGCAGATATGCAACACGGTCATCAGTGTTGCCTAATGCATAGTACCCGTCGCACAACGCATCGCGATTTATCCAGATTTTGCAAATTGCATTAATTTTATTTTTGTTATTAAACAGTGAAATTAACGTATCGTAATCTGCGCCATTTGCGCGCACGGCATCCATAATTTTTGCATGAATTTTCTTGGCCGTTTTCTGTGAAAAACCGCCCGCCAAGATAACATATGCACATTGCGCGGCAAAATCATCCGGGGACAATTTTTTGGGATGCGACAGGTTTTCCAAAATTTCATCAAAACTTTGCGCATCGGAATCCAATCCCATATCGCGCAAAGTTTTATCCAAAGAACGAAACCAATCCGCTGTGAACATTGCTTAATCGTTTTGTTTTTGCTGTACCAGATATTGCGACAACGCATTATCAGATTCCATTTTGTCATTTATGCGATTTCGCGCGTTTTCAAACGCCCGTTTCTTGTTCACCGGTTCCAGTGTACCGTCCGGTTTCATTCGCATTTTACGACCATTTATGACGACAATTTCGTCTTCATACACAGTAATTTTTTTCATACTGTCATTGCTTGCCGGCATTTGGAATCCTTTTAATTATTAAATGTCCAGGTTTGCATCCAGCGCGTTTTCCACAATAAAATCGCGGCGCGGTTCAACAACATCACCCATCAGCATAGATACAACTTCGTCTGCCTGGGATGCATCTTGAACCTTGACCTGGAACAGGCTGCGATGATTTGGATCCATTGTGGTTTCCCACAATTGTTCGGCATTCATTTCACCCAAACCTTTGTATCGCTGAATCTTTAACCCGGTCTTGGCATATTCAAACGCCGTATCCAGCAATGCCAACGCCCCCCAGATTTTCTGAGATTTGGATTTCACACGCAGTACGGCCGGTTTAGAAAATGTTTCCATTAATTCTTCGCGCCCCGGCATGCGCAGCCACCCGCGGATTTCCGCAGATGACAGTTTTTCATGCGGCAACACATGCGTTTCTTCTACGCTGCGCAGGGTACGCGTGATTTTAATACCGGCATCATCAGATGTGATTTTCCAACCGCGTTCAAATTCCAGTTCTTCGGCATCCAGCATTTTTTCCGCCGCGGCAAAGTTTTCTGGCGTCTGGTTATCAAACACACCATTCAGGGCCAATGCCTCTACAAACCGCAGTGGCATTACGTGATTCAGTGCCTGTAATGTGTTGCGCATATTTAAAATCAACGACAACAAACGTTTCAGGTCCACGCCCGAAATCTGTTCACCAGACGCAATTTCAATAACCCCGTCCGCTGCCAACTGATCCATCAAATAATCATCCATTTCACGTTGGTTTTGCAGATAAATCTGCTGCTTGCCACGGGTAACGCCATACAGCGGTGGTTTTGCCACATAAATATATCCGCGTTCAATTGCCTGGGGCATATAACGATAAAAGAACGTCATCAGCAACGTCTGAATATGTTGGCCGTCAACGTCGGCATCGGTCATGATGATAACCTTGTGATAGCGCATTTTATCAATATCAAAATCATCTGTGCCAATCCCGGCGCCCATTGTGGTGATTAATGCACCAATTGTGTCAGACCCCAACATTTTATCAAAACGCACGCGTTCAACATTTAAAATTTTCCCACGCAGTGGCAAAATCGCCTGGGTTTTGCGGTCGCGGCCCTGCTTTGCGGTACCACCAGCGGAATCCCCTTCTACGATAAACAATTCGCATTTTTCTGGGTTGCGTTCACTGCAATTGGCCAGTTTCCCCGGCAATCCGCCCAGTTCTGGTCCTGTTTTTTTACGGGACAATTCACGCGCCTTGCGCGCGGCTTCACGGGCGGTGGCGGCTTCTAAAATCTTGTCAACAATCGCCTTGGCAATGGTCGGATTTTCATCCAAATATTCATACAGCATTTCCGACACAGTACTTTCAACAATTGGGCGAACCTCAGACGATACCAATTTGTCTTTGGTCTGGGAACCAAATTTCGGGTCTGGGATTTTCACACTGATAATACTGGTCAGACCTTCGCGGAAATCTTCACCGGACAGGTTTATGTCCTTTTTCGTACCCTTTTCTGCAATGTATTTGTTCAATGCACGCGTCAATCCTGCGCGGAATCCCGCCAAGTGCGTACCACCGTCGCGGTTGGGAATATTGTTGGTAAAGCACAGGGATGTTTCCGTATATGCCGTCGTCCATTGCAGAACAATTTCAATATACGTATCATCTATCTGCTTAATCATCTGAATTGGTTCTTTGTTCAGCAATTCTTTGGATTTATCCAAATATGTTGCAAAACCCTTTAATCCGTCCGCGGAATGGAATTCGCGCACTTTCTTTTCAGGACCACGCAGGTCTTCCAGAATAATTTTTACATTCGCATTTAAATACGATTGTTCGCGCAGCCATGTTTCCATGGTATCAAAATTAAATTCGGTACCGGTAAATGTCTCAGGCGACGGCAAGAAACTAACCTCGGTCCCATGTTCGTGATGCGTTTTGTTTTCGGTAATTTTTAAATCAGATGTCGGCACACCGTCGGCAAATGTCATTGTTGCCTCTTGATTGCCGCGCCATACGCGCACTTCCAGCCATGTGGACAGCGCGTTTACAACCGATACACCAACCCCGTGCAGACCGCCAGACACCTTGTACGCACCATTGGTTTCATTGTCAAATTTACCACCCGCGTGCAATTCGCACATAATCAGTTCCAGTGCAGACCGCCCGGTTTCATGATTAATATCAAACGGCATACCACGACCGTTGTCGCGTATTGTCGCACTGCCATCGGCATTTAATGAAACGTATACAGTATCGGCATATCCGGCCATTGCTTCGTCAATAGAATTATTGACAACTTCGTAAATCATATGATGCAGACCGGACCCACCCTCGCCCACGTCGCCAATGTACATTCCGGGGCGTTTTTTTACCGCTTCCAGTCCTTTTAAAACCTTGATTGAATCACCAGTATATTCATTATTAACAGCCATTTAGATTCCTTTCTTTTTTCTATGGGAACAATAGCAATTTATGGTATAATTATCAAGGAAAAAGGGGCGTTTTCAGCCATTAAAAATTATAATAAAAATTTACCAAAAAGGCCGTTGTTATGAAGTTTAAATTATTGTATTTCGGGGACATTTTAATTAATCCCAAAAAGCGTGCCCAGCATATTGCCGACATCCGTATGCAGTTTCACCCGCAATTAAAGAAATTGGTTGAACACCAGCCGTGGAATAACCTGACAAAATACATGATACCGGGCGCCACCAAAAGCCCTATTTCCACCCGCCACGTTGGTGGTATTGATTGGAATCCGATTATAACACCCAACCTGAAATTACTGGCCGAGGTTGATATTCAAATGCTGCACCCGGAAATTGTTGGTGTCCCACGCAGTGATATTGACAACCGGGTTAAAACGATTTTGGACGGCCTGCGTTGCCCCCAAAATGAACATGAGATTGGCGCGAACACACCACGCGATATTGGTCCGATATTTACTTTGCTGGACGACGACCACCTGATAACAAAATTGTCAGTTAATACCAGCCACCTTTTGGGCACAGAAATATTTGCGAAAACGATGCCGCAATCACCCGATACAATATTCATGATGCTGGACGTGAATGTCCGCGTTGCCGAAGGAAATTTGGAAAACCTGCCATTTATGGTCTAAACAAAACCCGCCAAATGGCGGGTTTTGTTTAATCGCAATCATTTATTTGTTCGGGTGGATTAATGGGGATATATTTATAAACACCGTGTTTAAAATAAACCTTGGTCATGAACCTGTAATGGCGGTCATTGCGCTTTAAACTCATTGTGCCAAACCCAATCACAAATATTCTTTCCAGTATTGGTATCGGTATTTGAACCTTACCTTTTTCATAACTGTCCAAAGTATCTGTGGGTACGTGTAAAATACTGGCCATTTCGCCAATCGGTATGTGATATTGGCGTCGTGCCTGATGCATCAGTTGCCCCAGGTATTTCGCACTGTATTGTATGTCATTCATTTTATATTCCTCGCTGTTTTTGTTAAAAAAACACCGCCGTGATTAAGGGCGGTTGGAGGTTAAAGACTACAAAGACTAGTAGTGTCGTTTATTCAATATTCACGACCCTCCAACCAGGTTGGAGATATTTTGTCTTTTGAGGCCTTTACACCCCGCATTGGTAATCGGCCAATGCATTCGCATTATACAATGAATATTTGCATAATTCAATAATAAACGGTCTGTAGTTATTCGTATCACGTATTACGTATCACGAAAAAACCGCCCATGGGGCGGTTTTATGATAGGACTGACGTTATCTGATCCTGCATCTGGAATGTCCCCAGAACGACCCATGCAATAATTGCCGACACCAGCAATATTCCAACACTGTTCAGGACGTTGGATATGCCCTCCATTTTACGGATAGAATTTTCCAAATAATCGTTCGCCACCTGCCCCAGGTTTTCATCAAAACCATTCATATCCGCATATATTTCCAAATCGCCGATTATTTCTTCGTTTGGAAAATCGCGGCCGGTGTTCTTCATTGCAACACCCAAATTGTCGCCGTTTGAAATATAATGCAACGCTTCGTCCAAAATGCTGCGCAGATATCTGTTGGCGTTATCGGCCAACATACGCATTGCATCGGGAATTGTTATACCGGCGGCAACCATGGCGGCCAAACTCATCAGCCAGCCGACACCTTCTTGGATTTTATATATATTCCATGGTGGAAAATGGTCAAATTTTGCACGCAGGCGCCCCGCCCAATTTGGTAAACTGAATGCAATCAACGCAACCGCGGCGATAAATATAACAATAAACATATACCAATACTTAATCGCAAATTCTGATAACCATATCAGTGATGCTGCCGTCCCGCGCCACACAATCTCGCTGCCTGCAACATCGGCCAATGGGGGGACCAAATAAATGCCCACCATAATAATTATCCCAAATGTCAGGGCCAGCAAAAACAATGGATATGCAATCGCACTGAACATCGCGCGACGAATACGCTGGGTGCCTTCTACGACGCGGCTGACGTTTTCCAGCGCAACAACCAGATTAGACAAATTTCCCGATGTTACCAATAATGTTTCATTGGGCGGAACCCAGCCACGCGTTGCCTCGGAAAAACTCATCCCGCGTTCCAGGTTCTTTTGCCATTCGCGCATAACGATTGCAAATGGTTCATTTGGTTTTGTTCCGTTTTTGGATTCAATCATTTCCAAACGGTTTAATGCATTCATTAATGTGAAATCATTACGCAACAAAGACGCCAACTTGCGCGCGGCCGCCATGCGTTTTTCCGTGCTTAATCTGAAAACCAGTTTTGCATACCACAGTTCCAGTTTGTTCATATCAATACACCTCTGGTCTGTCCAGCAATCCAACCCAGCGTTCCAATTCATCCACGCCGATTATTCCCTGCAACATTAATGACATCGCAGATTCTTTTAATGTGCGGCCGTCCATTTCTTCCAACCAATAACGCACGGCGCCGTTGGTGTCGCCCGACAATGCGCGTTGTAAAAATTCACTGTTGGTGATGATGATTTCACCGGCCTTGATACGTCCAATTGTACCGGTGCCTTTGCATTCTTCGCAACCCGCACCGCGGATATAAACCTGGCGCAGGCCAATTTCGCCAAACGCATCCAACACACGCTGATACGCGGGATTTTCCGGGTGGTCAATTAAACGTTCACGGCAATACGGGCACAGTTTTTTAAACAGACGCATTGATATCAGACCACGCATCAATGTTTCTTCTTTTAATTTAAACGCTTCAATACCCAAATCCAATAAACGCGTCAGGGCCGCCATTGCGGAATTCGCATGCAGTGTGGTCCAAACATTATGACCCGACAACGCACCACGCACCGTTAACTGGGCCGCGGCCAGTGTGCGGATTTCCCCCACCATCAGTGTATCAGGGTCGCTGCGCAATGCGGCGGCCAGGGCCTCGGTATATCTTTCTTCGCGTTGTTCTTCGTTTGTTGTGTTAACAACGGGCATTTGGTGGGCACCGAATATTTTTTGTTCAACCGGGTTTTCCACCGTAATCATATTTATTTCGTAATGTCTTTCCTTTAACATCAGCGACATGTTGCGCACCAATGTCGTGGATTTACCGGAACTGGTTGGGCCGGCCACAATTACCAATCCGGTTGGGAAAGAACGCATACGCATTAATAATTTTTGTTCATATTCGCCAAATTCTTGTTCGGTTTTAATCCCCTCAGACGGGTTGTCATACAACAAACGCATGACGACATAGCGACTGCCAAACGCAATAGGGTTAAATTGCATACGAATACTTAGAATCCCGCGCGGCAAATATAAATCCTTGGTCCCACGCAGTGGTGTGCGGCCGTCTTTCTGGGCCGACTGATATTCGTTTTGGGCATAGTTCGCATTGGACATGTCTGACGATGCGAACGCCGCACGAACAAATGATTCACCCCAACCGGAATTATATTCCAATACGGGTTGCATACTGCCGTCTATGCGGAAAAAAATGGTGGTTTGATCGGCAACCTCTATGTGCACGTCGGAAACTTTCTGGGCCGCCGCCTTGGCGATAATGTCCACAAAGTCCTTTTGCATTTGGTTATCGTAATCGGTACGTTGTCGTGCCACCCCGCCCAGGCGTGAATCATATGTTTTATAAATCGCCGACACCAATGCCAAATCAGAATAAAATGGTATCCGCGTTGGCATTCCGCGTTTTTTTAACAAATCCAAAAACGCCAACACGCGCCCATCATAACGGTGCGTACGGGAAATAATTATTTCACCACCGGAAAAATATGCGATTAAATTCTGGGTGTCTTTGGGTAATTGTTGGGGCGCACCGGTCGCCGTCATTAAACGGTTTCCATTGGAAAACAAATAATCAACAATATCCTTGGTTTCGGCCGTTTCCAAACCCGCCGGCAAAGACGGTTTGTTCGTTGTTGGGATATCGTTTAAGACTTTGTTTTCTTCGTTCATTTTAATTCTGACCAGGTATTATTTTTCACTGCTGACGTTCAGGTTTTGAACCGTGCCGTCTGGACTGACGAAAACAATTCCGTCATCCAATGATATTGATTTCACCGTATATCCGTCCAATGTTTTACCAACGCTGATACGTTTGTTTTGACCACTGTTTAAATCTTCGATGGTTGCCTGTAATTGCGTTCCGGCACCGATAACATTAACTAATCTGTAATTATCACTGAATTTAAAATCATCTTCGTCATCGGATGATTTGGACGCGGTATAATTGCGGCTGGCCACGGTTGTGGTTTGGTTTTCTAATGCCTCTTTTTCGCGTTCCAGACGGGCGGCTTCGGCTTCCAGTTTTGCCTTGGCGGTTTCTATTTCCTGTTGCTGTTGTTCTGCGCGACCCGACAACGTATCAATTTCCATATGCAGTTTAATTTTCTCGGCCGCCAATCTATCCAGTTCCAAATCCAATTGCGCACGTTCTTTTTCCAACTGCATCAGGACCTTTTCCTGTTCCAAATCGGTTATTTGTTGAAACAACGAACCATCCGCCTGATATGCGGCAACCGCGTTCGCCGACAATTCTTCCATTTCACTGGCATTGTCTAAATCTTCGTTTACGGTGATTTCGGTTATTGCGATATCCGTATCCGTCGTCGCCGCATAGGCGCCCGCGCACATCGCCGGAATTATTAACCCGGCAACCAAGAACATATAATTAAATTTAAACTTATTTCGCATAGATTATCACCTCATAGTTCCATGTGCGCTGCGCGGCATCCCATGTGCACCGCGTCATATATACGCCACCAAATTCGTCAAATATGCGCATAAACTGCTGGGGGGTCAGTTTTGATTGCGCCGCAACCTCTACAATATTCAATGTCGCGGTTTCCACACCGTTTGTCAGTGTATCCATAACAATTTCGGCATTTACCGGCGTGTTTAATGATTGAAATATTGTCTGCACGGCACGCAGCACAGTTTCCGCATCGCGTTCATCCAATGATGCAACGGTTTCCACCACCGGCAACGCAACACGCGCAGTTAATGAATCTTCGTCTTGTTCAGAAACAAAAACACCCGGCATTAATGCAGATGCAATATCGTAAAAATTCCCCAGTGTTCCAAATCCACGATTAAATTCCGCCGTTGCATGTGTTTCGCCACATTCCGCCCAAACCTGATTCCACCCAATAACCGGTTGCATTAAAAATGCAATTGCCTGGAAACACGTCTGTGCACGTATTTGCGGATTGGGCAGATAATCATATGGCATCACCAACGGTGGCGGGGTTTGTTTTTCAATTTGAAATTGTTGATCCAGTTCGCGATTTTTTTCTTCTATCTGGCGTTTGTATTCGGCGACCAGTTCGGGGTCAATTTGTGCAACCTGGGGCCGACCCGCCAACATCACACCAATCGGTTCACGAAAGAAATACAATGCCCCAATCAGGAATATCCCAATCAGAATCAATGACAACAGTCCACCACGAATACGACTGATGGGGCGCAAATATGCATGCGCATTGCCCGATATTAAATCCGACAAACTGCGTTCCACCGCGCGTGGCATTCCCCATGCGCCGGGTGCGAACAGTGCACTCCAATCCGGGATTTCAGATAATTTAAAATATTGGGCGCGTGCGGCGTCGGCATTATCGTAAATCTTGTCTTCCAAAATAACGCCATTTCGCACCGCAATCAGGTAAAATACATTCCCAATTGGAAATACCCCCAGGAAAGAATTATATTCCGTCAGGGTATCCATAACCTCGGCCGCGGCACTGGGCATGCCAATGCGTTGCCCCAGGCGGCGCGACCCCAGGCCCACCATGGTGCGATATTCGCAAAATAAATTCAGTTTACCCGCGATACTGCGCGCCAAATTACGCGCATACGTACGCGCGACAAAGCCCGCCCCGGTTGGTTGCCAAAATAAACCAACGGCATATTTTTTGCGATTAACGGTTATTACTTGATTTACCAATTTCTCTCTCTGCTATTTTAAGTAATTATAACATAAAACATCGCAGGATAGCAAACACAGAATAAAACAAACCCGCCAAAAATATCGGCGGGCATATGAAACAATTTTACATCTGTATGTTAATTATTTGCAATTTGCCGTATTGCCATACATTTGTACAGGCATTGCAATGGTTGCACGTCCACCATCTTTGGCTGTGCGAACACTGCGCGGATGCGGACAATCATAAACGTTTGCCACCAAAATAAAAGAACGTTCCGGTCCGAACAACACCCATTCGTTTGGACGGGTGCGCTGACTGGTTATCCAATATGCGTTGCCGGGACGCGCCTGGTCAACAATGCGATTTTCCAGATATCTGCGGGCATCATCTGAATCGTATACAGATACTTCGGATTCCAATTTATACAAAAACGTGCAACCGATTGGTTCTGCATCCAATTGGGTTAAATATTCACTGCCATTTTCATTTTTAATCATTCCACCGCATCCGGCCAAGGCCAGCATCATGGCACAAAAAGCAAATGTTTTTTTCATTTATTACACCCTTTCCTACTTTGATTCCACTATATCATAATTTGACGGGTCGCTGAACAATTTTTTCAACACCAGGTTGTTTAACGCATGGCTACCCTTGAACGAAGTTAATTTTCCTATGACCAAGCCGCCGCTGGTAAACATATCGCCAATTGCGTCAATGATTTTATGACGAACAAATTCATCCGGCCATATCAGTTCGTTCAGCGTTCCGTCGCCGGCATCGTTCAGTGCAATTACATTCGTTTCATCCGCACCGCGCCCCATGCCGTGTGCTTTCAGATATTCCCATTCACTGAATTTTCCAAATGTACGTGCCCGCGAAATATTTTTAATAAAATCATTAACGGATTTTTTTGACCCATCAAATGCATATGAATATGTTTGCGTGCCAATTATTTTTTCCCTGTATTCCAACGTTGCGGTTATTTCCAGCGCTTTATCACCGGGTTCCAATTTAACATAACCGTTGCTTTTGCGACCAGAAATTAAATTGAAAAACCATAATTTTGTACGTACCATAAATGGTAATTCGCGCAATATTTCGCGTGCATGCGCAACAACCGGACGCCGAACAATTATTTTACGCATTTTCCCAGATGTTATTCCCGCATTTACCAGTGCATCGTAAAAACATGCCGCACTGCCGTCCAGAATTGGTGTTTCCGGACCATTTATTTCTATAATTGCACTGTCCACGCCCGCCATAAATAATGCCGCCATTAAATGTTCAATGGTTTGAACATGCGCGCCGTTTACTGACCCGATTGTTGTGTTGCGCATTTTTGTTTCACCAACATTGTCAAAACGGGCGGGTATTAAATCACTGTTGGCGATATCTGTGCGACGCATAAAAATACCGTTTTCACGCGCAGGTTTAATTACAATATTTACCGGCAAACCGGAATGAATTCCGCGACCCGATATTTTTATCTGTTTTTTTAATGTTGGCATTTTATCCTCTCTTTCAACCAGGTAAAGAACGCATTATCAATCACGGTGTCCAAACGGGCAAATTTAATTTCATCCCGGGCGTAATCGGGCAATCTGACCCAATCTTTTTCTGTGGTTATCAGTTTTGCATTTTTGCGTTTCGCCAACGCAATCAGTTTATTTATATCTGCATCAGTATATTGATAATGGTCGGCAAAACTTTTTTTGGCGACAACGTTTTTTAATGCGCCAAAGAATTTCTTTGGGTATCCAATGCCGGCAAACGCAACCAATTGTTGATTTTCATCATACGGGGAAACAGTTTGGTTTTGTGCATAAAAAACAGGTATATTATCCGGCAATTTAAAATTTTTCCGCGGGCGCGAATTGCGAATAACAATTATTGCATCCGCGCGCCGTGCGGCATGTTTTGGCTCGCGCAGGGGACCGGCCGGTATCATAAATCCGTTTCCATATCCCAAACCTTGGTCAAAAACCAAAACAGAAATATCTTTTTTAATGCGCGGATTTTGAAATCCGTCATCCATTACAATTGGGCCTGTTTCATTCGTTTGGCCATTTAATAAAATTATATTGGATTTTCTGTCGCCGGTATGAACCTGTAATCCGCCGCGGGCCAGCATTGTTGCCTCGTCCCCGGCATTGCCTGTGGCGGCACTTTTTTTGTACCCACGCATGACAACCGGTGCATCCAGATATGTTGCAATTTGACGAACAATCGGTGTTTTTCCGACACCGCCCGCCAATATATTACCAACACAGATTACCAGGCGACGTGATTTGTACCCGCCAATTTTGCGGATACCATACACAACGCGTCCCAATCCATAATAAACCCAAGAAATTGGTAATAATAAAAATGAAATCGGTGTCTTGTGCAGGAACCACCATGGCGTTTTCATATTTAATCCGTATGTTTATTTTTTGTGTTCCGTTTTGGTTTTGCGCGCCGCTTTTTTGGCATCTTTTTTTGCGGCTTTGCCGGCCTTTTTCTCGGCCTTGGCCGCGCGCATTGCCTTTTTGAATTCACTGGCCGTTAAATCCTGTTCCACCTGAAACAGATTAAATTCACCGTCCATTTCACGAACCTGGCGAACCATGTAATCTTCTATTTTTTTACGTACCGCTTCAAATTCCTCTGGCGTGCTTTTGGCATCAATGAATACCGGCATGCCAACTTTACACGTTATTTTTGAAAAAGGTAATGCGACCAAATACCTGTCCCAGCGTTTTTGAAACGATGCGTGCGACGCAGAAAAACATACCGGAATAATTGGTGCACCCGTCATTTTTGCAAAATATAATGCACCATCTTGAACGCGCAAAGACGGCCCGCCCGGCCCGTCGGGTGAAATACACATTGAATGGTCGCCCTGGCGTAAAATACGAACGCCCTGACGCAAGACAGATATACCGCCGTCAGATGTACTGCCATAAATCGGTTTTAAACCGAATAAACGTTGCAATTTTGCCATCATGCGACCGTCTTTGTGGCGACTGGCCACGGCATACGCACGCATACCACCAATGCAAATAATTGGGGACAACATCATACTGCGCCCATGCCAAAACACAAAAACCGCCGGTTTTTTGCGATATTTTTTAAACGTTTCGTAATTGGTTATTTTTTTACGACTGGTAAAATATACACCCCAAATTGCTGTTGCCATTAAAATGGCCACAATCCATTGAATAATTGGCAGGTGTAAAATCGGTTCCCAAAAACCTTTCCATATTTTTCTAAATGTTGTATTCATTATATACTCTTTATCATAAATCCGTTGGGATGATAGCAATAAAATAATCATATTTCAAGACAGACATAGGTCTAAATTCCTGGGCCACGAATCCACCCGCCCTGTAAATCTGATGAAATATTGATAAAAACGGCATTATTTAAAGAATCCGTGTTTTTCATTTGACAAATGCCCATATTAATATATAATACCCCTTACCTCATCGCGGAGTAGAGCAGCCCGGTAGCTCGTCAGGCTCATAACCTGAAGGTCTGTGGTTCAAATCCACACTCCGCAACCAGTTTCCCCCAGGCTTCCTGGGGATTTTTATTTACAACCTATCAAAAATCACTAAAAATACATAAATTTCCCACAAATATTCATCCACCAGTTGAATTTTAATAATTATTCCCATTTTGTGCAGCTGCAAAAGTATCATGTGATAAAAAATAAATCTTAGGATATATATCCTATATATTATCTTTCCCGATTTCATACCTATACAAATTTACCCCGAAATCTGAGATAAAAGAGGGGAAGAATATTTGTCATAAAAGCGCCCTGGGCGATGGCGTTTATTCTGTTCTATTTTAACCGCG
Organism: Pseudomonadota bacterium; assembly: GCA_023402015.1. GTDB lineage: Bacteria > Pseudomonadota > Alphaproteobacteria > Rs-D84 > Rs-D84 > Enterousia. The sequence continues at coordinate 77,288 of JAEXCU010000001.1, read as the reverse complement.
CAAGATATTGGTCGTGGTTCAAAGTCTTGCCGCGGATGCATATTTCTGAATACATAGAATTTCTTATAAAGGAGAAAGAAATGAAAAAAACGACTGACACACCAAAACAAGTTCGTGATATTGATGATGACGATATTTATGCATCACACGAACTGGCATATGTATTGCCAGACTTTAAAATGCCACGGGATGAACAAAACCCAGACCGCATTTTTCAGGCAGTCAAAGATGAATTAATGATGGACGGTAATGCGCGTCAAAACCTGGCAACATTCTGTCAAACATATCTGGATGAATACCAGCACGAATTAATGAACGCCGCAATCACCAAAAATATGATTGATAAAGACGAATATCCACAAACGGCAGAAATTGAAAGACGATGCATTGCAATGATTGCCGATATGTGGCACAGCCCACAACCCAGAACAACAATGGGTACATCCACCATTGGTTCGTCTGAGGCCGCCATGTTGGGCGGTCTGGCCCTGTTGCGCAAATGGCAGGCCAAGAATAAAAAGGGCAAACCAAACCTGGTATGTGGTCCGGTTCAGATTTGCTGGCATAAATTCTGCAATTATTGGGACATTGAAATGCGCGAAGTTCCATTGACCGATGACAGATTAATGATGACCCCCGAAGAAATGTTGAAATACATAGACGAAAATACAATCGCCGTTGTTCCAACATTGGGTATCACATACACCGGCCGTTATGAACCAGTAGAGGCGATTGCCAAGGCCCTGGACGATTATCAAAAGAAAACCGGCATAGATATTCCAATTCACGTTGACGCGGCCAGTGGTGGATTTTTGGCGCCATTCTGCCAGCCGAATTTAAAATGGGATTTTCGCATTCCACGTGTAAAGTCCATTAATTCATCGGGTCATAAATTTGGTTTATCACCATTGGGCGTTGGTTGGGTTGTATGGCGCACCAAAGAAGATTTGCCAGATAACCTGATATTCTGGGTAAACTATCTGGGTGGAAATATGCCGACGTTTGCATTGAATTTTTCACGCCCGGCGGGACAAATCATTTGCCAATATTACAACCTGTTGCGTTTGGGCCACGAAGGATACAAACGTATCCAGGACGCATGTTATGATACGACCAAATACATGGCCAAAGAAATAAACAAAATGAAAATCTTTGACCTGGTTGCCGATGGCACAGACGGTATTCCGGCCCTGACATGGCGGTTAAAACCAAACGCCAAAGTTAACTTTACATTATACGATTTGGCGGACCGTCTGCGTACAAATGGTTGGTTATCACCGGCGTATTCAATGCCCGCAAACGCCCAAAACGTTGTTGTTATGCGCGTATTGGTAAAACATGGATTTTCCAAAGATTTGGCCGATTTATATCTGGCCGATATAAATCGCGCGTTGCAATTCTTTGCAGAACATCCTGTGGAAAAGCCTTTGACCAAGGGCAGCTTTAACCACGCAAAGTAAACATAAAAATATCCCCGTAAAACGCCGCTGCTTTTACGGGGAAAGACCGGTTTTTCAATTTTCAAGGTTTCCGATTGTTCGTCCGGCAAATCTTTTCAGATTGCCGGATTTTTTACAAAATTGTGTATGATTTTTTAACTTGCGATTAATATCTAAACCCGCATAATATTTTTTATTATGCGCGCAGAAAATCTGTCTTTATCTTTTGGAACAACGGTTATATATGAAAACGCGGAATTCAGTCTGTCCCCGCGGGACAAGGTTGGTATTGTCGGTGTTAATGGCGCCGGTAAAACAACACTGTTCCGCCTGATGACGGGCCAAATTCAACCCGATGCCGGTCGCATAGAAACCGGTGGCGCAAACTTGGGATATTTACCCCAACAAATTGTTATAACCGAACCAGAAATCACGGTATGGGATTTCTTGTTGACCGGGCGACCAATTGCAAAATTGCAATCTGAATTAAATGAACTGTATCATCGTTTGGCCATGACACCGGATGATGCAGACATAATGGCACAAATATCCGCCGTTCAAGAAAGACTGGAATACTATGAATGCTATACTGCCGAAGACGCATTATTGGAAATAATCACAAATATGGGTATTGATTCTGACATGCTGGATATGCAATTAAAGAATCTATCGGGTGGGCAAAAATCCAAGGTTGCATTTGCACGCCTGTTATATTCCATGGCGGAAATTTTATTATTGGACGAGCCAACAAATCATTTGGACATAACGACCAAAGAATACGTTATGAATTACCTGAAAAAATACAAAGGTATGGTTTTAATCATCAGTCATGATTCTGATTTTTTAAATAAAATTGTGAATAAAGTTATGCTGATTGATAAAATCACACATAAAATCAGTGTATTTTCCGGAAACTATGACGACTATAAAAACAAATACGCACAAATCGCGCATAAACGTGCCAATGAATTTGCGGCCCAGACGCGACAAATAACAGAATTAAATGCATTTATAAACCGTGCCAAAGCCGCCAGTCCCACAAACCACACTATCAAGCGCGTCGGGCACACCCGTGAAATACAATTAAAAAAGATTTTGGAAAATCGGATTCAGCGCGAACAAACATACAAAAAAATTAAAATGGATTTATCCCCACGCACCCCAACGCCAAAACATCCGTTAAACATTGCAGATTTATGGTTTCGGTTTCCCGGTGCGCGATTGCTGTATCGTAAAATGTCATTTTATATCAGTGGTGGGGAACGTTTTTTAATTGTGGGTCAAAACGGCGCAGGGAAATCAACATTGCTGAAATTAATAATGGGGTTGTTGACACCTGAACGCGGCGAAATAAACATAAATCCAAAAACAGAAATCGCATATTATGCCCAGGAATTGGAATTATTAAATACTGAAAAAACAATTATGGAAAATGTCGCACATCCTGAATACACAGACCAACAATTACGTGCGATACTGGGGAATTTTTTGTTTTACGACACAGATGTATTTAAACGGATTTCTGTATTATCACCCGGCGAACGTGCACGTGTTGCATTGTGCAAAATGTTATTAAAACGGGCAAACATGCTGATATTGGATGAACCGACAAATCATCTGGACCCGGAAACCCAGGCGATTATTGGCGACAATTTTCGGGATTACACCGGCACAATTATTGTGGTCAGTCATAATCCACAATTCGTTGAACAAATTGGCATTACACGGATGCTGACACTGCCCGACGGACGAATAGATGAATATTCACACGATGCATTGGAATACTATTACCAATTAAATTCTGATGACAAATAAAATTGACAAATTTTAATATTGGTATATATTACATGGGATAAAAGGTAATATATTATGAACCCATTTTTTACGCACGACCAGTTTATGCATCATCTGGAAAACAATTTTCCGTGGGCACCAATTTTAAAAATTACAAATGTTTGTGATTACCGCTGTGCGCATTGCTGTGAATGTTCGGGCCCGGATGAACGCCCCGATTTCATGCCAACAGACGATATATCAGAAATATTGGGACAATTTAAAACAATTCGCAACAGCATGCGCGTCGCAACAATTACCGGCGGCGAACCAATGACTGCGTATAAATTAAAATCGCCTTTTTATATTCCGAAACTGTTAAAGACATGTGCGGCGTCGGGATATTCTGTGGAATTAAAAACAAATTGTGGTTGGACATTGGGGGATAATTCGGATAAAATTTTTAACGATTTGGAACAATTCTTTGTTAAATATCCCCGCATATTTTGCGCATATCATATTTCATTAGACAAATTTCATAAAAACGCAAATGATACAACGGTGGAATTTCTGAAATGGTATTGCACAAACGACAACCTGTCGCCCAACGCATGTGTTCATATGTTTTATGACGACCTGGAACGCATGACAAACGCAATGGTTGATTTAAAAAGAAAATATAATATTGCGGTTGATTTCAAACACCCTGCGATTAATCCGATTACAAATGAAAAAATTGATAATTCGCAGTATAATTTATGGTTCTTTGAAAAATCGGGACGTAATGAAAAATTTATGTTTTGGCGGCCATACAGTGGGATTGAAAACGCGGGCCGTGCCAAGAATACAGTTGCAACAATTCCCACGCCGTCTTTATCCCGTATTATAAATAATCGCAGTAATTGCGCAATTATGTTTGACCACGCATCTGGCCGGGTTCAATTGTTCGCATGCGGAAATGACGGGGGAATATCTGTTCCTTATAAAAACAATCGTGGGAAAATCATCGCAATTGATAAATTAAAAAAACAATTGTTCCAATTGGCATATCAAAAATATGTAATGGAACAAAATATGCGTTATTAAAAATACCGGCAAATGCCGGCATATTATTCAAAACACTTTTTCAAAGATTCGCCGGTATCATTTTGGTCAACGCGTTTATTTCTGATTTCCTCGGCAGCCTTGATTTTCTGTTTTATTAAAACTAAATCCGGATGCGATTGCAATTCATTGTTTAATTCATCCACCGCGGCGTCTATGTCTGATTGGTTTTGTACAAATATCGGCATAATGGAATCGGCCGCATTATAAATTGATTTTTGCAGTTCTGCCACATTATCATCAATTACAGATAAATATGCCCTGATATGTTCATCTTCGTGCGTCAAAATTGCATTGTATGAACAAGTCTCGGGCGCATTTCTGATATCAATCTGAACCAAAAAATTACTGTATCCAACAACTGCATTTACAGATTTTATTGCAACGCAAAATCCATCCTCGATGGATGTAATGTCTGCAACAATATCGTAATTATCCGTCATTGTTGCAATGACATTTCCATGAAATAAATCCATTTCTTTTAACGGCTGAACAACCTCTTTGGTCCAGGCAGGTGTTTCAATAAATACGGCCGGATTTAATTTGTACGCCAGGCAATCGTCCACCGCGCGCGCAGGCGCAATACAAAAAAAACATAAAATAAAAATCAGGCTTTTATATAACACCATATTTATATTTTATTTGAACTGGTTTTTTTCAGGTATTCTGAAACAAAACTGGTGCCATATTGTTTATATAATTCTTCGGCCAATAAAACAGACGAACGGCCAGATTCAAACAAATGCAACAAATTACCCAATCCACCCAATTCCGTATTTAAAATAACAGATTCACCATTAACAGGCCGCGATAACAATACCGCGCGTTTCAGGTTCGGATATGCCTTGCCCTGAATAAATGCCATTTCCAACGGATTTAAATTCCAATGCGCATAATCGTTGGCATCCGCCGCCGGATTGCGGAAAAACAGAACCGTTTGGGCCTGGCCGCGGACAACATCGCCAATACCCAATTTATCCAAAACATTTGCACGCTGGAATGCAACCATGTATGCCTGGCGGTTTTTACGTCCTTCTTGCAGACCGGTTATAAAATTGTCGCGAAACATTTTGTTTTCCAACATTGGCGCCGTTTCGTCAATCATAATCAGCGACGGATTCCCACCCGATACGGTTGTTGTGTTAATTCTGTGCAAAATATATGAAATAACGGCCGGGGCCAGAACTTCATCTTGCAGAATTTCTGTAAAATCAAATGTGGTCAATCTGGCCTGTAAATCCAACGTATCGGACGTTTCATTGAATATGTCGCCATACTGCAACGGATCAACCCATTTTTTTAATGCCGGTCGCATATTGCCCGCAGAAGAAAAACAACTTTCCCATAAATTTTTCAACAATCTGTCTTTTTCCGGCAGATAATCGTAATTAACCGATACCGCGCGCGCGATTTCATCCATGGAAAATGGGTCTGATTGCCCCGTTATCATTGCAAACCACCTGCGCAAAAATGCGCGGTTGGACGCCGTATCAGACATTTTTAATGGATTCAGATGTGTTTGGAATGTGGCCGCCAACGGGTCTTTTTCTTTGCCCTGCATGGTGATGTATTTTCCACCCACCGCCAGGGTGAATATTTCCGCACCTTTGTTGCGGTCAAAAAAGAATGCCTTTAATTTCGGATGACGCAAAGATTGCGCAATCAGGAAACTGAACAATGTGGTTTTACCACCACCGGTTGGTCCAATTGTTAACGTATGTCCCACGGCCGCCGGTTTATCAGATACATGGAATTGAAACTGGTACGGTGTTCCCTGGGCGGTTGGAAATACGACCAATGGTCCCGGGCCCCAGTCGGAATTTGTGATGCCACGCGGCGTGCTGGACATCGGAATACTGATTGCGGCGGTACGCGACAGCATTTTAAAACTGCGTGGAAAAACGTCAAATCCCGGTATTTGTGAAAACCAAGAAACCTTGGACGCAAAATTTTCAACAATTGGGGATACACCATATGATGCGGCAATCTTTTTGAATTCCGCAACATATTTTTCCAATTCATCTTCACTGGCGCCAAACAGAATAAATAATGGGTAATAATTTACCAAACTTTGATTCCCAGATACATTTTCGTCCATGGCACTTTGCGCCGCAGAAATTTGTTCTTCGGTTGATGTTGCGTTTTCCTCGGCGGTTGCCTGGCGCTGGCGTATGACCATTTCAACGTCGGCCGCGCCCATTATGCGAAATGCGTTCATGCAAATCATTTCTGTTTGAATGGTGGAAATCGCATTAAAGAAATCTTCATCCAAATAATCTGGCGACATTTTAAATGATACCAATGCCGCGAATGATTGATCGGCCCCGGATGTATAACGCACCAATCCATTTTTCATAAAATCAACATCATCAACCGTTGCCAATTGGGCAATTTTTGAATCGCAAACAATTGGCGCTGGTTTTGTAATGGGCGATAAAATCCGACCAAAGAATTTCGCCATGTTGTTCGGACTGTCATTGCGCAAAACGCGCGGTTGATACGCGGCCAGGATGGATTCAATATAGTTGCCGTATTGATTTAATTTATCGCGCGCCCCACCCCCAGATACGGTTAAAACAATATAATAATTATTTAAAAATATGCGCAAACCCTGGGATTTCCATTTATCGTAAATTGCCTGTAAAACCGGTTGGTCAAATTCATAATCTGTATTTTCGTCCGCCGCATCACGGGTCATAAAGAAACGCAGCACCACATTCGGGTCCCGAATTTGATTAAATAATTGTGTCCGCAAATCCAAGAACTTTTCGCGGGTGGGGCCGTCCTGCATACTGGTTTGAACACCGGCGACACTGTAAACTCGCACCAAACTGCCATCGGTCAGGCCAATGGAATTATCATTATAAACCGTTTGAAACGGAATATATTGGGAATAACGCTTGTATCCAAATTTTGGAAAAATACGGCGTGTTAATACCGGGATATAAATCATCAAAACAACAAAAATAAAAACCACGGCCATTGCCAAAATGACCAATGTTATTGGAAAACCACTGCCTGCAAAATATTCAAAAAAGCCGTTCATTTTATGCCGCCAATCTCCCCGGGATTTTTTGTTTTAATAATTGTATTTTTGCCGCAATTATTTGCCCCAGTTGCGGTTCTTTCTTGGAAAAAGCCGCCAAAATCATATGCACCACGACCACAGAAATAATAAAATACAATGGATTTACACTTTCACGGCCGCGGGTAATTATTAACACTGACAGGAAAATCGTTATAAAAATTATAAACTGAACCGCAAAATTTATCACTGCCAACGTGTACGGCACATAAAATATGCGCGCCGGATTGGCCAATGCTTTCAGTACTTGCTGTTTCATTATAATGAATTCCCCCCTGGTGCTTGAATTATAACAATTTCAACAGTTTTCAACAAGTATAAAAAGCAAATTACAATTTTTGTTAAAATTGTTTAAAAACAACTGCTTTTTCAACTGTTAATTATTTACGTGTTTTTTCAACAATTTCATAAAAACACCGGTAAATCTGGCAAAAAATTGTTGAAAACCTGTTGATAAAAAATTAATAACCGTTTTCAACAAAACCAACAGCCCCTATTAAAACAACAAAAATATTAATAAGTATTTGATTTTTTACAAAAAGCGTTTATAATGGCCAAGCAAAAAGGATTTAGACATGAAATTTTTAAGTTCATTAAAGGCTTGGAAGAAACGTGGAAATGTAAAACAAATCCGTCGTGGAAAACAGGTTATTTTAATTGACCCTGATAATCCTAAGTTCAAGGCGAAACAGGGCTTTAAGAAAAAATAAGTCTGCCCTGCTGGCTTATAGTTTTTTATGTTCCGTGGCGATTGTCCGGAACATTTTTTTTATTCATCAAACGGAAATAATGTTTTTGCGCCCGAATATATTTCTATTTCTTCGTTTACATATTTTTCAGCCATCCCGTTCATATCACGGTTCAGCGGGATACAAAACATACTGCTGGTGCCGGAACTCATAATGTTTTTATACACCGGAACAAAAGAATTTGCTGTTTTTTCTTCGCAATGGTATCCAATATCTGGATTTTCGCGGCATTGTTTATTCATATGTTCTTGAAAGGTCTGCTTGGCCTGGTGTTTATCTATATTTTTCCAATCATTTTTTATATACAACATTGGTTGTGGCACATCGTGCATTGCAACCGTATCCCAATCCAGGGCATAACAATTATATGTTTGCGTTTTACACGAGCACAGTAATAAACATAAAACCAAATAAGATATATTTTTCATTTTAACTGTTAAAACAATGGAAAATCGTTCATAAATGCGTCGCGCATGGCGGTGGCCACCTCGTCCCCGGTCAGACCCGCCTGGCGTAAATATTGTGTCTGCATTTGTGTGGCATGATATATGGCGGCACTGTGGTCTGCGGCGGTGGGAACGGATGATATTCTTTGTGCAGGCACAAACGTTATTTTTGCATTTTTTGCCGCCAATGCGGAAAATCCAATATCTGATACCGCATTCTGCAAATTTTTATTGATAACTGCGGTGCCCGATAATTTACTGATGCTGTTATCTTCGGCCAATAATTTTGTTTTTATCAAAATTCCGGTATCTGATGCAGAATGCGCGGCGGTGCAATTGTATGTTAAATTATCATAATTTGTTAACATAACATGACCGCGTAATTCAGAATTTTTCCCGGTGTTTTTGATAAAAATGTTCAAAAAGGCCGGCTTTTTATTTTTTACATTTACACTTAAAAATACCGGTTGGTTGTCTGCGGATATATTAATATTTAAATCATTTTGGCCTGTGATTTCACCCACATATATAATATGAACAGGTTGGTCATATTTTTTGCCTATTTCGTCGGACGGCAATGTTGACAATTCCGGGCAATACACACCATCGCGGTAAACAATGGTTTCCGCGGCAAAGGTTTTTATATTGAATTCTTGCCACATGTATGACATATTAATCGCATTATAAAGGAAAAACGAATGGGATTCAATTGTGGAATTGTTGGTTTGCCCAATGTTGGAAAATCAACATTGTTTAATGCACTGACACAAAGTGCGGCGGCGGACGCGCAAAATTATCCATTTTGCACCATTGAACCAAATACCGGACGTGTGGTGGTGCCCGATGATACATTAATGCAATTGGCGGCGGTTGATAATTCCCAAAAAATTATACCAACCCAATTGGAAATTGTGGATATTGCTGGCCTGGTGCGTGGCGCATCTGCGGGCGAAGGATTGGGAAATAAATTTCTGGGCAATATATTGGCAACAGATGCGATTATTCACGTTGTCCGGTGCTTTGAAAATGATGATATTGTTCATGTTAACGGCCGTATTGATCCATTATCTGATATTGACACCATTGAAACAGAATTAATGCTGGCGGATATAGAAAGCCTGGATAAGCAGATTAAAAACCTGGAAAAAAAGGCACGCGGTCTGGACAAGGATGCGGCGCGATTGCTGGCCGATGCAATGAAAATAAAATCTGGCCTGGAACAGGGAATTCCCGCCCGGGCCCAGGAAACAGACGCATTGCCGTTTAATTTGCTAACCGCAAAACCGGTTATTTATGTCTGTAATGTAGAAGAGGCATCGGCCGCCACAGGAAATAAATATTCAGATATGGTGCGTGAAAAATTTGGCGATAAACATCCGGTTCTGGTTATTTCGTCCAAAATTGAAATGGAAATTTCGCAAATTGTTGATGTTGCGGAACGTAAAATGTTTTTAAACGAATTGGGCCTGACAGAATCCGGCCTGGACCAGGTTATCAGAACAGGATACGCAACATTGGGGCTGCAAACGTTTTATACCGTTGGTCCCAAAGAGGCGCACGCATGGACAATAACACGGGGCATGACCGCGCCCCAGGCGGCAGGTAAAATTCATACCGATTTTGAACGCGGATTTATTCGCGCCGAAATAATATCGCCGGCGGATTACATTGCGCTGGGCGGTGAAGTTGCCGTAAAAGAGGCCGGAAAAATGCGCCTGGTTGGTAAAGATTACGTTATGCAAGAAGGTGATATCTGTCATTTCCTGTTTAATAATTAATAATAAAAAAGGCCGGCATTTGCCGGCTTTTTCTTTGTTTTTTAAATTGCAATTAATTGGTCTAATTTTTCGGTGGCGCGCACGATTTCTTGGTTTATTTTTGCCAATTTTTCCCCCGCGTCAGAATCCCCGGATAACATTTGTGTCATTAATTCTTTTTTCTGGGCCTGCAATTTTTGCAAATATTTTTGTAATTTTAATGACACGATATATTTTTCCGCACCACGCAGGTCCAGGTTTAATTCCGGTGCCACACCGTCAAAAGAAATATTCAGTGTCGCCAGGAAATCCGCATATCTTTCCGCGATTTCAGGGAATTTATTGGTTATAAATACCAGTGTATTTTGCGTCAGGTCATCAATTTGTGGTACGACGGGCGCGTCTTTTTTATTATCTTTTTTCCATTTGTGCCATTGGTTGAATTTGCGTGAATTATATTCTTGTTCGTATTCGCGACGCAGGTCTGGGTCGGCGATTTTTTCGGTTTTATTTTTCAGAAATTTTTCTGCCTGGGTCCGGCCGCCGGGTGTTGCAACAATATAATTCTTATTTGCCAAATCCCAAATGAAATCAACCAGTGGTGTTGCATCATTTATAATTTTTTGCATGGCATCCACGCCGCCGGATTTTAAAACCTCGTCAGGGTCTTTGCCGCCACTGACAAATGCAAAACGAATATCAGAATTATCACGAACAAACGGCAATACAATATCCGCCGCGCGTGCCGCGGCCTTTTGACCCGCCCCGTCGCCGTCAAAACAAAATGTTATGTTGCGGTTGGCCTTGCACAGGATTGCAATATGGTCTTCGGTTAATGCCGTACCCAATGGTGCGACGGTTTCAGGAAAACCATTCATTTGCATTTGAATGGCATCAATCTGACCTTCAACGATAATACTGCGGTTGGCACGGTGAATGGCATCGCGGGCAAAGTTAAATCCGAAAATTGTTTGTCGTTTGTGAAACAGTTCTGTATCACTGGTATTAATGTATTTGGGTTCACTGCCGTCCAGACTGCGTCCGGAAAATGCAACAACCTGGCCGTGGGCATTAAAAATCGGAAACATTAATTTATCGCGAAAGAAATCATACATTCCGTAATCGCCGCGCCGGCACAGCCCGGTCGCCAATAAAGTTTCCTGTTTGGTGTTTGCAAATTTGTTTGCAATAACGTTTCCCTTGGGCGCATATCCCAAACCATATTTTTTTATCATTTCATCGCTGAAACCACGGCGACGAATATAATCCAATGCAACCGCGCCATCAGGGGTAAATAATTTTTGCTGATATAATTTGGCGGCGGCCGCGGCGATTTGGTAATAGTTTTCTTCACGCGCGATTTGCGCGGCGGGTTTTGGATGATAATCCGGCATTTTTAACCCGGCCTGATTTGCCAGGTCTGCAATTGCCGCCTTGAAATCAATGTTGTTTGATTTCATGGTAAAAGAAATTATGTCGCCATGTTCACCACATCCAAAACAATGGTAAAATCCCTTTTCTTCGTTAACAGAAAAACTGGCCGTTTTTTCATTATGAAATGGACAACATCCCCAATAGTTTTGTCCCTTTTTGGTCAATGGTACGCGCCGCCCAACAACATCCACGATTGATAATCGTGTACGCAGTTCATCGGTAAAATTGCGGTCATATGATGCCATTATTTCTTTTTCGCAAATCCGCGGCGTGTGGACGGTTTTTTATTATTTATCAGGTCAGCGGCCGTTTCCAAATCGGGTTGTTCTTTGACGGAAACATTTACCTTGTTTGATGAAATATATGCGCCATACCGGCCGGTTGGATAATAATAAATCATTTTTCCGGTTGCCGGATTTTCACCGATTTCAATTGGGTCTGGCTTTTGCGCGCCACCGGCCAATAATTCGCGCGCAATTTCCAATGTGATTGTATCTGCATTATATTTCTTGGCCGCAACATTTTTTTTGCCGTCGGTAATATATGGGCCAAAGCGACCAATCCGGAAAGAAATTCCGTCGCCCAGATCAACCGTGGTGGGCGATTTTTTTGCGCCCGCATTTTCATCCGGTTCTGCATCAGTTGTTGCCGCCGCGTCTGAATCCAAACGTTGTGTATAATTGCATGTCGGATAATTTTCACATCCGATAAATGCGCCATATTTGGACAGTTTTATCCCCAGTTTTCCACCACATTTCGGACATTTATTATCACCGTCTGCAAACAGGTGCGCATGCATTAATTCATTTATGGCATTTATAATCTCGGTCGTTTTTATATTGCGCGCGCCATTTATCATATTTTCCGTCGGCCCCCAGAAATCGCGCAATGCGGCCAATTTTTCCTGTTTCCCGTTGGATACATCGTCCAGGGTGTCTTCGGTTTTTGCGGTAAAGTTTACATCAACCAAATCTTTGAAATATGTCGCCAGGTATGATGCAATAACCCATCCGCCGGGCGTCGGGTGAAAACGGCGCTGTTTATCCTGTTCCACATATTTTCTGTCAACAATGGTGGACATAATTGTTGCGTATGTTGACGGTCGGCCGATTCCCAATTCTTCCAGTTTTTTTACCAAAGATGCCTCGGTATAACGGGCGGGTGGTTGGGTGAAATGCTGTTCCGGGGTCAGTTTGGTAATATTTATTTCCTGGCCCACGACCAATGGTGGTAATTTAGATTCACCCGATGATGTGTCATCATCTTTGTCTTCGGTATAAACGCGCATAAATCCGTCAAATGTGCGTGTGGTGCCAACCGCATGGAAAATGGCGGTTTTATTATCTGTCTGAATATCTGTGGCGACACTGTCAAATTCTGCATTTGTCATCTGGCATGCAATTGTGCGTTTCCATATCAGGTCGTACAATTTTGCCTCGTCCCCGGTCAGGGTGTGTTCCGTCCCGACGAAGTGTGTGGGACGAATGGCCTCGTGCGCTTCTTGGGCATTTTTAGATTTTGTAATATAAACGTTTGGTGATTTTGGAACGAATTTATCCCCATATGTCGCCGCGATATATGAACGAATTTCAGAAACCGCATCCGCAGACAAATTTGTTGCGTCGGTTCGCATGTATGTTATTAAACCCTGTTCATATAATTTCTGGGCGGCCGACATTGTACGTTTGGACGAAAAGTATAATTTTCGGGCGGCCTCTTGCTGCAAAGTGCTGGTGGTGAAAGGCGCGGCCGCACGACGTGATGTTTTTTTCTTGTCAATGGCAATAACATGCGCCGGGATTACCGGTTCGCCGATAACGGACAAAATCTGGTTCATGTGGGCCTGGTTTCCGATTGACATTTTATCGAACTTTTCGCCATTAAACCCGGACAGATTTGCATTAAAACCCGCATCTGATGCATCACACTCGGCCGTCAGAGACCAATATTCTGTTGGTTTAAACGCCTCTATTTCGCGTTCGCGGTCAACAACCAATTTAACGGCCACAGATTGCACGCGTCCGGCGGATTTTCCCAAATTCCGACGCCACAACAACGGCGAAATACCAAAACCAATCAGGTAATCCAACGCGCGCCGTACCAGATATGCGTCAACCAAATCTTGGTCAATTTCGCGTGGGTTTTCAATTGCAGCCAGAACGGCCTTTTTGGTGATTTCATGAAATGCCACGCGATAAACTTTTTTCCCGGCCAGTGCCTTTTTGGCACGCAGTATATCCAGTATGTGCCATGCAATGGCTTCACCCTCGCGGTCAGGGTCCGATGCCAAATATACTGCATCGGCCTTTTTTAATTCATCTGTTATCAGTTTTAATTGCTTTTCTTTGCCCGGCATAATTTGCCAGCGCATGGCAAAATCATTTTCCGGATCCACACTGCCATTTTCCGGAACCAAATCACGAACGTGTCCAACAGACGCCACAACGCGCCAGCCTGCACCCAGATATTTTTCAATCGTTTTCGCTTTGGACGGTGATTCAACAATAAGCAGATTCATATTTTTAACTTCCTTTGGCAGATAATTGCTGGTCTTTGTGAATATGTGCGTTCTGACACAGTCCGAATCCAAACATCAATGATAATAAACTGCTGCCGCCGAATGACATTAATGGCAACGGAACCCCAACAGTCGGCATCAGACCCAGAACCATAGAAATATTTATAAAATAATAAATGAAAAAGTTCAACATAAAACCAAAGCATACCAATTGACCAAATCTGTTGCGGCATGTTTTCGCACACCAAAACAGTACAATTACAATAATACTGTAAATAATAATCAGTAAAAATGCCCCAATAAATCCAAATTCTTCGCCCAACATGGTAAAGATAAAATCAGTTTGCTTTTCCGGCAGGAATGATTGCTGGGACTGGGACCCGTTCATGTATCCTTTGCCGGTTATACCGCCTGATCCAAATGCAATTTTTGCCTGGTTAATCTGATAACCTGCACCCTGGGCATCATGGTCGGGATTCACAAATGTTATTATCCGATCGCGTTGATAATCATGCAGACCACCAAACCATACAACCGGTGCGGCCAATGCCGTTAAAATTGCACCGATAATAAACCATTTCTTTTGCGCGCCAACGATATAAAACATCCCAACCGTAATCATTCCCAATGATAACGCCGTTCCCAAATCCGGTTGCATTACAATTAATCCAAACGGCACCAGCAGCATTAAACCCGGCACCATGTAATTCTTTATCTGGGATAATTCCACAGAATTCATCCATGCAAAATAACGCGCCAATGCCAATACCAGCGCAATTTTAATAAATTCAGACGGTTGCACATGAAAAAATCCCAAATTCAGCCACCGCTGCGCCCCCATACCGGTATGGCCGATAAATGTTACCAGCACAATCATAATCAATGCGACGGCATAAATTATATACGCGGATTTTATCCATGTTTTTATATTGGTAAACGCAGCAAAAAAGAATACGCCAAACCCCAATACAATTTTAATCAATTGGGACAATGCGAATGGTCGCCATGCCCCGCCCCCGGCCGAATACAGAACAACAATAGACGCCGCCAAAACCAAACACATTGGGATAAACAGACCCCACGAAAAACGCGACAGTTTTTCAGAAAACGTCATCATATTTGCATTAGATACGCGTGTTTGACGTGCCATGTTATTTTTCGTCCTTTAACAATTCGCGCATTGTCGCGGCGGCGGTGCGTGCGGCCTGGCCACTGCCACCGGAATGTTCTGTGATAACGCATACCGCATATTTTGGGTTCGTTGTTGGCGCATATGAAACAAATAACCCATGATCGCGCATATTCCATGCCAATTGTTCTTTGGTTAAAACCCCGCTTAAACGTTCCGCGCGGGAAATACTGCGTACCTGGGCGGTGCCGGTTTTACCGCCCATGCGCATACCGCGGACGTTAATCGCACTGCCTGCGGCGGTGCCCCCGGGTCGCAAAACGCGTTCCAATCCGCCCAGTACTGCATTTATATTTTTGCGTTGCAGACCCAAATCTGCAAAATCAGGGGCGGAATCATCCACAATCAAACGGGGAATTACAACCTTGTTTGATGCGGTACGCGCCATCATTACCGCCAATTGCAGACAGTTTGCCAGAATAAATCCCTGGCCGATGCCGGAAATAATCGTATCCCCATGCATCCAACGATAACCGATTTGTTTTTCTTTCCATTGTCTGTCGGGAATAATACCCGGCATTTCGCGCGAAATAACATCGCCCATATATTTTTCGGTAAATCCCAATTTAATGGCCATTGCCTTTATCGCATCAATACCGATGCGCAATGCAATCTGGTAAAAATATATGTCGCATGAATGTGCCAATGCATCCGCCAGATTTACCCAACCATGGCCGTCCCTTTCCCAGCAATGATATCGCCGGTCCCCGTAATCCCAATGCCCGGGGCAATATATTTTTTCATTTGGTGTTATTGCGCCCGATTCCAATCCGGCCAATGCAACAACGATTTTAAATGTAGATCCGGGCGGATACAGACCCTCAACCGCTTTGTTCATAAATGGTTTTGCATAATCTTTGCGCAGGGATGCAATATATTCTTCGCCATCATCGTTTGCAAAATTATTTGGGTCAAAACTGGGCGCGGAAACCATTGCCAATATGTTGCCGGTCGCGATTTCCAGTGCGACCCCGCATCCAGACCGGTGCAGTGTTAATGCATCATACATTGCACGTTGGGCCGCGTCATTGATTGTGGTTTGCAGGTTTTTACCCGTAATTGCCGGCGCGTATTGTGATTTATCTTCGCCAGTGATGCGGCCAACAGCATTTGTAATCATTACCGTCTGGCCCATTTGGCCCGATAACTCATCATTAAAACGTTTTTCCAATCCGGTTATCCCGGTTGTGTAAAATGGTGCGTTGGAAACAGGTTTATTTGGCGCACCGGTATATCCAAATATTTGCGCACCGGCCGGCCCCAGTTCATATACGCGCGAATATCCGGGACGTACATGCAGACCGGGTAAATTTTTCGCCTGTAATTTTGCCAATTGGGTCCAATCTGAATTTTCGCTGACCAGTGCGGGTTGAAATCGCGCCTGTTTTTTTATTCGCGCGTAAATGCGTTTAACCGTTTTTTTCGTTAATTTTAATTCTGTCGCAACGGTCGTAATCAGGCCGTCCAAATCGGACGTTTCTTCGGGAATTATATATATGCGATATGTCGGCGTATCGCGGGAAATGGGTGCACCCGATGACGCCAATATTTTACCCCGCTCGGGCAGGTTTTTCTGAATGCGGAACGAATTACTTTCACTTTTTTTGGTGTAATCGCGATAATTAAATAACTGCATTTGCAACATGCGCAACACCAACACAGATGTTAAAACAGTGCCAGCGGTTAAAAATAACGCAGAACGACGATCAAATTGACGGGCGACTTCGGTATCAATCATTGGACGCCCTTTTGATAAGTACGGTAATTGGCATATACAATGTGCATGTCCATGCGAATATCCACAATGCCCGTACAATGTTTGTTAAATTAAAATTCATCAGCGCTAAAATTAAAATCGCGCATCCAAAGAAAATCATAAATACCGCAATTGCATTTTTGGGTGCCCGGGTTAAATCAATAAAGTTCTGAAATCCATTTGCTGCGTATAATATGCAATACAATGCCGTCCAGTAAAACAGCGTATCAAACTTATAATCCAATAAAAAACAAAACAACACCGCCCACGGTGCAAACCAAGGCGTTGGCCGAACAAATGAACAATAAAATATTGGTATAACGGCCAGCACGCCTGCCGGATTCCAAAACGGATACGACAAACGCCACAACACCAGCACGGCCAAAAATGGAAATGCGGCGCGCAAAAAATTTATAATCTGTGTCTTCATTTGTATTCGTTTGTTGTATCAAATTGCAAAACCATTACGCGCGACAGTTGCGACGGCGGCAATACACGAACATCTGTTTCATTAACCATTTCGCCAACAATGATTCCATTTGGCAAAACCCCACCAATATTACTGGTTATCAGTTTTACACCACGGCCGGCCTGAAATTCAGGGTCGCTGAAAAATCCCATTGTGGGTTGATTGGAACCGTTTCCTTGCAGGAAACCATAAACCTCGGACCCGACGACGCGCACGGCAATATTTGTATTGGAATCGGTCAGTGCCCGCACCCGTGAAAAATTTGGGGCCACATCCATTATAACACCAACCAACATTCCGTCTGTGGATACAACAACCATGCCCTGTTCCAGGCCATGACGTACGCCCTTGGTGATTAAAAATGTGCTGTGATGAAATGCAGTGTTGTCGTACATAACATCTGCCATGACGGCACGTCGCGGCTGGGACGCAATCAAATCCAATTCGCGGGATAATTTTTGGTTTTCTAAAACCGCCACATCACATATATTTTTGTTGCGCAATGCATCGTCCAGCCGCACACGCAATTCTTCGTTTTCTGTACGCAGGTTGCCCAGTTCGCGAATATTGTCCGCCGCCGCGCCAACCGCGCGCACAGGCCATGTTATAATATCCCCAACCCAGTTTGCCACTGGCAACACAACATGCGCCAATCCGTTCATAATTGTGTAATCCGGTTTTGCAATCATAATATATATGAATAAAATCGGCAAAATTGCCGCCGCAACCGCAGATTTAATTAATTGGCGTGCCTTGGAAGATAACTTGTTCTGGTTCATGGGGCACAGTTTAATCGTTAAAATATCAACATTCAATAAAAACTTGATTTTTCATTTAATTATGTCAAAATAGGCATCGCAAACAAATATCCAAAGTGGCAATTGGCTGCCACCCGGACATAATAAGAGGTTATAAAATGCCAAAATTAAAGACTAAGTCGTACTTGAAAAAGCGCGCATCTATGACCGCGACCGGTAAAATCCGTGTTGCCAGAAATGCCCACAAAAAACTGCTGCGTAAAAAATCTGCACGTGCAAACAATGCGGGTTCAAAACCACAGTATTTAAATGATAACATGGTGCCGCAGGCAAAAATCCTGGCCCCATATGGTCTGAAATAATCACAAGGGGGTAGATTTATGGCAAGAGTTAAACGCGGAACAACCGTAAAACAAAAACACAATAAAATATTGGCCCGTGCCAAAGGGTATCTGGGTCGCCACAGCACAACATATCGTGCCGCACGCGAAAAAACAGAAAAGGCGGGACAGTACGCATATCGCGACCGTCGCGTTAAAAAACGTGAATTTCGTGGTTTGTGGATTGTTCGTATTAACGCCGCTGTGCGTCAAAATGGTCTGACATACAGCCAGTTTATGAACGGTCTGAAAAAGGCCGGCGTTGCGCTGGACCGCAAAGTTTTGGCCGAAATGGCATATGCGGGTGATGAAAACTTTGTAAAATTAGTAGATACAGCAAAACGATTTATCGGCGGGGAATCTAAATAACCCTTGGCGGTAAGGTTTTGTTTTGTCATAATAAAAGCCGTCAGCCGACGGCTTTTTTATTTTAGAAGGTATGGATATGCAAGAACAGATAAAAAATATTAATTCACTGCCCGAATTACAGGCGTTGTATGCGTCGGTTTTCGGAAAAAACGGTACAATGACCATGCGGTTGCGCGAAATGAAGAATTTGGACAATGATGCGCGCGCGGCATTAAATCGTGAAAACGCCGAACTGCGTGAATTATTTAAATTGCGCCAAACAGAAATTGAAAATGCCATGATTCAGGCCGCATTGGAAAAACAGCGTATGGACGTCAGTCTGAATCCAATGCCGGAAAATCGCGGAACATTGCACCCGTTGACACAATCTTTGCACGAAATTTCTGGGATATTAGAATCTTTTGGCTACACAATGTGGACCGGGCCTGAGGTGGAAGATGACTGGCATAACTTTACCGCATTAAATACCCCCGCGCATCACCCCGCCCGTGATATGCAGGATACGTTCTTTTTACCAAATGGCAATGTTTTGCGTACACAAACATCCGCGATTCAGGTGCGTTCCATGGAATCTGACGGGGTGCCAATTAAAATGTTTGGCGTTGGCGCAACATACCGCAAAGAAATGGATGCCACACACAGTCCGATGTTTCACCAGATAGAAGGACTGTATATTGGTCGCGATATCACAATGTCTGATTTAATTGGCGATGTTCAGGAATTTCTAAAAAGATTTTTTGAACTGAAAGATGTGGAATTACGCATTCGTCCATCATATTTCCCATTTACTGAACCCAGCATAGAGATTGATATCAAATGGCATGGCGACAAATGGTTGGAAATCATGGGGGCAGGAATGGTTCATCCCAATGTTTTACGAAACTGTGGCATTGACCCGGACCAATACCAGGGATTTGCATTTGGGTTCGGTTGGGACAGATTGGCCATGTTGAAATATGGTTTAAACGACATCCGCAAATTCTATGATGGTGATACGCGGTGGCTGCAAAACACAGGTTTTTAAGACTAAGGACGCGAAAATGAAATGGACATATGATTGGTTAACAGATTATCTGAAAACAGATTTAACTGCATCTGAAATTGCGGACACGCTGACGCGGACTGGGCTGGAAGTGGAAGATTTAATCGCGCCTGTTGCACCAATTGCGGCCAAAATTACCCAGTGCGAACCACTGGCGGGCAGCGATCATTTACACATCTTACAGGTGGATGATGGGTCCGGCAAATTGCGCCAGATTGTATGTGGCGCACCAAATGCGCGGGTTGGATTAATATCTGCGCTGGCCGTGCCAGGTTGCGTTATTGCGGGCCACGAAATAAAAAGTGGTAAACTGCGCGGCGTAATGTCCGACGGCATGATGTGCAGTGGCCGCGAATTGGGATTAAACGACGACCACAGTGGTATTATTGAATTGCCCATTGATACAAAAATCGGCGCGCCCGTCGTTGATACCAAAATTGTTTTTGATGCAGGTATTACACCAAATCGTCCCGACTATCTGGCGGTGCGTGGTGTTGCACGTGATTTGGCTGCATGTGGGGCGGGAATATACATTGCGCCAACAGACGAAACGCTGGCCCCGTTGAAATCTGCGCGTGGTGTAAATATAAAAACGGATAAATGTCCGGTTTATCAATTATGTGAAATTCATGGTATAAAAATGGCGCCCAGCAATCGGGTAATTGCATCCCGCCTGGCCGCGATTGGAATTAATCCGAAAAATGCACCGATTGATGCGACAAACTATATCTGCTATGACATGGGTCAGCCGATGCATTGCTTTGACGCAGATGAAATTGTTGGTGATATAACTGTGCGCATGGCAAATGCGGGGGAAAAATTCACAGACCTGTTCGGCACGGAACATGAACTGGCCGCCACAGATATCGTTATCGCAGATGACAATGGTATTTTGGCCCTGGCCGGGGTTGTTGGTGGCGCGCGCGGTATGACCACCGATAAAACCAAAAATATTATTTTGGAAAGTGCGTATTTTGACCCGGTTTCTGTTCGTAAAACGGCGAAACGCTTGGGTATTTCCACCGATGCATCATATCGTTATGAACGCGGTATTGACCCAACAATAACGGGCATTGCCCTGGCGCGTGCGGCGAAAATTATTATGAACGAATGTGGTGGTGAAATTGTTGGTACCGCAATTGGTGGCGAAATACCAAATCCGGATGTTAAAATAAAATATAATCCTGATTTATTTTCAAAAAAAACTGGCATAAATATGTCGCCAGAAATTCAGCAAGAAATTTTGAACAAATTGGGATTCGCTGTTCAAATAAATGATAACGAATGGATTATTGCGCCCCGCCCTGCCCGCGTGGATATTATGATTGCAGAAAATATTGTATCTGAACTGATACGTATTTACGGATATGATAATATCGCGCGGACTGCGATACATCGTCCGTCGTACGCGGGTACGCATAATGATTACAATTTGCGGACCAAGCAAGAATTGGCGGCGCGCGGATTAAACGAATGCAAATCATTTGGATTTGGAAATTCCAATATTGAAAAAATAATTTCTGATGCTCCGTCTGTTAAATTGGCAAACCCGATTACGAACGAAATGGATACCGCACGTAATGGTTTGTTGGGCAACATGTTGGGATTTGTTGCAGAAAATGAAAAACACGGGTATCCGGATTTAAACATGTTTGAATTGGGAACCGTTTTTGACGGCGATACCCCGGGCGCGCAGCATACACAAATCTGTATCGTGCGTACCGGCGATAATGGTCCACGTCATTGGACGCGTCGCAATCGGCCGCGTGATATTTACGATGTCAAGGCCGACCTGATTGCGTTAATGCATGGCCAGAATTTCACCGTCAGTGCGGAAAACCCACCGCGTTGGGCGCATCCGTACAGATACGGGGCAATTTACCAGGGTAAAAAGAAAATTGCGGAATTTGGTGAACTGCACCCAACGGTGGCGCGTGCGTTAAAGATAAAAACACCCGTCATGATTGCAATTGTTGACGATATTGCGAACCTGCCGGGGGTGCGCAAAGTTCGCGAACCAATTGTTTCGGATTTTCAACCGATAACGCGTGATTTTGCGTTTATCGTGGATACAAATTTCCCGGCGGACAAGATTACTGCGACCGCCCGCGCGGTTGATAATCGCATTACAGACGCGGTTGTGTTTGACGCGTTTGATTTGTCGGATGGGAAAAAGTCTGTTGCATTTACAATCACAATTATTCCAACAGAAAACATGTCTGATGCCGACCTGTTGGAATTACAAAATCGGGTTATTGCCGCGGTGGGCACTAAATGCAATGCGCAAATTCGCGATAAATAGGTTGTTTCCCCTGCTGTCGTTTGGCGTGGCCGCAGGGGATTTTTTCTTGTTGCGTAAAACGGCGCAAAGTGATAAAATATAAGCCATACAGGGCGAATTATATTGCCGAAAACAAACCACCGTTTTTTATGACGGTTTTTATTTTTGAAAAAATCCCGGAAATCTTCATCTTTTTATTCCTTTGATTATGCCGAATTCAAACGGTCGGTTGTCTGCACCAATTGTTGGGGCAATTATGGTGTTGGCATGCACACCGGCATTTGCCGCAGTTGGTAATACAGAAATGTGTAATTTAATAAACCGATTGCAAAGTGTTTTTAAAACGTTGCGCGTTTTTGCATTTGTGGGTGCGGGATTTATTCTGGCCAAATACGGGTGGGAAGCCATCACATCCGGTAAACTGGGCGGCAAAGACAACATTGCCGAAGGTATCAAGGCCATCGGTCTGCCAATGATTATCGGATTTGCATTGTTGTTTTCAATCGGGGTTGTGTTGGGATTCCTGAGCAATGGTCAAAATTTTGGGTGCCCGGCATTGACCACCGGATGGTAAAGGGGGAATATTATGAAAAAATTTAAAATAACGAAACAGAACGTTGTTTTTGTTGTAATGGTGATTGCAATTTTGGCGTGTGGATATATGATTGCCCAGTAAAATAAAACACCGGTATTTACCGATGTTTTTGTCATTTTATATAATTCTGTCTGGGGCCTGACAAAATTGCGCAACCGGACAATTTGCACATTGTGGTCGCAGTGCCCGGCAAATATAACGACCATGCAAAACCATAACGTGATTTGCAATGGCATGATACTGTTTCGGTATTATTTGCAACAGTTTTTCTTCCACCTTTTCGGGGGTGTTTTCCGCCGCACCGACCCATCCATATCTGTGTGCATTACGGAAAATATGTGTGTCCACACCAATATTTGGCGCGCCCCACAAAACGTTCATAACAACATTTGCGGTTTTTTGACCAATCCCAGGTAATTTCATCAAGGCATCGCGGTTGTGATATTTTTCCGGGAATTTATATTTTTCATTTTCCCCGCCGCCGTCGTTCATTAATTGTTCGGCCAGTCCCAAGATACTTTTTGCCTTGTTATTAAAGAACGATATAACACGGATATGTTCTTTTAAACCGTCCGACCCCAGTTTTAGCATCATTGCCGGCGTTGGTGCAACGCGAAATAATTCAGGCGTTATTTCGTTGACCTTTTTATCCGTTGCCTGGGCCGACAATATAACCGCGACCGCAAATGTGAATTCATTTGTGTAATATAATTCACTGCGTATATCCATATTCAACGATTTTGGAACCGCGGTAAAATATTGTTCTGGTGTCATCATTTTATTTCTCCCGTGCGATTGAAATTGCCAGATTATATCCTTCTATCTCTGTGCTGGATTTGCCGTCGCCTGCATCCATTTTGGTAATCAGTGCTTCGCGCATGATTGTATCGCGATGCTGCTGTATTGCATTTGCCAATGCCGGGTCGGCCGAATATGTCAACGTTATGCGATCAGACACATCCAGGTTTTCTGTTTTACGCGTATCCTGGATAAATCGCAGGGCGTCGTTGGCCAAACCTTCGTTAACCAATTCCGAATTCAATTCCGTATCCAATACAATTACCGCTGTATTATCAGGCAACGCGGCACCAATTACGCCATCGCGTACGGTCAGACGTGTTTCAAACTCGTCATCATTCAGGGTATGGCCCGCGGCGGTCAGTTTGCCGTCGGTGATTTCATATTTACCCTGTTTAACCGCCGGGATAATATCACGCAATGCGCCCCCCAGACGTGCGCCGATTTTTGGCGTAATCAGATAAACAAAACTGTCCGCAACCGATGAAATATCATTGATAAATTCCACTGATTTTACATTCAGTTCGTCTTTGATTATATCAGCATATTCATTCATGGCGGGACCTGCGATTGTCAATTTGTTTAATGGCAATCTGTTGCGCAGTTTATGTTGTTCTCGCAATTGTTTACCTGCGGATACGACCGCCTGGACACGACGCATATCTGAAACAATTTTTTCGTCGCATTTTTGTGCGACCGGAAAATTCGTCAGATGCACAGATTCGCCCCCCGTCAGGTTTTTGTAAATATAATCGCTGATAAACGGTGCAAACGGCGCCAATGCCCGGCAAAGATTTGTCAGAACATAATGCAATGTATTAAATGCATCTGTATCTTCGTCCCAGAAACGTGCGCGTCCGCGACGGATGTACCAGTTGTTCAGGATGTCCAAGAATCTGATAAATTCTTTTATCGCCGAATCTGGTTTATATTCATCCAGCGCATTTCCCACAACCGCAATCAATTCGTTCAATTCCGCCAAGATATATTTATCCAACGCGTTATCTGTATTGCGAATTTCGTCCGCGGTAATATTTCCTGCATTCGCGTACAATGTAAAGAAGTGATACGCGTTCCACAAAGGGGTCAGGATTGTTTTGGTTGATTCTGCAAAAACTTTGCCTTCTTTGTCCACCGGGACGGGTTCGGCTTTCATAAAATTAGACCCCAATATAAACAGACGAATTGCGTCCGCGCCAAATTGTTCAATCTGGTCGCCGGGGTTTACAAAGTTTTTCAGTGATTTGGAAAACTTCTTTTTATTTTCGTCCACAACCATTCCGTTTGCAGAAACGGTTTTAAATGCCGGGCGGTCAAACAAAGCGGTCGCCAGTACCATTAATGCATAGAACCAACCGCGGGTTTGATCCTGGCCTTCTATGATATAATCGGCCGGGAAAGTTTCCGCAAATTTATCTGCGTTTTCAAATGGGTAATGCAATGATGCCCATGGCATAGAACCCGATTCAACCCAGCAATCCAATACGTCGGGGATGCGTTCCCATCCGTCTTTGGTTAATGCATCCAATGTCGGCCGATGCAGGTCGTTAATTTTCGTGCCAAAGAATTCTTCCAGTTCGGCGATTGAACCGAAAATCTTGTATTCGCCGTTGCGTTGCCAAATGGGCAGTGGTGTCCCCCAAAAACGATTACGCGAAATTGACCATGGACGTGCGTTTTCAATCCATGTGCGGAAACGTTCACCGGCGGACGTCCAATTAACCTGGGCATTATTTGCAATCAATTTTTCGCGGATTTTTGGAACGTCTATGTACCAAGAATCTGTCGCGCGATAGATTAATTTTTCTTTGCTGCGGTCGCCATATGGATAAGAATGTTTGTACTGTTCTTTTTTTACCAAATGGCCATTGTCGCGCAGGTGCCCAATAATTTTTGGATTTGCGACAAAGATATTTTCGCCGGCCCAATCACGAACAGTTGCGTCAAAATTTCCATAATTGTCCACATTCAGCAAAACCGGAAAACGTGGGTCAATTGCCTTGGCCGCCCAAAAATCGTCAGCCCCATATGCGGGTGCAATATGAACAATGCCCGTACCATCGGAATCAGAAACGTAATCAGCGCTGATTATCTGGTACAGTAAACCTGTATCATCTGTATAGTAATCAAACAGTGGGCTGTAATGCATTCCGGCCAAATCTGTTCCCATTATTTCACCGATTTTGGTTGCATTTGCAAATTGTTTTTCATATGCGGACAGGCGTGTTTCGGCAATAATATAAACCGCGCCGTCGGCATCGCGCATGCGCAAATATTTCATATTTGGATTTACCGCCAGTGCAGAATTTGCAGGCAATGTCCACGGCGTTGTTGTCCATGCCAGTGCGCGGTCGCCGTTTTCCAATTTAAACCACACTGTTATCGCGTCATCCACGACGTCGCGGTAATCCTGGGATGCCTCGCTATTAGAAATAACGGTACCGTTCACCCAATCGTATGGGTTCACACTGTAATCTTTGTACAGTAAACCACGTTCATACAATGATTTTAACGTCCACAACATGGATTCCATATAATTTTTATCCATGGTTTTGTATCCGTATCCTTCGCCAACATCAACCCAGCGACCCATGCGCGCAATGAATTTTTCCCACTCGGTCGTATATGTCATAACGTCTGCGCGACACATATCACAAAATGCGGCAATGCCGTCCGTGGCAACAATATCTTTGGCCGATTTGCCCTGTTTCTTTTCTACGGAATTTTCCGCCGGCAACCCATGGCAATCCCAGCCCAATTCACGGCGTACATGTTTGCCGCGCATGGTTTGGTACCGACATACCATATCTTTAACAGCAGAAACGCCCAAATGTCCCCAATGCGGCAAACCATTTCCAAACGGTGGCCCGTCATAAAAAGAAAACGGATGTCCCAATTTGGTTTTATTCAGACTTTTATGAAATGTGTCATCTGCACGCCAAAATGCCAGTATTTCCTGTTCCAGTTTTGGAAAATCTGCCTTGGTATCGGTTTTGGGGTATGCCATAAAAAAACTCCATACGGTTATATATTATAAAAAATGGGCGCCATGTGCGCCCCAGCCACGTGCCAAAGCGCGTTGCCGTTTATTTTATAATAATTATGTTTGTGTTATACATTTGATGTAGATTTTACACTGCTTTTTTTAGAAATGCAAGTCCCTTGTGCGTTCGGTACCCGCGTTGTTTTGTGTAATTTTGGGTCCAACCACGGTTTGGATTGTTCTAAGATGCGACACACTTGGTTTATTTCATCGGCAAGTTTTTTCATTTTCAGATAAACCGCAAACAAATATCCCGTTTCCGTTGACAACAACCGTGTATCAGGACTTTTTTGCGAATACACCATTTTAATTCCCCTGTGGTAAAAATAAAAAAAGACCACAAATGAAAGTGGTCGGGATGTTTACCAGTTGTATTCCAAACTTCGTTGCCTTTGGGCATGCCCTGTTGTATAGCAAACGACATCCCGACACGTCGGGACATTTGGTTTGTAAGGAATACTGGGTGGTAAAACCCGATTACTAACAAATGTTAATTCTATTATACAATAAACATATTCTTTTTCCATAAAAAAGAAAAATGCAGAATATTTCTGCATTTTAATCATGGTGCCGGTGATAGGACTTGAACCTACGACCCCCTCATTACGAATGAGATGCTCTACCAGCTGAGCTACACCGGCGATGCGCCCATATTAATATATGTTAATCACGATTTCCAGTGTTTTATTCATATCTGGTGGGATTTTTATCGCCTGTTTTTTATGTGTGCATCATTGCTAGAATTTTTATATATCAGGAGGATGCATATGCAATCTGTTTTCAGTTTTTATTATATATTTGCGATAAAATTGGTTATTGCAATGGCTGGTACATTGGTGTTTTTAAAATTTTTCAGTATGAAAAATCAATTAAAGCAAATGACACCACTGGACGTTATTATAAACTTTATTCTCAGTGCCATTTTATCACGATATATTTTGGATGAAGACATAAATTTTGTTCAATTCCTGGGCATCATGGTTATATATGGCGGCGCCATGTATTTAATCAGCCGTTTTATTTATGACAGTCGTTTGGGACGCGACATATTTGTGGGCCAGCCCAAGATTATAATCAGGCATGGTGAATGCAATATGGATATGATGAAAAAAATGAAAATCAGTGCAATGGATATTGCCGCGGTTTTGCGCCAACAAAAAATTCATTCAATCAGTGATGTTGAAATGGCGCAAATTGAACCCAGTGGTGAATTAACCGTTGTTAAAAAAGGTGAAGAAAATTATTCCGTTGTCATCATTGACAATGGCGCAGTGGTACAAGACGGTTTAAAACGAATAAAAAAATCAAAATCTTGGTTAAACCAACAACTGCATAAACAGGGAATAAAAAATATCGCGGATGTTTTTATTGCACAATGGGGTCCCCAGGGGCTGGATATCGTTAAATTACGCTAGCCACAGCGGATTTTCCGCAATACGACCATAATACCTGCCGGTGTCATACCGGGGATTCTGGATAATGCCGCAATATTTTCTGGCCGCGTTGCAGATAATTTTTCAATCAGTTCATTGGTCAGTCCCGGCATGTTTTTATAATCAAAGTGTGCGGGAATCTTTAATTCTGCATCACGTTGGTATGCGGCGATTTCGCGGGCATTGCGCTGGATATAACCTGCATAGAATTTGTCATTTTCTGCGATTTGCGCCGCACGGCGATTATATTTTTCCGCGCGCATTTCATCACTTATCAGGCCCAATTGCACCGCCATATCACCCAGGCGCGCAATCGCGTTATCTGCACGCAGATGTAATCTGTATTCCGCGCGCGATGTAAACATTCTGTATGGTTCATCCACCCCCAACGTTGTTATATCGTCGCACATAACACCAATCATTGCGGTTGTTCTATTTATTTTTAATTCCGGTTTTCCCAATGCAAAACCGGCCGCATTTGCCCCGGCAACTATGCCTTGGGCGGCGGCCTCTTCGTATCCGGATGTGCCGTTTATTTGCCCGGCGAAAAACAGCCCCGGAATATCTTTGGATTCCAAAGTGGATTTTAATGCGCGCGCATCAATTGCATCATATTCAATTGCATATCCATATCGGGCAATACGCGCGTTTTCCAACCCCGGAATCGTGTGAATCCACATGTCCTGGATATCACTGCCAAAACTGGTGGATATGCCGTTGGGATAAATTAAATCACTGTTATATCCTTCGGGTTCCAAGAAAACATGATGCGATGTGTGTTCGGGGAAACGCATAACCTTGTCTTCCAGGCTGGGGCAATAACGCGGGCCGGTTCCGACAATCGCGCCATTATACATCGGTGCGTTTTTTATATTGTTGCGAATTACGTCGTGCGTGGTTTGCGTTGTGTGTGTTATATAGCAAACTGCGTCATAATTATTCTGTGGGTTGGGCGCGGAAAACCAATCGTGTGGTGTGTCGCCCGGTTGTAATTCACATACATCAAAGTTTATTGAATCACGAAATATTCGTGCCGGCGTGCCGGTTTTTAATCGCATCAGTGAAAATCCTGCATCGCGTAATGCCGCGGATATATGCGTGTCGGGGCATTGATATGTGCCGTCATCTTGCAGACGCCCCGATGCAATGCGTTCTTCGCCACGGGTAATTACGCCCTGTAAAAACGTTCCTGTTGTTAAAACAATTGCGCGCGCCTGGTATGCGTCATTAATTGTCTTGGTTGCGATATTCAGTTTTTTTACTGTTTCACAGGCGATTGTTAAATTGGGCAATTCACCCAATATTTTTATCACCGCATTGTGATACATACCCCGGTCAATCTGCGCACGCAGTGCCTGGGTCGCGGCGCCATGCGATGCATTCAGTGTGCGGAAATGAATACCGGCCGCATCGGCCGCCACCGGCATAACGCCGCCCATTGCGTCCATTTCTGCAACCATTTGGGATTTGCCGGGGCCGCCAATACTGGGGTTGCACGACATTGCACCCAAATCCGTTATGGATTGTGTCATCAGCAATGTTCGCGCCCCGCGCCGGGCGGATGCAGATGCAGCCTCTACCCCGGCGTGTCCACCACCAATAATGATTACATCGTATTGCGTCATTTTATTTAAAATCTGCCCATACCACCATTAACATGCAATGTTTGGCCGTTGATATATGATGCCTCGTCGGATGCCAAGAACACGCATGCATTTGCAATATCGTCCGGTTCACCAAAGCGTGCAGCCGGAATTTGTGCCAGGTATGCCTTCTTTAATTCATCGCTTAAAACATCGGTCATTGGGGTTTTAATAAATCCCGGTGCGATGCAGTTCGCGGTTATGCCGCGGGATGCAACCTCGGCCGCGATGGATTTTGTCATGGCAATCATACCGCCCTTGGACGCGGCATAGTTCGCCTGGCCTGGGCCACCAATTGCGCCGATGATTGATGCCATGTTAATAATGCGGCCAAAGCGGTTTTTCATCATGGGCATAATCGCCGCGCGGCACATTTTAAAGCATGAACGCAGGTTTGTGTTAATTACATCGTCAAATTGTTCGTCGGTCATACGCATCAACAGTGTGTCTTTGGTAATTCCGGCATTATTAATCAAAATATCTATTTTGCCGGCCTGTTCAATGGTGTTCATAACCAATTCAATCGCGCCACCATCTGCGGCCAGGTCGCATGGAATTTTGATAAATTCATCACCAAATTCGCTGTTCAGTTTTGCAATATTGCGGCCTGATACAACAACTGTGGCGCCGGCCTGTTTCATTTTACGCGCAATTGCGCCGCCAATTCCACCGGTTGCGCCGGTTATTAATGCAACTTTGTTATTTAAATCAAACATAATTAAATCTCCAATTTCTTTGCGGTTAATTCTGGACAAATACGTGCGGTTAATCCGGTCAGTACACTGCCCGGGCCCACTTCTATGGTTTCTGTGATACCCAGTGCCGGCATTGCCAAAATCGTTTCACGCCAGCGCACGCCATGTGTCATTTGATAAACCAATTCTTCCTTAATTTCGTCCGGGTCGGTCATCGGTGCGGCGGTTTTGTTCGCAATTATCGGTGCGCGCGGTGTACGGATTTCGGTGTTGGCCAATGCCGCACGCATTTCTTCGGCGGCCGGTGCCTGAATCCGACAATGAACCGGAACAGATAATGCCAATGGCATTGCGCGTTTTGCACCCGCATCTTTGGCGGCGGCCATTGTGGCCTCTACCACATCACGGGCGCCGGAAATAACCACCTGGCCGGGGGAATTATCGTTTGCAACGTCGCAACCGGTTTGCGCGCATATTTCACGAACGCGTTCTATATCCAGACCCAATATCACCGCGGTTAAACCCTGGCCAACCGGAACCGCACGTTGCATCGCATCGCCACGCAGGCGTAATAATTTTGCCGTATCGGCCAACGACAGTGCGCCCGCCGCGCACAATGCGGTGTATTCACCCAAACTGTGGCCTGCAACATATGGGGTCAGTTCCGCGCCCGATGCACGCAGCATCGCAATGGACACGGCCATAATCGCCGGCTGAACATTTGCCGTTAATGTCAGTGTTTCCATTGGTCCATTAAAAATAATATTAGATAATTTTTCACCCAGGGCGTCGTCAACTTCGTCAAAAACGGCGCGCGCCGCAGGATTTGTGTCATATAAATCGCGGGCCATGCCGACCGATTGGGAACCCTGGCCTGGGAAAACAAATATAGAAGACATCGTTCATTCCTTTGTTGTATTCATCGGAATTATACTTTGCGAATACTGAATTCGCAACCGCAATAATTTTGGCGGTAAAAATCAGATGTGCGGTTTATCGTTTGGCGTAAATTTTCATCCCATTTAATGGGTAAATATTTTATATCACCGCACGCAATGTCGCCTGCATCATCAACCTGGGATTGATTTTTGTGCCGTGATACACCAAATACAGATGCAATCGCATTGTATCCATTTTCACGTGCCCAGCGGGCCGCACGGCAAAACCGAAATGCAAAACACGCACTGCACCGCGGGCCGCGTTCGGGGGCATCTTCCATGCCGCGCACGGCATTGCGCCATGCGTCGTGGTCATATTCCAATTCCACATGTCGCACACCATGCGCGTCGCAGTATTTTATTTGTTCGTTCAAACGTTTTTGGTATTCGGTATCTGGGAAAATATTTGGGTTATAAAATAATACAATAAATTCAGATACGCCCGGTATTTGCCCGTCCACCAATTGTTTAATGGCGCCGGCACTGCACGGTGCGCAACAAGACATTAAAACCAGGCGTATATCAGACATATTTATTTGCTGTTTCCCATGTTTTTGGCAATTATGCGACTAACATTTTGTTGAACGCGTTCCAAGTAGTCCGGGTATGTTTTAATATTTATCTCTTTGCCGCGATGTTGACAGCGGCGATGATTAAGTTGAATACATTCTGTGGCAATCTTGCACGCATGACGTTGAAAGACGCAACGGAAATAATTTTTACATCTGTCGCACAAGATTGTTTGTTTCCAAACCGGCTGGTCGTCAATCAGAATGGAAATTGTTTTTTGTGGCGCAGTGGTGGCCGGTTCGCGGGCCGAATAAGTGTACTGTTTTCTGTATCCCATTTTTTACCCTTTATTTATATTCTGTACCAATTTCAGAATCGGTTCCCAGTTGAATTATATTATCCCCATCGGTCCCGCGACCCAGTTCGGCCGCACTGCACATCATGCCGTATGATTCTGTGCCGGCAACTGTGCGCTGGGAAATTGGTTTTTTCATTCCCGGCAAAGTGCATCCGACCGGCGCCAGGACGCCAATCATTCCTGCCCGCGCGTTCGGGGCACCGCATACGATTTGTAAATCGTGATGCGTGCCGTCGTCCACTGTTAAAATTTGCAGGTTTTCGCGTGTTGGATGCGGTGCCGCCGCAATGATTTTTGCAACCGTTGGTTTTGGCGCATCTGCATTTTTCGGTGCATATTTTTCGGCCAGTTCCGCAACCTGCGCATCATCAATGCGGTTAAACAGGTTTTCTGGAACGACAAATTCT
This sequence comes from Pseudomonadota bacterium, assembly GCA_023402015.1. GTDB lineage: Bacteria > Pseudomonadota > Alphaproteobacteria > Rs-D84 > Rs-D84 > Enterousia. The sequence continues at coordinate 44,319 of JAEXCU010000001.1, read as the reverse complement.
TCGCCGTCTGCAATGCGATGTTCATAAAATTCGGGCCAAGACAAATCATGCGATGTTTTGAATACCGCCTGCATTTTTTCGGCCGCATCCGGTATAAATGGGGCGGATACGCGCGCATATAAATCAATTAATTGAAAACATTCATTTAACACCGCGGCGGCCGTGGCTGTATCGCCATTTTTAACCAATGCCCATGGTTCCATTTTGGTCATGTATTCATTGCCAATTGCGTACAAACCACGCAGCGCGACAATCGCGGCGCGAAATTCGCACCCGTCCAACGCATTGGTTAACTCCGCCAGTTTTTCATTAATCTGGCCGGCCAGTTCAGTGTCTGGTGTGCCGGCGGCCGGAACATGGTTGCCAAAGTTTTTATTGGTTAATTTTGTTGCGCGCGACACAAAGTTGCCCAGCATACCATTCAGGTCTTTGTTTACAATATCGGCAAAGCGTGCAAATGTGAAATCGGTGTCGTCTGTTTCCGGGGCCGACGCGGTCAATGCATATCGCCATGCATCCGCCGGGGCGATTGTAATCGCATCTTCCAGAAATACACCACGATGTTGGGATTTAGAAAATTTGCCACCTTCAAAGTTCAGGAAATTCATACCTTTTAACATGTCTACGGTTTTCCAACCGTCGTTCATTGCCAATTGCTGTTCTGGGAAAAATACCGCATGAAATTTTACGTTATCTTTGCCCATAAATTGCGCATAGTGTGTATCCGGATTTTTCCACCAATCCGCCCAGTTTTCGTTCGCCGCCTGGGAAATGGAAACATATCCCCATGGGGCGTCAAACCAAACGTAAAATACTTTGTTTTCATATCCGGGTTTGTTTACCGAAATGCCCCACGGCAAATCACGCGTAATGGATGTGTCGCGCAGGCCTTCTGACGCCCAGCCCTGGGCAATCGCGGCGGCCGAACGCGACCATTTTGGCGCGGTTTTGGCCAACCATTGTTTCCATGTATCCTGTACGCGAGACGCCAAAAAGAACAAATTTTTTGTCGCGCGCATCTGAATATCCGCACTGCCTGAAATGGCGCTGCGCGGGGATATCAGTTCTGTTGCCTCGTACGTGGAACTGCACCGGTCGCATTGGTCGCCGCGCGCGGCGTCATATCCGCATTTGGGACATGTGCCGATTAATTGACGGTCGGCCAAAAACATATTGTCCGCAACGGAAAATGGTTGAATTGTTTCGCGTTCTTCAATCAGTCCCTGGGCATCCAGACGACTGAATAATTCGTGAATCAGTTTTTCCTGTAATTTGGTATGTGTGCGGCCATATAAATCAAAAGACAGGTTGAAATCGCGCACCGCGCGCAGATGTTTTTCATAATATTTATTGTTGTAATCTAAAATGGGCATGCCTTCTTTGGCGGCGCCAACAACAGCCGGCGTACCATGTTCATCGGCCCCGCAAACATACAAAACATCACGTCCGCGCGCGCGGCAAAATCGTGCATAAATGTCCGACGGCAACCAGCATCCGATTAAATGCCCCAAATGCAAATCGCCGTTAACGTATGGCAGTGCAGATGTAATCAGATATTTTTGTTTTTTATTGGTTGTCATTGTTTGCGTCCCCTGATTTTATATTTAAATGGGCGCCCAACGGGGCGCCCAGGAATCCCGTTGAAATTTTAATTAAGATTAATTGTACATTCGCATTAATTATATGCCAGTTTTTAATTTTGTTATCCGTTGCCTGTTGCGAAATGGCGTGCCATCCACGGCATTTTGCGAAGGATGGTGGGTGGTATTGGACTCGAACCAACGACCTTTACGATGTCAACGTAACGCTCTAACCAACTGAGCTAACCACCCAAAACTGTTCCCAGGTGAATTGTCCATGAAACCAGCGACCTTGCGATATCAACGTACGCGGCTGACCAACCGAACTAACCACCCAAAACTTTTTCATGGTTTTAATAACCATGCGCGTGAAATTATAACAAAGAAAATTAGGATTGCAATATTAAAAAGCATGAATTATATTGCCTATGCATTGGTAATCAACCAATACATGGGCATTATATAAAGAATTTTTGCATGTTTCAATAAAAAATCCGGCATTTTGCCGGATTTTATTATTTACGCAGACCCAATTTTTTAATCAGTTCTTCGTATTCAGACACACTGTTTTTCTTGATGTATGCCAACAATTTTTTACGGCGATTTACCATCAGCAACAGACCACGTTTTGAATGCTGGTCTTTGTGATTGGCCTTCATGTGTTCTGTCAGATTACGAATGCGTTCTGTCAAAACCGCAACCTGGGATGCGGCGGATCCGCCATTATCTTTTTCGGTTGTTTTATATGCGTTAATCAGTTCTGTCTTTTTTTCTTTTGTAATGGACATTATGTTTCCTTTTATTTTTTAAATTGTACGTTTCGGATGCAGCATTCCGTCCGCCACCACGCCAATTCCAATGAATTCTTCATCGTTATATACGCGGTGCAAACCGTCATTTGCATCAGTTGCGATAAATCCGCCATGACGATATAAATCAGACGATTTATCGTTTAATTTCAAAACCGGAATGTCCCCCAGTCCGAAATCAATTGGTTCCAAGTACTGCTTGAAATCCGCACCATTATTAAACAGATTTTCCAAAAAATCAAGTTTTACTGCGTTTTTTATGTTTATGCCAGATGATTCTGTGCGGCGTATCATTGCGGCGACGCCAATTGTACCACATGCGGCGGCAATATCACGGGCCAAAGCGCGCACGTATGTGCCACGACTGCACCGCACGCGAAGTATGGCAGTATCGCCGTTAAAATCGGTTAAATCCAACGAATATATGTGTACCGTACGCGGTTGCATTTCGGGCGCATCCCCCCGACGCGCCAATTCATACGCACGCCGCCCCGCGATGTGCACGGCACTGTATGCGGGCGGAATTTGGGAAATTTCGCCAACAAATTTTGGCAGTACGGACAAAACCTGTTCGCGCGACGGAATTATATCATTACGTGCGATTTCGCGACCGGTTATGTCCAATGTATCGGTGTTAACACCAAATTTTATTGCAAATTCGTATTCTTTTTCCGTGCCGGCCAATTCTTCCACATATGGAATCATCTTGGTCGCAGAACCGATTGCAATTGGCAATACGCCCGACGCCATGGGGTCCAGTGTTCCGATATGCCCGAACGTTTTTGCGCCAAACATGCGCGCAATGCGACCGCCCGCCGTTCGGGAAAACAGACCAGATTCTTTGTCCAAGATAATCCATCCGTCCATATCTTATCCAAACAGGTTCAGTTGTGATACGCACGCCGGTTGCGATACACCGGATGGTTTTTTCGTGTTTTGTGTTGGTTTCGGTGCCGCGACCGGTGTTTGCGTTGGTGCAATCGGTGCATCATTATGGCGCGATTCCAATGCGCCCAGAACACATTCTGCGCGCGCAACCACGGACGGTGGCATTCCGGCCATTTTTGCAACATGAATGCCATACGAACGATTTGCAACGCCCGAAACGATTTTATGCATAAATATAATTTCGTTATTGTGTTCGCGCACGTCAATTGTCAAACATGCCACATTGTGCAATTTATCCGCCGCATCGCCCACCAACGCCGTTAATTCATGATAGTGCGTCGCAAACAGCGTCCGCGGTCCCATTTCGTCCAGGTATTCCAAAACCGCCTGGGCAATGGCCATACCGTCATATGTGGCGGTTCCACGGCCGATTTCATCAAAGATAATAAAAGATTGCTTGGTCGCGCGACGCAGAATGTTTGCGGTTTCAGACATTTCCACCATAAATGTGGATTGCCCCGCGGCCAGGTTATCTGATGCGCCAACGCGGCTGAACAATTGGTCGCAAATGCCGATGCGTGCGCGCGTTGCGGGCACAAAAGACCCCAGATGTGCCAACACCACCAGAATCGCATTCTGACGCAGATATGTTGATTTACCCGCCATATTTGGCCCCGTCAGCAATGCCACAGATTTCAGATTTAAATTGCAATCATTTTTGACAAAGTTGTCCCCACGACTGCGCAGTACATATTCAATAACGGGGTGGCGTCCGCCAACAACGTCAAATTCCGCGTCTGTGCCGATTTCCGGACGAACCCAAGAATACTGGTCTGCGACGGTCGCCAGTGAATACCATACATCCAAATCCGCCAATAATTCCGCCGTTGCCAAAATGTTATTTGAAATGTCGCGAATTTTTTCAATTAACGCGGAAACAATGTTTGCCTCAATAGCGGCGGATTTTTCGGCCGCACTGCGCACATCGTTGTCCAGGTCAATCAGACGCGCGGTTGTGAACCGCATATTGCCCGCCATTGTTTGGCGATGAATGAACCCCGATTCCGGCGCCATTAACGCGTCGGCGCGGGTTGAGGGAACCTCTATAAAATACCCCAGAATATTATTGTATTTTATTTTCAGGTTATGTACGCCGGTTGCGGTGGCGTATTCGGCCTGCATTCCGGCAATTGTTTCCTTGGCCCCATGGGCCAGACGCCGCATATTATCCAGTGAAATGTCATACCCGTCGCGAATAACATTTCCGTCGCGAAAGAACGTTGGCAATTCATCGGCCATTGCGCGCATCAGTTCGCCGGCCAATTCATCGTGGGTATTAATTGCCGCGAACCGCGCCGCCATATCAGAATCCAGTTGTGTGGCCAACATTTTTGCATTTGGCAAATCGCACAGGAAATCTGAAATATGGCGCATATCGCGCGGCGTGCCGCGCCCGGCCAATAAACGACTCAGGCTGCGACCGACATCGGGCACCCCCGACAAAGTGGATGCAACCTGGGCCATGACGGTTGGGTTTAATAACATGTGGCCAATATGTTCCTGGCGCGTTCTGATTTCATCCCCGTCTGCGGACAACGCGCGCAAATACCCACGCAACCGGCGCGCACCGGCGGCGGTTTTGGTATTGTCCAAAACATCGTTCAGGCATACCCCACCGTCGTTAATTGGTGCATCTATTTCCAAACTGCGCCATGTGGCGGAATCAATCAATAACTGATGCCCCGATTTATAAACATATGGCGCGCGGAATGTTATTGTTGCCCCGCGTTGTGTATTAAATAAATACCCGGCCAGAATACTGATTGCACTGTCGCAATTTGTGGCGTCTGAGCCGGCATCCGTTGCAACGGCGCCGGAAAACACGCGCGATACAATTTGTGAAATATCCGCGCGATGATACAGTTTTTCATACACAGGCGTTGTTTTAAAAACATCGCGCAGTTGTTGAATAACATTGTTTTCGGCCAGGGATTCTGGATAAATAACCTCGGCCGGGTTAATGCGCACCATGTCGTCCAATACGTCCGCCGTTTTGCCGACAAAGAATTCCCCGGTGGAAATATCACAACCCGCGATATCGTATTGCCCGTCTGATACCGGCGCCACCGCCACCAAGAAATTTGAATTTTTCGGTGTCAGCAAATTTTCATCGGTCAGCGTCCCGGGCGTTAACACCCGAACAACACGGCGGTCTATGTATTTATGGCCGCGTTCTTTGGCCTGGGCCGGGGTTTCCATTTGCTCAACCAACGCAACCCGAAACCCCGCGCGCACCAGGCGCCCAAAATAATTATCCGCCGCATGCCATGGAATCCCGCACATAGGGATGTTTTCACCCGTCCCGTCGGTACCGCGTTGTGTTAAAACCAGGCCCAAACTGGCACTGATGGTTTTTGCGTCGTCAAAGAACGCCTCGTAAAAATCGCCCAACCGAAACATCAGCAATGCATCTGGATTTTCAGATTTCATATCCACATACTGCTGCATAACGGGGGTTAATTTATTTTTATCCGCCACGATTAATCCATTATGCCTGGGTGCCAACTTTTAACGTTTCAATTTTCAGTTCTGCTTCTTTTAACAATTGGTCGCAGTATGCCTTTAATTTAATGCCCTGTTCATATGCGGCAACGGAATCAGCCAACGGTAATTCGCCCGATTCCATTTTTTTGACCAGTTCGGTTAATTGCTTGTACGCATCTTCAAAAGATAACTTTTTTTCTTCCATAATTCGTCCCCTTATTAATACGCAAACGATACAAAATAAAAAGCCAAAGTGCAAATAAAATAACTGGCAAATGGCGGCGCGGTATGTAATAATACCTGTGCGGTGGCGTGTTGCCATCGTGGGGTCTCAAAGCCCCGTTGGTTGTCCTTATGGACGTAAAAACTCCAATCAACATTGGTTGGAGGGTTGCGATATATCTGAATAAGCAACACTATGCCTACATAGCTTTGAGCCTCCAACCACCTGAATCTTTCCGGTGGTTTTTTATTATTCATAAAAAACGGAGATTCATTATGCCCACCGCCCCAACGCGCCCGGAATTGTCATGCGCCGTGGTTGAAACATATATCGCATTACATGCAATTGTTCAGCGTTTGCAACCAATTGCCCTGGCCGAATTGGAACGACGTAATAAACGTTTTTTGAAATCTGAACGTAAAAAATAATTCACGCCGGATGTTTTTCACCGGCCGGGGTAAATAAAAATGGCGCGCGTCATTAATAACCAAACACACCAATAAAAAACGCCCCAAACGGGGCGGTTTAATTTATATTTTTATCGTTATTTCGCAGGTGCAACGATAATTGATTTTGTTCTTTCGTCCGGTTTTGATTTCGCCTCTAATGAACCTTTGTCCCCGATGATATCCAATATGCGGGCGAATAATTCCGGAACCGCGTCTTTGCCACGTGCCAGAACCTTTTTAGAACCCTTGGTCATAACGGCAATTTTAACTTTGTTGCCGTCCCCCAGAAATTCCATAACCTTTTTCATTTTGATGTTCAGGTCGTTTTCTTCTATAAACGGTTTTACCCAGACTTCTTTGAGCTCTATGGTTTTCTGGTTTTTGCGGGCCTCGCTGGCGCGTTTTTTCTGTTCGTACTTAAACTTGCCATAATCCATAATTTTTACAATTGGAACGGCACCAACTGCATTGATTTCAACCAAATCCAACCCGTCGTCAGACGCCATTTGCAACGCCTGGGGCGTTGGCATAATGCCCAGATTTTGTCCGTCGGAATTGATTACTTGAACAGATTTTGCGAAAATCCGATTATTCATGCGCGGGCCCATGTCCCGGCGATTATCACGGTTAAATGTTGGTCTAATGGTACGCTCCTTTGTAAACCTATGGTGCAGTATTAACTATTTTTGTGGGTTTTTCAACAAATTTTCTATTGTTTGCAATGCGGTCCATGCATCGCGCTTGGCCGTGGGTTTTAATATCAGATAATTTGGATGAAATATCGGCATGCATTGCACCCCGCCCGGCGTCTGGCACATGACACCATGGCCACGCGGCAATGACGCGCCTGCGATTTCCGCCGCCGCCAGTGTCCCCAGGGTTAAAATGATGCGCGGTTGCAATAATTCCAACGCGCGGTTAACAAACGGACGGCATAAATCCATTTCCATACGGGTTGGGGTGCGCCCGCCCGGCGTACGCCAGAAAATTAACGGCAATAACGACACATTGTCGCGCGACATTCCAATGGCCCCAATCATTTTGTTTAATAATTCACCGGCCGCGCCCGATAAAATTTGGCCCGATGCATCGTCTTCGCCACTGGGGATATCGGTAATTATAACCACGCCATTCGGATTTGGCGCAACATGGGGTAAAACGGTGCTGGTGGCACCACTGCGCAATGGGTGATTAAATTCTGCAATCATACGAACCAGGGCGTGCATATCCGTCGGACGCGATGCCATTGCGCGCGCCGTTTCCAGCGACATTGGAATTATCGGTGAAATGGGCGGCACAATTGCGGTTGGCGTGCGCATGGTCGTCGGGGGCACAATTGCCGCCGCCGCGGCCACAGAATCCTCTGCCGGGGGTGTGGGGGTGGGCGCAACGGTTCCCAACGACACAGTTGGATACTCGCCCAATTCCCAACGTACACCCGCCAACACTAAATCCTGTAAATCATTGCACTGCATTTGTGTTTTCCCTTGATTTTTCAAACGTTTTATTATACACTAAACCACGAGCAACAGAAACTCAAGGGAGTATTTTCATGAAAATTAAAAACTTTGCTATGTTGGCTGGGATGGCTGGCATATTGGCAGCATGTGGCGGTACAACAAAAATTACTGAACCGGCTGACCTGAACGATCAACGCGTATTTTTTGCGTTTAATTCATCCGAAATTTCCGAAGATGCCAACAACAACCTGTTGGGCCAGGCATTGTATCTGAAAAATCACGAAGACACAAAAATCCAAATCGCCGGTAATTGCGACGAACGTGGATCCACAGAATACAACTTGGCATTGGGTGCACGTCGTGCAAACGCCGCCAAGAACGTCATTGTCAAAGAAGGCATTGATCCGAAACGTATTTCCACAATTTCTTATGGCAAAGAACGCCCATTGGTTCAGGGCACAGGCGAAGAAGTCTGGAAATGGAATCGTAATGCAACAACAACTGTTAAATAATAGTTATTGTTTATGTTAAAAACACCGGCATTTGCCGGTGTTTTTTTATAAAAAAAACCGCCGAATTTAAACGGTGGTTTGCTTTGTATTGTTTACGCGATAATTTTACCGCAGGTTTCCGCCCAATGTCAACCTGATTTTTTGCCGAATCCAAAGGACCGATTTCCTATCCCACGGGTATCGGTGGCCGACAATAAATCAGGGGTACATAAATGAATCGTTTCATAATTATTGGTTTTATCATAACCGTTTTGCCACTGAACGCCATGGCGGCGTTATGCCAAACATACAACGCATGTTCAAAAATGTGTAATAAAACGGCCCAGTCTTAGTGCTGTGGCGAAGACAGAACAATATACGATTGCCCCGACGGTTGGTCGGCAACGGGCGCACTGTGTAAACGTGCGAATGTCAGTGCGGGCGAAGAAGTCCGCGGATATCTGGCAACAACGTATGGAACATGCACCGCAACATCGTCAATTCAAACGTGTTATCGTTGTTCACAAACCGGATGCTTATAGGGGGGACAAAATATGAAAAAATTAATTATTTTGGTTGCCATGGTCTGTCCCATTGCGGGTTATGGCGCATGTACGGAAACCGGTACAATTTATACAGCATGCAAACCGGGTTATTATTTGGAAAACAAAAATTGTGTTGCATGTCCAGACGGCGGGACCAGCGCGGACCAAAACAAATCCGGTATCAGCGATTGTTATATCCAATCCGGCACATCCGTATCAGACGCCACGGGCATTTATACATACAACGAAAATTGCAATTACACCAATTAAAATGCGGCAATTGCGCGCGGCAGATTAATACACATGTCATTGCCACGGCACGTAAGTGCTGTGGCAATGACATGTGTAAATCAGCATGGTTCATTGACTATCTGGATTGCTTCACTGCGTTCGCAATGACAAAGGTGTTTATGAGTGTTCTTCCCTGTCATTGCGAGGAACCCGGCGCATCTGCGACGGATGACGTGGCAATCCAGCCGTCTTTGCAATGCAAAGACGCGCCATGTTTATTATTGAATTGTGTAAATATTCATTGTATAATTCGCGTGCATTGGCCGATTACCAATGTGGGGTGTAGATACCTCTTCAACTGTCAATAAAGACGTAAAAATAAACTCCAACCTGGTTGGAGGGCTGTGATATATCTGAATAAACAGCACTATGTTGAATAGTATCTAACCTCCAACCGCCCTTAATCACGGCGGTGTTTTTATTGTCCTGCACAGCCGTTGGCGGCGCGGGATATTAACTGGATTGCCACGCTGCACTTCGTTTGCTCGCAATGACATTGTTCCTTGTCATCGCGAGGGAGTAAAACAACCGTGGCAATCCAGCAATCCATAAAAAACGGAGGAAAAAAATATGAAACCGCAACCAAACCAGACATCGCAACGTATTGGGTTTGCGATGCAGCGTGCACGCCGAACAACAATGATACCACGTTCGCATTTGGCCCGTCTGATGAACATAACGATAACACAATTAAACCGCTATGAAACCGGCCGTGAAGAAATCCCGGACCATATACTGGAAAGTATATTTACACGTGGATATATGATGATGCATATAAAAAATTTAAATCGTTATTATCGTGAAATGGCGCATCTGAATATAAAAATGTCTGCATACCAACAAAGCACAAAAAATGTTAAATAATTCCCAAAAAAACACCGGCATTTGCCGGTGTTTTTTATTTCTTGCTGGACTTTTTCGGTTTATCCGATTTGACGGTTTTTGCCGCCTTTTCAGGTTTTTCTGTTTTTTCTGACGCGTCTGCTGGCGCATCTGATTTTTTCGTATCACCCGACAGATATGTTTCCAACCAATGATTATCAAAATTCAGGGTTTTTACGTCCCGATTGTTCAGTAATCTTTGCTGTAATGGTATGGTTGTTTTTACACCTTCGATTACGAATTCATCCAATGCGCGTTGTGCACGCATGATGCATGCCGGACGACTGTGCGCATGCACAATCAGTTTCGCAATCATTGAATCATATGTTGGTGGAATTGTGTATCCGGTGTAAACCGCACTGTCCACGCGCACCCCCAGGCCCCCTGACGGCGCATACAATGTAATTTTTCCCGGGTTCGGAACGAATTTTTCCGGGTCTTCGGCATTAATGCGGAATTCAATTGCATGACCATGCGGAACAACGTTTGATTGGGTATACCCCAATTTTTCACCGGCCGCAATTCTGATTTGTTCACGTACCAAATCAACACCATATACCATTTCGGTTACGGGGTGTTCCACCTGCAAACGTGTGTTCATTTCCAAGAAATAAAATTTTCCGTTTTCGTACATGAATTCAAACGTACCGGCGTTGGTATAACCCATTTTTTTTGCCGCCGTTTTGCAGATTTCAATCATGTCATCGCGCTGTTTCTGGGTCAGGGCCGCCGCAGGGCATTCTTCCATAACCTTTTGATTTTTGCGCTGTAATGAACAATCGCGTTCACCAAATATTACGACATTGCCATGTTTGTCGCCCAAAACCTGAAACTCTATATGGCGCGGATGCAACAGCAATTTTTCCATATACAGCGTATCGTCGCCGAATCCACTGCGTGCCTCGTTCTTGGTAATCTGAAATGCCGCGGCCATTTCGTCGGCATTATGCACAGGACGCATTCCACGCCCACCACCGCCGGCCGCCGCCTTGATCATAACGGGATATCCGATTTTTTCACCCCACGCCAATGCATCTTCCAGTGTGTTTACCGCACCATCAGAACCCGGCACAACCGGCAGGCCACACGCAATGGCGGTACGTTTGGCATTAACCTTGTCCCCCATTTTTAAAATCATGTCTGCGGTTGGGCCAATCCATATCAGGCCGTGTTGTTCAACCTTTTGCACAAAGTCTGCACGTTCTGATAAAAATCCATAACCGGGGTGAATTGCGTCTGCATTGGTCAACAATGCGGCCGTCAATATCGCAGATTCGTTTAAATAAGAATCCTTGGACGGGCCCGGACCAATACATACAGATTCGTCAGCCAACTGGACATGCATTGCGTTTTTATCAACCGTTGAATAAACGGCAACGGTGCGAATGCCCATATCGCGACATGCGCGAATAATACGCAGGGCAATTTCCCCACGGTTGGCAATTAAAACTTTTTTTATTTGTGATGACATTTTATTTATTCAATGATGATAATCGGTTGATCAAATTCTACGGCCTGGCCGTCGCTGACCAAGATTTCTTTGACGACGCCGTCTTTGTCGGACTTAATCGGATTGAATGTTTTCATCGCCTCTATCAATGCGACGGTATCGCCGGCCTTGATTTGTGTGCCAACGGTTGTAAATGGTTTTGCACCCGGTTCCGGGGACAAATATGCCACACCCACCATTGGTGATTTCAGTGCATAACCCGTTGCAGCGGTTTCGGCCGGGGCACTGCTGGCACATTTGGGGTCGGCCACCGGAAAGTTCGGCATTGCGACCGTGGTATTTTGCTGCTTCGACAAATGAATATGTTTGCGATATACGCCAAACAAAAACTGGCGTTCTAATTCTAATTCTGTAATACCCATTTCATCCATTATTTTTGACATGGATTCTACAGTTGCACGAAAAGACATAATTTCTATCCTTTTATATATTTATAGGTTAAATGGAATTTTACCACAATCATACCACTTGTCAAGGGACCGGGTCATAACCGAACCCGCCCCCGGGGCGACACCGCAATATTCGCCGCATGCCCATTATCGCACCGCGAAACGCACCGTATTTTTCAATGGCGATGCGGGTATATTCACTGCACGTTGGGGTAAATCGGCAAACGGCGCGACCACCAATAAATGGCGAAATGCAAATTTGGTATGTGCGTACGATTGCGATTGCCGTGGCGGTCGCGGCGCGCGAAAAAAAATTACCGGAATTATTTTGCATAATTTTTGCCGATATAACGCAGTGCCTTTTTCATGGCGACGCGTCCGTCTGTGCGCGATGCATTCAAAATTGCGCGTCGCGCAATAAATATGTAATCGTACTGGGGCAATAACAAATCGTGGTTAAAGCGAATCCAATCGCGCAATTTACGCTTGGCTAAATTACGGTCAACGGCCAATTTAAATGTTTTTTTTGTAACGGTTAAACCGTATCGCGGGTCGTCTGGAAACTTGGCCATTTTTGCGCGTATCAAGAAAAATGCGCAGCGTGCGGTTGGGTCTTCGTCCGTTGCCAGAAAGTCATTATGATTTTTAATTGTGTTTCTCATGCCCGGTATCATAACACAATATGCACAGAATCAAATAAAAAAGCACATTTTTTATTTGGCCATGCTTGATTTTTGTCGTTATTGGCTTTATAGTGCAAAAAAATCACTACCTAAGGGCGCGAATATGTACAATTGGTTGATGAAATTCTTTTCTGCCGATATGGCGATTGATTTGGGAACGGCAAATACACTGATTTATGTCAAGGGACGCGGGATTGTTTTGAATGAACCGTCTGTGGTTGCAGTGGCGGAAAATCGTTTGCTGGGTCGCAAAGAAATTCTGGCCGTCGGGACCGAGGCAAAACAAATGTTCGGTCGTACACCGGGCACAATTTCTGCGGTGCGTCCATTGCGCGACGGCGTTATTGCGGATTTCGAAGTTGCCGAAGAAATGATTAAATACTTTATTCGCAAGGTTCATCGTCGCAACCCATTGGCGGCACCATTAATTATTATTTGTGTGCCGTCTTGCGCCACCCAGGTGGAACGCCGCGCCATACAAGAGGCCGCAGACGCCGCCGGCGCGCGCAAGGTTTATATTGTTGAAGAATCCACGGCCGCCGCAATTGGCGCAGGTCTGCCGGTGGAAAAGCCCATTGGTTCAATGGTTTTGGATATTGGTGGTGGCACGACCGAGGTTGCGGTTATGTCCCTGGGTGGGATTGTGTATTCAAACGCCGTTCGCACCGCGGGCGACCAAATGGATTTAGATATCATTGATTTTGTGCGCAAAAATAAAAATTTGCTGATTGGTGAAAATACGGCCGAAGAAATTAAAAAACGCATCGGCAACGCCATTTCACCCAAAGACAAAGCAAACGAATTAACCATGAAGATTAAGGGTCGCGATTTGCTGTCCGGGACGCCGCGCGAAACGGTTATCACCGAATCACAAATTGCATCTGCCTTGTCCCAAACGGTCAGCAAAATTGTTGACACCGTACGCCAGGCATTGGAATTAACCCCACCAGAATTGTCGGCCGACATCGCCGATTTGGGTATTGCCATGACCGGTGGCGGGTCCCAACTGCGCGGTCTGGATGCGGCAATTCGCGCGGCCACTGGATTACCGGCGTTCTTGGTTGATAATCCGTTGGCATGCGTTGCATGTGGGTCGGGTAAAATGTTGGCCAGTTTGGACAAGAACAAACACATCCTGCAAACAATGTATTAATATATAAAAACACCGGCATTTACCGGTGTTTTTATATATTTTTATTTGGTTAATTTTGTAATTAATTCCTGCATTTGTGTGCGTGTGGCAAATGATAATACGATTTGCCCTGCCCCGCCCCGTTTTTCATTTAATTTTGCTGGCACGCCCAGTGCGGATTTAATGCGCGATTCTATGTCGCGAACGGTTGCGTCATCAATTGTTTTTGCGTCATATGCGCGGCTGCGCGTGTTGCGGGCGGCCGATTTAACCTTTTTTTCTGTTTCTGCGACCGTCATATTGCTGGCAATAATTTCGTGGGCCAATTGTTCGGGATTTTCCGCAACCGCAATGGTGCGGGCATGCGATGCGGACAGTTTTCCTTGCTCTACCATTTGCTGGACCGATTGCGGTAATGCGGACAGGCGCATAATATTGCGGATATAACTGTCTGATTTACCAATCAGGCGTGATACGTCCGCCAATTCATATCCGCATTTTTCCATCAGGTTTTTGTATGCGGCGGCCTCTTCTATTGGGTTCAGGTTTTCACGTTGTACATTTTCAATTAATGCGATTTCCATCGCATTTTCATTTGTCAGAGATTTTACCAACGCCGGAATTTCATTTAAGCCGGCCAATTTACTGGCCCGGAAACGACGTTCGCCGGCAACGATTTCATATAAATATGGACGCCCCTGAACGGCGCGCAGTAAAATTGGCTGTAATACACCCTTTTCCCGTATGGAAGCCGCCAATTCCGCCAATTCAGAATCTGAAAACGTTTTTCGCGGCTGGTCCGGGTTGGCGCCAATTTGCACCAATGGAATTTGCTTAACAACCACGCGTTCGGCGCCGGTTAATATGGATATATCCGGTATGTTGCCCATTTCTTCTTTTAAATCGGCCAAACCACGGCCCAATCCAAATTTTGCCATAATCATTCCCCCTGTGTTTTCTGAACAACTTCGCTGGCAACACGTAAATATGCCTGGGCGCCTGTTGAATTAAAATCGTAAAACAATGCCGGTTTGCCATGGCTGGGTGCCTCAGACACGCGGACATTACGCGGAACAACCGTCTTGAATACTTTGTCGCCAAATGTGCCACGAACGTCATCTTCAACCGCGCGGGTTAAACCATATCTTTTATCATACATGGTCAGCAATACACCCAAAATGTCCAGATTTGGATTCCATTTTGCATGAACCTCTTTGATTGAATTTACCAGATGGCTGATACCTTCCAGGGCGTAAAATTCACATTGCAATGGTATTATTACAGAATCCGCCGTGGTCAGTGCATTCAGTGTCAAGAATCCCAATGCCGGTGGGCAATCCAATAATATATAATCGTAATGGTCGCGTATGGGCGCCAATGCATCGCGCAGACGATATTCGCGGTTTTCTATGTCCAGCAGGTCAACCTCGGCCCCGGCCAGTGCCATCGACGACGGCAATATATGCAACCCAGGCACCGCGGTGGACAGAATATTGTCCGCCGCACTGGCCGTTCCCATAATGACCCCATAAACACTTTGGCGATGTGATGCACGCACAAACCCCAGGCCGGTTCCAGCATTTCCCTGGGGGTCCAGGTCAATTAACAAAACACGTTTTTTAATCGCGGCCAGCGATGCACCGATATTAATTGCCGTTGTGGTTTTACCCACCCCGCCCTTTTGATTTGCAAATGCGATAATTTTCGTCATTTCTTTCGTTCCATTTCTTTATAGCATTACCTTATTAAATTGCCACGATTCGGTCAAGGTTTTAAAAAATAAATAGATTTTACATATAAAAAATACAGTATTATCATAATATTATACAACATTTCATATGAAATAAATACCGGTTGACAAAAATCATAATTCGTATAAAATATAAAAAAAGAAGTTTAAAAAGTTATATTCTTTGTCAGCAGCGATGTTATTAACGGGTTCTGTTGCGTTGGGCCTGGGGTATTCGCATACAAAAAACGATAATAAAATGCCGGCAAATACCGGGAAATTAAATACCAATATTCCACTGACCTGTCAGATGGACACGATTGTTGTAAATGCGGATAACTTTGAACAAATGCAACATCACGCCGCCGCCGGCGTATTTATCCCAGGGCAGAATAAGGTTGTCGTTTATTACTTCTTGGCGGCATGCGATGACAAACGCATAAACAATTATTGCACCCGCAACAATAATCAAATCCCCCTGACCCGCCGGCATGAAATGGAACATGCGCGCAAGGCCGCGCTGACAAAAATTACGGATGATTATCCCGCCCATGTTCGCGGCCAAATTGCGGCAATGAATGAAATCATGGCCCCCGCCGCCGAGATTATAGAGGCCGTTGACCACAAATATCGCACAGGCTGTCCATTTCCTGCGGCCAAGGATTTTATTCGCCAGGCCGACACGGAAATAACACAACTGGCAGATTCATTGAAAATGACGTGGCCGATTAACTTTAATCACCCGCAAATTGCAGATATTGTTATAAAGTATGCATTGGTACGCTTTGCGGGCGAATTTAACCGCGGTACATACCGCACGACAATTCGTCGCGAAATAACCCGGCCCCAGAATATTAATTACAAACCAAACAGCGAATGCGACATGCTGGGGTATTTTATGTTTTGGCCGACATGCGGATTATGGGGCCCCATGTGGGAATTTGAAACAATGGCCGGACGCGCAAACCTGTGGGACGCGGCCAGCGAATCACAAAAGCGATTCTTGCTGAACCAGGTTGATTCTTTCGTGGCGGCCGTAGGTGGAAATACCGGCCAAAACAGCATGTTTTTTACAAATGGCAAAACGCAGTAAAAACAATGTGTTATATTTTATTTCATATGAAATTACCGGCGATTTCCGATTATTAAAATATACCCATCACCGGTTTTTGACGGGATTAATTCATGGCTGAATTTGTATCGCTGTTTCGCGGTGGCAATTTCGGATTGGACTTCCCGGCCTTTTAACAGAAAAAGCCGGTATTTTGTTTTTGCAACATAATCCAAAATTTTAATCAATGGTGCAAATGCACGTGCGGTAAAAACAATGTTTTTGTCGTCGCGGGGCAGGGTGGCCACATAATCTTCCACCCGACCATGGAATATTGTTAGGTTCGGCAGGTCCAGGGTTTTCTGCAATTCGTTTAAAAATGCAACCTTTTTGCCAATGGATTCAACACAAACGACGTTATATCCCAAAATTGCCAAAACTACGCCCGGAAATCCGGCGCCACTGCCCAAATCAACAATGTTTGCGGCCGCGGGGATTACATCTGCCAACTGGGCCGAATCGGCAAAATGCCGTGTTTGGATATCGTTCAGTGTACTGGGCGCCACCAGGTTCATTTTTTCAGACCATTGGCGTAATGTGGTGGCATACAAATCAAATTTTTCTTTATTATTCATAAAGATTATTGTAGCATATCTGAACACATGAAGAAAATAGAAAGTTTATTTATTGGCGTCGCACTGACATCGGTTATTGTTATTACCGGGGGGGCGTTTTGGTATAAAAATTACAACGAAAATCGCACGGAAAATTATTCGTTTCCAACGTCTAATTATGGTGCATTTTTGGCGGCCCAGCATGCGGTTTATATTAATGATTTTGATCGCGCGGCACAATTTGCATCAAAAATTAATGATACAGATTATGCGATTATTCAAAATACGCGTTATCTGACACAGTTTTTAAGCGGCCAAATGCCCGCAGATGCCAAATTATTACAGGACGAAAAATCCGCCCCGGCGCAATTGATTTATGATGCGTATCTGGTTAACCAGGATAACTGGGATGAATTATACAAACGTCATAAAAAAGATGAATCTGCGTTATCGGCGCCATTGCGTATTTGGTCATCGGTTGCAACCGGGCGTTCGGCAGATGCATTAAAATTTATCGCCAAATTGCCAACCAATGAATCATGGAAGGCATTTGTTCGCGGTCAAATATATGCCGAAACGGATAAAATTGCCCAGGCCGCAGAATCTTTTGCAGATGTTCGTACAGATTTTATGAACATTAACGATTACCTGTATATTATGTCATTTTATCGCAAACATGATATGACAGATGCCGCGGATGCGTTGCGTGCAGATTTTACATCGCGGCCGGGCGGAATGTTTATGTTGGAATACGATGATATTCCCGATTGGTCCCGATATGCCGGTACAAAAAATCAATTGGCGTACAGTTTGGTTCAAAATGTATCGCATACCCAGATTATGATGTATTCTGATTTGGCGATTTTATTGTTGCGATTTGCACAAATTACCGCGCCTGATTTCGGTGTTAATAATGACGGGATTAATTATTATCTGGGACAGTTTTTCTTTAATAACGTTGGTGATTATGAAAAATATTTTTCCCAAATTAATCCAGACAGTCCTTTTTATTTATTTGCCACGCTGCGTCGTGCGGAAAAGGGCGCAGACATTAAACAATTACAGCGCGCGGTTTACGATAATCCGTTATTTGTGCCGGCTGTAAACAAATTAATCGCACATGAAATCAGCAATGGAAATCAGCGCGCGGCATTGAAAATTGTAAACCGTGCACTGAATGACGATAACCTGACAGAATCTGGCCGCGCATTTTTCACCAAGAGCAGGGCGCATATTTATTATGTCTTTGGTGATTATGATGACGCCCAGAAAGATATTCGTAATGCATCAGACGTGTTGCCCGTTGACGGTGAAATATTGGCATTGCAGGCAAAAATTTGGGCCGCACAAAATCGTGAAATCGCAGATGCATATGATTATGCCATGACGTTGGTCAAACAAAATCCGACCGATATTATGGCATGGGATACGCTGGGGCGCGTGGTGGCCGTACGTGAAGGCGTGCCGGCCGCATTAGAGGTGTTGGCGCGCGTTGGCGAAGTATCCGCAACGTGCTCGTCTTTATTTGAGCAACTGGGGGACCTGTACGCAAAATCGGGCAATATTAAACTGGCCCGTGATTCATACATGCGTGCAATTGATTTATCTGATGATGGATTGACAATTGTCCCCGTATTAAAACAAAAACTGAGGAAATTAAAATGAATATTGGTGTTATTGGTGCAGGCGCCTGGGGAACGGCCCTGTCCATTATCGCTGCACGTGGCGGCGCAAATGTTGTTTTGTGGTCTTATGATGGTGAATGCAAGCAATTTAACGGCGTGGAAATGCCGGACAATTTACGATTAACGTCAGATATGTCGCAATTGCATGATTGCGCCGCCTGGCTGATTGTAACGCCGGCGGCGTATTTTCGTGAAACATTGGGCAATGCACGCGAATTTTATAATAACCAACCTGTTATTATTTGTACCAAGGGCGCAGAACGCGAATCCGGCGCATTCATGTCCGAGGTGTTGCGCACTGTATTACCCCAATGCCACGAATTTGGTGTCTTGTCGGGTCCGCAATTCGCGGCCGAGGTTGCATCCGGCATCCCAACCGGGTCCACATTGGCCGGAACGCCGGTTGCATGTCGGGTTGGTGCGAAAATTTTAAATAAAATGTATATTAATGAATCCGATGATATTATCGGAACGGAAATGTGCGGCGTTGGTAAAAATGCGGTTGCATTAATTTGCGGATATAACTCTGTTGCGGCGGCGGGCGAAAACGAACGCGCATTAATATTTACCCGCGCCTGGAACGAGGTTATGGACCTGGGGCTGGCATGTGGTGCACAGATGCGGACTTTCTTGGATTTATGTGGCATTGGGGATCTGTTTTTATCGGCAACATCTGCAACCAGTCGCAATTTTGCGGGTGGTATGGCGATTGCGCGCGGTGAACCGCCGGCCGGTACGGTTGAAGGGATTTTTGCGCTGCGGGGCCTGATTGAACGCGCGAAAAAGCAGGGCATAGACACCCCGATTTTATGCGAAATGCAGAAAAAATTGGGTATTTAAAAAACGGGCGCGTCGCGCCCATTTTTATTTTGTTTTTATTTTTATCGGGTGCCACCCATCACGAATAATTGCACGCATTTCTTCGTATCGTGTGCGATTAACCAAACTGTGCAGGATGTCATTCAGGGGGCGGGGTGCGCCATCGGACGTGCGCCACGATGTCCGGATTTTGCGACCAGAATTTTCACCCAGACTGACATTTCCCATTGTGTCAAACGCAATCAGAATTTCACCACTGGGCAACATGAATGAAAACTGTGGGAATGGGTTTTTATGTGCATCTGTCATTGTCTGGGCACGTCCGCCGTTAAACAGTGTGGCAGAATTATATTTCACAATAACCTGGCGGTTAACGCCAATGGCGCGTGAACCGTTAATATTAATATCATTTAACGTAATACCACGCGTATTTTTTAACCGGGTAAACAATTTATTTAAATCGTTTCCCATATCTAGGAACCCCGTCAGATGTATAATCAGACGTTGGTCTGGTTTTGTTGCAAAATGCGTAATAACCCGTGCGCAGTTATCCACGCTGTTGGGATGATATTTATCCAGGGACAAAGATATCTGCAACCCGTATGGACCGTGCGAAGAAATTGTGCGGGTTAAATCATCATAAATATTGCGGCCAAACTTTGCCCGGGCCCATGCGCCGTTTGTTTTAATATCTGTGCCGATGTTGTTATCCAAACAAAAATTTAACAGTTCAGGCACATAATTACGTGGTCCGTACAGATAACTGGTCATAATTTCGCCACCGGTCAAAACCACATTGTTGGAAAAACGTGGGTCAGATTTGGCCTGGGTCAGGTAATGTTTGATTGTATCACTGGGAATGTATGTTTTCGGCTGTTTGTGGTCAGAATTTTCACAACAATGCGGACAGTTGTACCAACAAAAATTTGTGGTTTTAAACACCAAAACATAAGACAGACCGCCCACCAATCGCGCCGCGGTTAATTTTGAATCAATTAAATTACCAATAGTAGACATGTAAAAATAAATATTACAAAAAATCACGTTTGTCAATTATTTTTGTGCAGGTGATTATTATTGCAATTAAACAGGCCGGCATTTGCCGGCCTGTTTATTATATTTTTACGTTTTATTCATGACGCAGACTGTCAATCGGGTTTAATTTTGCGGCCTTTAACGCCGGCGCCACACCGGATGCCAAACCGACGATTACCGCAACGGATACTGATAATACGACGGGCCATGCGCTGAACGGGACGTTATACCCCAGTATAAAACGACCAACGCCCTGGGACAGGCCAACCCCCAGTAATAATCCGGCCATAGACCCAATAAATGAAATCAAAATTGATTCAGACAGAAATTGAATGATTATTTGGCGTTCGCGGGCACCAATGGCCTTGCGTATACCGATTTCGCGTGTGCGTTCCGCAACCGATACCAGCATCATGTTCATAATACCGATTGCGCCCACCAACAGGGATACCGCCGCAATCGCAATCAGCAACATTTTCAGATAACCCGTAACGGTGTTCATGGTATCCATAATCTGTTTCATATCCATAATTTGGAAATCGTCTGCATCGCCGTCTTTTAATTTATGACGGTCGCGCAGCAGGGCGGTTATCTGGTTTATTACCAGTGTATTATCCGCATCAGAATACAATTTCAGTGAAATCATACTGACAGAATTGGGAAAGCGACTGCCTTGCAAACGCTTTTTCAGGGTTGTAATTGGTATCATTATCATGTCATCCTGGCTGCCCATGGCGGAATCACCCTTGGCCGCAGTCATGCCAATAATTACAAAAGGCGTGTTTTGAACGCGAATAACTTCGCCCACTGGGTTGTCTGGCAATCCCAATTCTTCGGCCGTTTTGGGACCAATTACGGCGTATGTTGATGCATTTCGTACCGCCGATTGGTCAAAGAACGTACCTTGGTCCATTTCAATGTTCTGAACGGTGGTGTATCCGGGATATACACCTGCCATAGACGTGCCCCAGTTTTTGTTTCCGTATATGATTTGGGCGGCACTGTTTTGAACGGGACTGACCGCCGCAACGTCGGGTAATTTTGCAATGAATTCTGCGTCATCAATGGTCAATGTCTGGCGATTGCCGGTGCGAACACCACCTGTTTGCGCGGCGCCCGCGCGGATAATGATTGTCCCGGTTCCCAGGGACGAAAACTGGTCCGTGATTTGCCGTTGCACCGTTTCACCAACGGCGACCATGATAACCACCGCCATAACACCAATAACAATCCCCAAAACCGTCAGGAATGAACGAATTTTATTTCCACTGATAGACAGCCAGGATTCTTTGAAAATATCGTTAAATGTCATTTTTTATTCCTATTTCATATATTATAAATTGCGGTCATCGCGTGGGACGGGGCCGTCATAATTTATTCGCCCGTCGCGAATATGAATCAGGCGGTCTGCATATCGCGCAATGTCGAATTCGTGGGTAATCATAACGATTGTAATCCCCAGGTCTTTGTTTAATTGTTTAAAGAATTTTAAAATTTCATTACCCATTTTACTGTCCAATGCGCCTGTCGGTTCGTCCGCCAAAATCAGTTTCGGGTCGCCGGCCAATGCGCGGGCAATTGCAACGCGTTGCTTCATACCGCCCGACAATTGTGTTGGCAGATAACTTTCAAAGTTTTCCAACCCCACGCGTTTCAGCATTTCACGTGCCCGCCGTACGCGTTCATCCATGGGCAGGCCGCGATACATCAACGGCAACATTACATTGTCCAATACGCTGCGCTTGGACAGCAGATTAAATTGCTGAAACACAAATCCTATATATTCGTTTCGTATGACGGCCAATTCATCTGTGGACAGGTGGGTGATATCGCGGCCATACAGTTCATATGTGCCAGACGTCGGGGTATCCAATGCACCGATTATGTTCATGCATGTGGATTTACCACTGCCCGACGGGCCCATGATTGCCACAAATTCACCGGCGCAAACACGAAAATTGATATCAAATAAAACCTGTTGTTGGCCACCCATTTCTATGGGAAAACTTTTATTTATTTTGTTCATTGAAATAATTGTTTCGGCCGACCTGGACATTTGTGATTCCCCCCCGTTAATTAATATGCGTGCATTATATCATGCGAAATAATTTTGGTCTTTAAAAAAACGCACCTGTGGTGCGTCTTTTTATCCTTACATTGGGCCGCCGGGTCCGCCGCGCGAACGATTATTGTTGCCGGATGTGGAAACCTGGCCCAGTTTACCGACAACAATTTTGTCCCCGGGTTGAATTTCATCAGAAATGATTTCGGTTTCAGTTGCGGTAATCAGACCCTTTTCATACGGCACCAAAACAATGTTATCCCCACGCATTACCGCCAAATGGGTTTTGGTTGTGGCATCGCCTGGGTTGGCGATAATACCGTCAAAACTGCGCAATAATAATGCGGCATTTTGAACCTTGTACACGTCAAATTTTTCAGAAATCACAATTGTAACAAATGCGGTCATTCCAGGCATTAAACGTAAATCAGAATTGTCAACGTCAATTACAACGGTGTACACAACAACGTTGGATGTTGTTGTCGGCGACAGACGAATCTGACGCACCACACCGTTAAATGTTTGGGTTGGATATGCGTCCACGGTAAATGTGACGGGTTGACCTTCTTTGATAACACCAATGTCGGCCTCGGACACGGATGTTTCAATCTGCATCTGGGACAGGTCTTCGGCAATTTTAAATAAATCAGGTGTCTGGAAAGACGCCGCAACTGTTTGACCAACATCAACCTCGCGCGAGATAACTGTGCCGTCAACCGGGGATGTAATGGTTGCGTATCCCAAATTTGTTTCTGCACGGTCGTATTGTGATTGCATACGGTTCACAGATTGTTCGGCCTGTTCGTATGTTGTTTGGGATTGTTCCATTTCTGCGCGCGAAATAAATCCATCGGCATACAGGATTTTATTGCGTTCATATTCACTTTTGGCATAGTTGCGCTGGGATTGTGCACTGACCAGGGATGCCTTGGCCTCGTCCACAGATGCCTGTAAAACAGACGGTTCAATGGTCAGCAGAACGTCGCCCTTTTTAACCTTGGAATTATAATCCACATACAGGTTTTCAATTGTTCCCGATACCTGGGACCCAACGTTAACGGTGTTTAATGGTTGAATTTCACCGGTCGCCGTTACAACCTGGCGCAGGTCGCCATGGCCAATGTTCAGTGTTGCATATTGCGATTTGGTATCTGACCCACCACGCATTAAATACATTGCGCCAAACAGTGCAACCAGAACGATTATAATCCACCATTTTTTACGCCAAAACCATTTTAAAATTCTCTTAAATCGCGAAGTTTTCACCGGCGCATTTTTATTCGTTTGTTTCATTTAAATTTTCCCCCTGTGCTAATCCAACCTTGATATCACCGATGGCCAGTGCGACCGCCGCGCGTTTTGTGAACAAATCGTATTTTGCGGCATTGTTTTGCTTTTGTGCATCAACCAATTCTGATTGTGCCGTCTGCCAATCCAGCATTGTTGCCTTGCCCACTTTGTACATTCCGGCGGTAACGCGTTCACTTTCCGTGGCGGACGCCAACAATGTTTTTGTTTGGGCCAGAACAGTCTGGGCCGTTTTATAATTTTGATATGCTGTAAAGATGTCCAGTACCGCCGAATCCTGGGTTTGGCGTTCCTGTTCAATGGCGCGGTCATAATTTGCCTGTGCCGCACGAACGCCGTAAACATTGGCAAAGCCTGCAAAAATCGGCATACTGGCGCGGATGCCGATACTGCCACTGATTTTATCATTGCCAGAATTAAAAGATTCTGACGGCGTGTCATTCCATTGCAATGTGCCCGATGCAGAAATGCTGGGCAAATTTTTCAAGAACGAAGAATTTCTGCGATGCCACGCGGCGTCTTTGTTCGCGGTTGCACGCAACAGGTCAGGGCGACTTTTTTCGGCCAATGCGATTAATTCATTTATACTTTGAATTTCCGCCGCACCACCAAATTCTGCGGGCATGTCGGCAATTTGGATATCCTGGTTCGCAGGGAAAGACAGTTTGGACAGCAATGTTCCCTTGGCAATTTCGCGGTTGTTTTTTGCCCGTTCCAGTTCCAAATCGCGACTGGCCAATGTGGTTGCCGCCTTTAATACATCGGCCTTGGCCACGGCACCGGCTTTGAACTTTTTATCGGCGGTATCCTTGGCCGTTTTGGCAACCGCGCGCAGGGACGTTGCGCTTTTAACATCGGCGTCCGCATTTAATAATGCATAGTACGCACCAATTACCCCATAAATATAATTTTGAACCGTTTCGTCATAATCAAAACCGGCCGCACGCCATGTCGCGGTCAGGGTGTTAACATCCGCCAAACGTTTTCCGAAATCAAATATTAAATAAGATGCAGACAACGATGCCCCATATGTCCAATCGCCCCATTCTTTGTTGCGATACGGCAGGGACGCCGACGCAGACGCGTTAACCGCGGGCAAATAATTTGCATAGCCCGCATTTTTTGAAAAACGTGCAGATTCGGCGGCAAAATATGCGGCGGTTGTTTGCGGATTGCGACACAGGCCCAAATCCACCACCTGGGGCAGGGTCAGTTTGCCCGACGGCGCAGTTGTTCGGTTTAAACAATCATTTTCTGCTGCAACGGCTGTCAGCGGCAGCAAACATAACATCAGTGGTAATATTTTCATATAAAATTCTCTCGTGCCCTAAATTATACCACATAATAATATATTTTTCTGTTGAATTACAAATTTTTTTTGCGTAGTATACGTGCACACAACAAACGGCCTGGTGGCAGAGTGGTTATGCAGAGGACTGCAAATCCTTGTATGCCGGTTCGATTCCGACCCAGGCCTCCAAAAAATAAAACACCCATTTATGGGTGTTGTTTTTTTGAGAATATGAGTTTTATCGAACCGGCCCGGTTCGCATACGAGCCAGGTTTTGCGGTGCGGCATATGCGGCGCCGCGCCGCGAAACCGCTGCGAGTGGTAAGCAAGTTGCGTTTAGCAACGGTCGCCCTGTGGGCGATGCGAACATTCCGACCCAGGCCTCCAAAAATAATACGCCCCTTTATCGGGGCGGTTTATTTTTTGTGCCACTTGTATTTTTTACGCAATGGTTGTATTATCCGGCCATGATTGAAACATTAACGCTGACAGATTTTCGTAATCACAAATCGTGCCGCATTCAAACGCACGGTCGGCGTAATATTATTATTACCGGTCCAAACGGCGCCGGCAAAACTGCCGTGTTAGAGGCACTGTCCATGCTGGCGGGCGACCGCGGCCTGCGCGGGGCACCAATGACGGATATTGCGCGCTTTGGCGGGGTGGGTGGTTTTTCGGTGTTTGCAAATCTGAATGACGAAACAGAATTGTCTGTTTACTTTACGCCTGATGCAACAAACCGGCGCGCGAAAATTGACGGTGATGTGGCCACATTGGCCGATTTGGCGGCCATTTTGCGAATTGTTTGGCTAACCCCACGTGAAGACAGATTGTTTGTGGATTCTGCCGCGGATCGGCGCGCGTTTTTTGACCGTCTGGCCGCCAGTTTTGATTCCGCCCATGCCGGACGTGTGGGACGGTTGGCAAAATTATTATCAGAACGCGCATTTGCATTGAAAAACGGTCGCGATGCGCGGTGGTTAGATGCGCTGGATACCCAGATTGCGGGTACCGCGGTGGCGGTGGCGGCCGCGCGAATACAATACGCGGGCGAATTAAATTATTTTTTATCAGATTGCGCCGTATCGGTATCAGGCATGGCCGAAGAAATGATAATATCGTCCAATGCCGCCGATGCCGAACGAAAATACGGACAATACCTACGCGAAAATCGTGAATTGGCCGGGGATAAAATGCTGTTGGACGGACCGCACAAATCTGATTTTGGGGTGTTTAACACGGCGTTAAATCTGCCTGCGAATTTAACCAGTACTGGCCAGCAAAAAACGGTTTTGTTAAAACTGATTCTGGCACATGCAAAACTGATTCACACGAAAACCGGGCGCCAACCGATAATTTTATTGGACGAAGCGGCGGCCCACCTGGACGCAGTGGCGCGAAAAAATCTGTTTGCGCAATTGGGCGCGGCCAACGCCCAGGTTTGGGCAACGGGACTGGATTCGGAAACGTTTTCAGATGTACCGAATGCTGTATTTGTTGCTTGCGCCGACGGGGAAATAAATAATATACTGGTGGCGGAGTGTTCAGATGAGCAAGATTGATTATCAAAATTTATTGGATAATGCCCTGAAATCCGTTGTCAAAGACGCGTTGATTCACGCGCAATTCAATGGCCTGGGCGATGGGACGCATTTTTTTATTACGTTTAAAACCCGTGCGCCGGGTGTTGTTTTGCCGGATTTCCTGCGAATCAGATATCCTGACATCATGACGATTGTTTTGCAGTATTCTTATAACAATTTAAATGTGTCTGACAAAGAATTCGGGGTCCAGTTAACATTTGACGGACGACCATTTTTTATTCGCGTTCCGTTTTCTGCGTTGGTTGAATTCAAAGACCCATCGGTTGATTTCATGTTGTCTTTTCATCCTAAGGGTGCATCCGCGGCCGACAATGATATGGAATTGCCATTGGAAGAAAAACCGGGCACTGTCCCCGACACGGGTCGGGTTGTATCGTTGGATGAATTCCGTCGCAACAGAAATAAATAAAGCGCGCCCCCGTCATGGGGGCGTTTTTAATTACTGTAATAACAATTTCCGGTGTATATAAATGAACCGGTGGTGTCTGTACCGGTATTGCCGGACGGAATATAACACGATGTTATGCCACCTGTGTTATTATCCGCGGTTGTGCCATATGCGCCCCCCGATGTTGGACAACGAACACAATCGCCCGATGACAGGTAATATCCCGGCTTGCATGCGGTGTATGTTTTTGTTGTGGCGGTGCATGCCGCGTATGCGGATGTGCCGGACAGTGCCGCAATCGTTGCAGCACACATAATTATTTTTTTCATATCTTATACCCCCGGTTGAAAACAAGACATGCAAGAATAACTGCCCGATGTTGCTGTGGCCGATTTGACAAAGCAATTGTAGGCGTATGTTTCCGGACTGCATGTGCCATAGTTTTGTGTGTAATATCCCTTGGAATCATCGCCGTTTGTGGCGTTGCGCGTGCACAGGCCACTGGATAAATTGCGATACCAACCGGATGGACATGTGTATTTGGTGCCGGTTTCACCCGTTGGACAGCAATATGGGTACAATGTGCTGCAACCGGTCATACAATCCGATGCCTCTTGACACAGGGTTAATGCCGCAGATACGGGCGGGGCATATGCCGCAAATGCCACAATGGTCGCGGCCCAGGTTATAAGTGTTGGTTTCATTTTGTTTCACTCCTATTTACCAATTTGTTAAAAATTGAACCACCCAGGCATTAACCAAGGTGGCAGGAGGTTGGAAACAATATCAAAGAATTGTGCTGCTTATTGGGTATTCGCAGCCCACCTGCCGTTTTATCAGCAGGACATGTTTTACGTCCGTTCCCAGACGCTTTGATAAAGGGTTTCCACACCCCGATGTCTGAACCCAGACATCGTGCGAATTATACACCAGAAATATTGGGGTATCCATTAAATTATTTGCAAACGGTCAAATATCTTTTATAATCAACATCGCGAAGGGGAAATTGTTCATTTTTGCATTTTTGCCAGAGTGCAAGAACGAATGATTTTTCTTCGCATAATAAACTAACAAAATGGAGAAAATATATGTTATTTGGTTTATTTGACAAAGATGCCAAGGCGCATCTGAATAATCCGGTCGCCGTTGAAATCCCGTATGGGGATGAAACGCTGCGTCTGGAAACAGGCCGTATGGCCAAACAGGCAAATGGCGCCGTTTTGGCGACCATGGGCGGAACAATGGTTCTGGCCACCGTATGTGCGGAAAAATCCGCAGTGGAAGGTCAGGATTTCTTTCCATTAACCGTTGATTACCAGGAAAAGTTTGCGTCCGCAGGCCGCATCCCGGGTTCCCGCGACCGCCGCGAAGGCAAGGCGTCCACCGCTGAAACGCTGACGGCGCGT
This sequence comes from Pseudomonadota bacterium, assembly GCA_023402015.1. Taxonomy (GTDB): domain Bacteria; phylum Pseudomonadota; class Alphaproteobacteria; order Rs-D84; family Rs-D84; genus Enterousia. Next base: position 15,451 of record JAEXCU010000001.1, on the reverse strand, counting down.
CTGATTGACAGACCAATTCGTCCGTTGTTCCCAGAAACATTTAAAAACAAAGTTCAAATCATTGCCCAGGTGTTTTCTTATGACAAGAAAAACCAACCTGATATTTTGGCGATGATTGCGTCATCCGCGGCGTTGGCGTTGTCTGGCGTTCCATTCGCGGGACCAATTGGTGCGGCGCGTGTTGGATATGCTGACGGTAAATACGTTTTGAATCCGTCCAAAAAATTCATTGAAGATTCTGAAATGGATTTGGTTGTTGCGGCGACCAAAGACGGCGTATTAATGGTTGAATCTGAAATCGGCGAATTGGACGAAGAAACAACATTGGGCGCGGTTAAATTCGGCTTTGATGCGCAACAATCCGTTATTGATGCCATTAACGAATTGGCCGGCCAGGCGGGCAAAGCCCGTTGGGACGTTCCGGAACACAGTGCGGAATACGTTGCAATGGAATCTGATTTTGAACGCTTTGCGGGTGAAATTGAAAATGCATTATTAATCAAGGAAAAATTGGTTCGTTTAGAAACATTGGCAAATGTTCACAACCAGGCCAAGGCACGTATTGCCGAATTGTTCCCGGAAACAACAACTGCCACATCCACATTGGAATCATGGGCCGATGAAATTATTGAAAATATTACTGCGCGTATTATGCGTGGAAATATTTTGGCCGGAAAACCACGTATTGACGGACGCGATAACAAAACGGTTCGTCCGATTGAAATTGAATTGGGCATTCTGCCACGCGCACATGGGTCTGCGTTATTTACACGCGGTGAAACCCAGGCGTTGGTATCCCTGACATTGGGCGGCGGCAAAGATGCATTGCCAATTGAATCATTGGACGGTGCCGAAGAAAAAGATTTCATCCTGAATTATAATTTCCCGGGATATTCCGTTGGCGAATGCAAAGGATTAAAGGCCCCGGGTCGTCGTGAATTGGGACATGGTAATTTGGCATGGCGCGCATTGCACCCAATGGTCCCCAGCCGCAGTGAATTCGATTATGTCATTCGCGTTGTATCGGATATTTTGGAATCCAACGGTTCTTCGTCTATGGCGACCACATGTGGTGCGACATTGGCGATGATGGACGGTGGTGTTCCATTAAAACGTCCGGTCGCGGGTATTGCAATGGGACTGATTAAAGAAGGTGATGATTACGCCATTCTGACAGATATTCTGGGCGATGAAGACCACTTGGGCGACATGGACTTTAAGGTAACGGGTACAGACCGCGGTATTACTGCGTTGCAGATGGATATTAAAATCACATCTATTACGTTTGAAATTATGCAGCGTGCACTGGCCCAGGCCAAAGACGGTCGTATGCATATCTTGGGTAAAATTGAAAAAGCGATTAAGGCCCCGCGCAAGCAGGTATCTGAATTCGCGCCCCAGGCATACACAATGAAGATTAGTCCGGACAAAGTTCGTGAAGTAATCGGCAAAGGTGGCAGTGTTATCCAGGCCCTGACCCGTGAAACGAACACCCAGATTGACCTGTCCGATGACGGTACCATTAAAATTATGGCAACCACCAAAGAAGAAGCCGACGACGCAATCGCACGCATCAAAGAAATTGTTGCAGAACCCGAAGTTGGCCAGATTTACGAAGGCGTTGTTTCCGGCGTAAAAGATTTTGGTTTGTTCGTGAAAATCATGAACGGATTTGAATCAATGGTTCATATTTCTGAAATCACCGGCGAAAGAATTGCCAAGATTGAAGATACGAAAATCAAAGAAGGCGACAAAGTTTTCGTAAAATACTTGGGCGCGGACAAACGTGGCAAAACACGTATGACCATGGTCGGTATTGATCAAAAAACAGGTGCTGAAATCAAGGCATAATGTTCGTTTTGGCGCCCCCGCAAAGGGGCGCCAAACACATGCAGGAGAAATAAAAATGGATATGGAAAACCTAATGGCCCAGGCCCAGGAATTACAGTCCAAGGTTGCCGCCGCCCAGGAAAAATTGGCCGAAACCCATGTCAAAGGAATTGCCGATAATGGTGCATGCATCGTGGATATGACGGGCAAGTACGATTTAACGAATCTGACAATTCGTGATGATGTTTTGTCCCGCGGCGCGGCGGCGGTTGCAGACCTGGTTATGGCCGCATATACGGATGCCAAGACCAAGGCGGACGAAATGATTGACCGCGTTATGGGCGAAGCCACCGTCGGAATGCCAATCCCGGAATAGGGTGAAAAATAAAATACTGGACAAGCGGAAAAAATTGATTTATTATTTGCCCGCTGTTTCGGGTGTTTAGCTCAGTTGATTAGAGCATCTCGTTTACACCGAGAGGGTCGGGGGTTTGAGTCCCTCAACACCCACCAAAATTAAAACCGCCTTGTGCGGTTTTTTATTTTGCGTTGTTGGAAATAATGGTTTATCATTTATTTTAAATCCACAGGGATGTGGGTTTGGGTCTTTCAAAACCCATAGCATACGGTGCGATTTGCATCGTAATCCGGTAAAAGGTGCATTCGCATCGTTATTTGCCTGACTGTTTTGGTCGGGCGTCTGTTGTTATAAAATAGGTTATACTGAAAACAACAGGGTCATTTATGCTATGATTTTGAAAACGCCCGACCGCCATTCCTTTGGCGGTTTCATTTTTACAAAAGGGCAGTTTATGAAAATCTCTGTAATAATTCCCGCATATAATTGCGCAAAATATATACGTCAAACGTTGGATTGCGTGCGTACGCAAAATTTCCCGCAAAATGATATTGAAACAATTATTTTTCTGGACGGGTGCACCGACGATACGCCGGGCGAAGTTATGCGATATTCGGCGGATTTTCCGGAAATGAACCTGCGCGCAATCAAGGCCGATGAAAATCAAGGAATATCAAATGCCAGAAATAATGCCATTGCAATCGCGCGCGGACAATATCTGCACTTTTTAGATGCGGATGATATTATAAACACCGAATTTTATAAGAATTTATATAATGCCGCGCGCCGCACAGATGCTGATGTTGCGGTTGCATCTTATATAAACGAACGTTGGCCGGACAACAGTATTGTGTTTTCGCATGAAATGGTTCTGGTATGCCCCCAGGATAAAATAGACCATACATGTGTGGATAGGAATGGTTATTCATGGCGGTACCTGATACGCCGGGATTTTTGGAATCGAAAAAAGTACACATTCCCCACAGATATGTTATATTGTGAAGACATTTTGGTGATGACAAAAATGGTCTGCCACAGTAATCGCATAGTTTTGGTCCCCGGTGCCCAGTACACGTATAAATTTCGCCCAAATTCAATGTTAACCGCTCGTGAAACACAGAAACTGCAAAACGCATATTGTCGTCGTGCACGCATAGAAACGTATATGTTTTTATGCCAGTATGACATTCGTCCCACATGCGATATTGTTCATCGCACGCGCGCGACCCTGTTCGGGTTATTTCCGTTGTATTCATGGCGCGCAAACAGCGACCACAGTTATCAGACCTGTTATCTTTTCGGATTGGTACCGGTTATAAAACTGCGTTATAAAATGCAAAAAAAGAAATGGAAAATTTAGCCCTGTTAAATGTTTTGCGTTATCATAAAAATGTTATAAAATGTATCCGTTTAACCAGGGAGAAAATATATGAAAAAAATTGCAATTATATGTGCCGGGCTGACCATGTTGGCCGGATGCACAACCGTTAATCCATACACCGGCGAAGCACAAACATCCAAGGCCGTATGGGGAACCGCAATTGGTGCCGCCACCGGCGCAGCAACCGGTGCATTGGTTGCTGGCAACAGTGGCAAAGGCGCAATTGTTGGCGGTCTGGCCGGGGCTGCGTTGGGCGCAGGCACGGGGTATTATCTGGACACCCAGGAAGCAGAACTGCGCGCAGAATTGGCATCCACCGGTGTCAGTGTTGTTCGCGGCGAAGACAGCATCCGTCTGATTATGCCCGGAAACATTACATTTAAAACAGATTCGTCTGACATTAACGCGGGATTTTATGCAACATTGAATTCCGTGGCCAAGGTTTTAAATAAATACAGTAATTCCACAGTAATGGTTTTGGGATATACCGATAACACGGGCAGCGAAGATTACAATATGACCCTGTCCAAACAACGCGCAATTGCCGTTGCAGCATACCTGGAAGGCCAGGGCGTCAAAGCAGGTCGCTTTGAAATTATGGGCCTGGGCCCGACCAGTCCGATTGCATCAAACACAACCGCCCAGGGACGCCAGCAAAACCGTCGTGTTGAAATCAAAATCATTCCGAACAAATAAATTGGATTTTATAAATAAAAAGGCCGCCAAAATGGCGGCCTTTTTTATTTTGTGTTGTTTTTAGACCACGCCAATGCGTTTGATATGTATTCGCGTGCGCGGTTAATGTCAAATAAACGTGTTTCTGGATTTTTTAATTTGCCTTCGGCATCAATCCATATAGATTCCCGATCTGACACAACACGCGCAATTTTATCCAGGTTGCCCGCCACGTTGTCTGGTGAAATTCCACCGGAATACCCCTGGGGGATATTTGGATTCCATGGTGCGCGCCAGTTGCGTGGTGCCTTTCCCTGGCCCCCGGATGCGTCGTATAAAACTGAAAATTTTACGCCAGTTTGATCCAGTCTGCGTATACGGTTGTATTCCGAAGATGCATATTGAAATATATATTCACGATCCGGGTAATTTGCAATTATCCGCGCGATATTATCGGCTTGAAATAACGGCGTTTTGCTGCCATGAATATTTATCTGCCAGCGTTTTATTACAGGCGTGCCGTCTGTTTGCGTCAAAAAGAACAAATCCAATAAGTCTGGTGCGATTATGCCGCGACAAAACAAGTTGCACCAGTCCAGGTTTACATGTACAGCCAGATTTAATTTTTTTGGATTATTTCGTACGTTGCGTAATAATTCATCAAACCATTTGCGACGCGGCATACTGACCGACATTTTTGTTGGGTGTGTCTGAATTGCCAATTCTGCAATTGGAAAATCACTTAACAATTTTATTGCCGCATCCGGTGGTAATTGTTCGCGCGCGTCAGAACAGGTTATGTATCGCAATTTCATTTTTTCCCCTTAGCATTGTTCAGGCGCAGTTGTCCGCATGCACTGCCAATATCGGTGCCGCGTTCGCGACGTATGCGCGTATGGATGCCGTTTTTAATCAGTAAGTCCTGAAATCTGTGTACTGCATTACCGGACGGTGATGCAAAATCGCGTTCATCAACCGCATTCCATGGTATAAGGTTTACCATGCAATTTTTGCCGTGCAACAATTCAGACAGTTTTTCTGCGTATTCCGGTGTTGCGTTAAATAAAACGATTTCGCCATTTTCATCGCGTTTGCCCAACAATATGTATTCAATCATTAATTGGCGGTTGTGTTGGTCTGTAAAACGCCATGCGGCATCCAGAACTTCGTTTAATTTGTATTTATTGTTAATTGGCATAATCTGATTGCGCAATTCATCCACAGGTGCGTGTAATGATATCGCCAGATTAATCGGCCGGCCCCATTTAATCAGTTCTGCGATACCCGGGACAATCCCGCAGGTGGACACTGTTATTCTGCGCCATCCGATACCCATATCGCTGTTGGCGCGTTCCATAAATCCGATTACATTTTCAGTATTTTGCAGCGGTTCGCCCGTGCCCATAATAACAATATGCGATACGTCCCCATTGTTTGCATCCCCATTGGGACGTATTGGTCGGTCAGATGTGTTTGCACGGCGCAATTCCCACTGGGCAACCAAAATCTGGGCAAATATTTCATTTACGGTCAGATTTCGTTTCAGACCCAACAGCGTACTGGCACAGAATTTGCAACCCATTGCACAACCTGCCTGGGAACTGACGCAGACACTGTTGCCATAACTGGTGCGCATCAGCACGCATTCAATTTGTTCACCATCTGTCATTTCCAACAAGAATTTTGTTGTCTGGCCGTCTGATGAATCCAATTTTTGAACAATGCGGCATGGTAATGTTTGGGCAGCGTTGTCTAAATCGCGCCGCAGTGTTTCGGGCAAATTTTTCATCACAGAAAAATCCGGCGCACCACGGTTTAACCATTCGCGAATTTGTTTGGCGCGAAATCTGGGCTGGCCCATTTGTTCCACAAATTCTGTTAACTGGGCATCCGTTAAATTAAATAATACCGGTTTCATAATTTGTATCTGTCGTCGTTAATGACAATGACGGCCTTGCGGCGTAATTGCTTTAATTGTTGGTCCGCAATAAACAGTGCCTGTTTATATAGCGTGTTTTGTTTGATAATGTCGTCCAATTTTCCGTATTCAGCCGTTTTTTTCGTGCTGCATACCAATAAAACAGAATCATCCACCACTGGCGACCATGTCAATTTTGGCAGGTTTGCAACCCGATTGCGAATATCTGCGGACAATTCATACTGAACTGCGGTAAATTTCTGGGGGGCACCACCCAGGTTTTCTGCCATTTTCATTGCGTCGTCGCAATCGCGTGGTTTGGTCAGTTTTGATGCCACGTCAGATGGAATATCAATCAGACGTATAATTGTCATTTCAATCGGTAAACCGTTTTCACGGGCGATTGCCACACGTTCAGCCGCAATTTCGTCCGCAGACACATCAACCATTGGCAAAACCGTACGGGCGACGACAATTTGCCATGCGATATCGGCCTTGGTTGCAATGCGTGCCATTTCGCGTTCCGTGGCGGATAAATCGTCCAGATTCATTTTTTTCAATTCTTTTTCCACAACATCGTCATCTGGCACGGCATTAAAGTTTCCCGCATATGTCAGTTTTATGTTGTCATCGATAATATTCTGTAATGCCTGGCGCCGATTGTCTGTGGCGGTGTTTCCCTGGCGTGCCATTAATTTTGTCCGGGCGGTTATGTCCGTGTCGGTAATTGGCGTTCCATTAATGGACGCAACCACCGTCGCCCCAAATGCAGGCATTGCCAAAATTGTGCAAGCAACTGCAAACAAATTAAATTTTTTCATTATTCCTTCCTTTAATAGCGTTGACCATCAATGCTCATCCCAAAGCGGAACTGGAACGTTGTGGTTCCGACATAGTCTTCCTTGATTGCATTGTCGCGGCGGTATTCAACCGACAAATAATAGCACGGATGATTGTAAAACAATCCACCGGTATGTCGTTGAAACTGGCCATAGGTCATATTGTATATCGCATTAAAACGCACCGACCAACGGTTAGTCAATTGGATACCAAACCCAGCCGTCATTTCATTTATATCGTCGGCCATTGTGAATGCGTCAATAAATTGTTGGGACCAGATGTGGCCGATGTCTATGTAATTTCTGGATGTGCCGATAATGGCCGATGTTTCCATGTGTCGCAGTGATAAATCTGTTTGCGACAGGCGGAACCGCGATGAAACATTTATCCATTTATTATTGTTAAATTCTATGCGGCCGACATAGTCAGATGCACCGTCGTGAAATCCGCTGTTGGGGTCGGTGGATGCGCGGTCCTGGAAATCGTATGTTTGCCCCAGGAACATTTCAAAAAAGCGTCCATCATCATTAAATGCCGCCCACCGTACACCGTAATCTGCGTATGTTCCGTTTTCCCATAAATCCAACCCAGCAAACCGATTGTCTGAAAATAATGTTGAATCAGATAAAAATGCACCAGCAGAATCGTTATTCAGTGTGAATTGGTCGTTGTTCATATGGCGCATTAATGTTAAACGCGCACGTGGTTCAATTACCTGGGTCCAAGAATCGCTGGGGCGCATTAATGGCAATCCCCATTCCAGATATCCACTGGGCAGAAAACGGCTTTTTAATCCGGAAAAGTTTTCACCATTTATCATTTCCGTATTATCAAAATTATACACGTCGTATCGTGCGGACAGACTGGCCGTTATTCTGTTGCCACCCCACAGTGTCCACGGCGATGTAATACGTGCGTCGCCAATTACACGTTGGGATGCGGTGGATGAACCGGATATTCCCAATATGTCTGTGATAAATGTTGCATATGTTTCGTGGAAAAATGGTGCGGTCTGATAAATACCACGTATCTGGGGCAATATGTTTCCAGATGGCGTGGAATAAAAACCGGTCGTGCTGCGCAGTTCTTGGAATATATGGGCATCGGCCATGATGTACCCCGATTGTCCGAACAATTCAATCGTGGCGCCTGAATCCAAATATGGTTGGTCCCCGTAAAAACCGTATTTCTGCAAATATGTTTTATCTGATGCGCGTTCCAAATACACGGTTGCGCGCGCATATTCGCCCAATTCAATTACATCGTTGTTAAATATGTGCCAACGATTTTCGCCCGCCCGATTATGGGTAAAAGACCCAGTTGTTCTGTATTCCGAATGCGCCAGGTTTAATCGGTGTTCCAATTGAAACAGGGGATTTTCCTGGGTTAAATACGACAGGGTAAATGTCAAATCATGCGTATCAGAAATAGACACATATAACGGGATATTTATTTGGGTTCCCATATTATTTGTTGATGCAAAATCTGGCATTAACAAACCGGTTTTGTGTTTAATTCCCGGATCTGGCATTTCAAAGAAAGGCAACCAAAACACCGGAATATCATATGTCCACAGCACAGGATTATAAAAACGCAGCATGCGCGTTTTCATATCGTGAACAATTTTTGATGTGGAAATGGTCCAGGCCTCGCCAAAGGCATCGCAATTATCGCATGCGGTAAAAATTGCCTTTTTGGCAATGGTTTCGTCGCCTTCGCGTATAATATTATCAGATTGAATATAAACATGTTGGCCCAGCCAAATTTTTATGTCATCCCCAGACAAACTGTCGCCGGTTTTTGATAGGTACGAATCTGTCAGGGTCATGCGCTGGCCCGATGAATTTACAATTTCTGTATCACCAACTGTTTTTATGGTTTCAGATTTTAAATCGTATTCAATCTTTTTTGCCGTTATTGTTTTTGGTGCGTCTATGTCAATTGGGGCCGCGATTGCGGCGGCTGACATTATCCAGGATACAAAAAACGGACATAATTTTTTCATTTCTTATACAGTATAAACAACAATGAAATTAAAACAACGATTTGTCCCAACGCCAATAAACCGACATCTGTTAAACAGGCCACCATGTTGGATGCAGACATAAACAATGCCATTACGGCCGCCATTGCACCAACCGCCAATGCGGGGGCAAAACTGGCGCGTCTGCGCAACAACGATGTGCGTAATAATATTATTGCGCACAGCAATGCCAAAATCAAATTCATAATCGGTCCCAGAAAGCGTGTGGATAATTCTGACAGAACCATTTTATGTTGCTTGGCCGTGGGTGAATCCAAAACCGTTTTTAATAATGTGTGTGTGGGTATGCGGCGTACCTTGAACACGGATTCGCCGCCTTTGTCTGCAACATTTAAATCCATATCAAAACTGGCAAATGTGCCGGTGGTTATTCCGTCGCCTTTGGCCTGTAATGAACCGTTTGACATAACGATTGACAATCCACGTGTGGTTGCAACCAATTTACCTTTTTCGGCAAAAATGGTTAATGGTGCCTGTTTGTCGCGCATGTCTGATAACATTACCTGGGACAGGTCATGACCAGATGCCTTGTCCACATAAACAACCAAACCATCGGCCAATTCCGTAAACGCCGATTCCTGTAATTTCATATGGGCCAGGCCATACCGCAAATTCCATTGTGTATCGTAAAATTTTGCCTGGGAAATCGGAACAATCCATAAATTCAGACCCAAATGCACCAATGTTATTACAATGGCCAACCATATTGCCGGCCGCGCAATTTGCGCCGGCGACAGGCCCGACGCCGCCATTACGGTTATTTCATTATCACTGATAAGTTTATTGTAAACAAAAATGACGGCAATAAAACTTACAAACGGAACAATAATAGAAACGATGAACGGCACCATTAAAACGGTCAACCCCAGAAAACTGGTGAATTCTATGCCATAATTCAGCAAAAACTTCATCATTGACATTATTTGTACCATCCATGCCAGCCCAGTTAAGACCAACAGCAGCATGATAAAAATAACGACCAACTGTCGTGTAAAGTACTTGCCTAGTATTTTCATAATTCGCAGTATAAAGCCCAAAAGTCCCACCGTCAAATAATAATGTTGTTTTTCCCTTGCATTTGTGCGATTCGGACGTAATAATAACTGTGTTCTTAAAAAGTTTTTAGGAGCGGGGTTGTAAAAACCCCGCTCTTTCAATAAAGACATGAAATAAAACAAGGAGAAACCAAATGTCTTTTGTTTCTATGCCCCGTCAGGATTTGCTGTTGGCGATTGATTCTTTGGCCCAGGAAAAGCAGATTGACCGTGAAATCGTTATTGAATCACTAGAAGCCGCAATTGCCAAAATCGCAAAACATAAATATGGCGAAGAATTTAACATTGTTGCCGATATTGATCGTAAAAACGGCGCCATTTATGTTAAACGTTTGTTTACTGTTATCGCATCACCGGAATCTGTTGGCGAAGAATACGATGCAAATACTATGTTGACCGTGGATGCGGCAAAAAAGTATGCCAAAAATCCAAATGTCGGTGATACGGTGGCCGATCCTTTGCCGGAACCTGAATTTGGCCGCATGGCATTTCAAACGGCAAAACAAATTATGACCGCACGTGTACGCGACGCGGAAAAGGGCCGTCAGTACGAAGAATTCAAAGACAATATTGGCGACATTGTATCCGGTGTTGTAAAACGTATTGAATTCGGCAACGTTTTTGTTGATATCAATGGCAAAGCCGAAGGTTATATCAAGGGCACAGAACTGATTCCGGGTGAACGTCTGGCGGTGGGCGACCGCGTACGCGCATTAATTATGGATGTCGCGCGCAGCAATACCGGACCACAGATTTTCTTGACTCGTACACATCCGTTATTTATGGAAAAATTGTTTGTCCAGGAAGTTCCGGAAATTTATGAAGGCATTATTAAAATCAAATCTGTTGCACGTGCCCCGGGCAGCCACGCCAAAATTGCGGTTGAAACCCAGGATCCGTCCATTGACGCCGTCGGTATGACCGTTGGTATCAAAGGAACACGTATTCAGCCGGTTATCAACGAATGCCATGGTGAAAAAATTGACGTTATTTTGTATTCCGAAGATCCGGCCGTGTTTATCGTTAATGCAATGCAACCGGCCAAGGTCGCAAAAATTATCGTTGACGAAGACACACGCAGTGCGGCCGTTGTTGTGAACGAAGACCAGCAATCGCTGGCAATTGGGCGTCGTGGTCAGAATGTTCGTCTGGCATCACAATTGACCGGATGGAACATCGACGTTATGAACGAACAAACCGAACAGGAACGTCGTGCCAAAGAATTCAAAGAAAAAACAGAATTGTTTATCCGCGGTCTGGACGTTGATGAAATGATTGCGCACCTGCTGATAACCGAGGGTTTCCGCACCATAGAAGAAATCGCGTTTGTTGATTTGGCAGAACTGGAAAGCATCGAAGGATTTAATGCAGAATTGGCAACTGAATTGCAAAATCGTGCCAAGGCGTATTTGGTAAAAATTGAACAGGACTATAAAGATGAAGGTCATAAATTGGGCATGTCGGATGATTTGCTGAATTTTGATTTCATCAAACGGCCGATTATTATGAAATTGGGTAATGCGGGAATTAAATCGTTGGAAGATTTGGCGGATTTGGCGTCAGATGAACTGATTGAAATTCTGGGCGAAGACACAATGTCGCCACGCTTGGCCGGTCGCGTAATTATGAAGGCACGCGAATTGGCCTATGGCATCCAACAGGACGAAGAATAATTGGTGATGACGGACCGGACGGAACCTGACGTCCGGTCAAACAAAGGTTGAATTATGGCAACATTGACACTTGGAAAATCTGTAACAATTGATGCGGTGCAAAGCAAGAAAGGCGATGCGGTGTTCGTTGAACGCCGTCGTCGTGTTATTGCGCCGGGAACGCGTGAACTGCGCGATGAACCAAAAACACCGTCGCCGGCACGAAACGCAGCGGATGAAAAGTTGCGCGCCGTTCTGGAAGCGGCCCGCGCACGCGAAGAAGAACGCAAACAGCGCGCCGCCGAAGAAGCCGCCGCCAATGCCGCACGCGAAGCGGAAATTGCCCGGGAATCACGTGAATACGAACAGGTCAAGGAACAATTGGCCGCCCGTGAAAATGCCGCCGCCACAAACGAGGTGTCGCAACCGGATGAAAAGGTGAAAACGACCGCTGTTCAATCGGGCCCCAAGGCGTTTAATTCAACCGCAACCACGTCCGCACCACGTGCCAAAACGGCCCGCGAAGAAGATGACGCACGTCCATCGCGTTTGGGCGGTAAAAAAGAATTTAAAAAGGCGGGAAAAATTTCCCTGCATGACATTGTTATCGGTGGTGATGACGAAGAAGAAATTGCATTGCGTGGTGCAAATCGCCGCCGGTCTGAGGCATCGTTAAAACGTTTCCGCGAAAAAGCGCGTGCAATGTTCAATGCCCCGCAAAAGGTCGCCCACGAAGTTGTCTTGGGTGATACCATTACGGTCAAAGATTTGGCCGCGGCAATGGCGGAAAAGGTTGGCAATGTTATCAAAAAACTGATGGAAATGGGGATGATGGCGTCCCAAAACCAATCAATTGATGCAGATACCGCGGAATTGATTGCCACTGAATTTGGTGCAACGGTCAAGCGTGTTGTTGTGCAACCTTTCGCCGATTTATTGAATGTTCAACCAAACCCGGAAAACATGAAACCCCGTGCACCCGTTGTTACGGTTGTGGGACACGTTGACCATGGTAAAACATCACTGTTGGATGCGTTCCGCAATGCAAATGTTGCCGCGGGCGAGGCCGGCGGTATTACCCAGCATGTTTCTGCGTACGAAGTTAAAACAAAATCCGGTCCGATGATAACATTCTTGGATACACCGGGACATGAAACATTTACCGCGATGCGCGCACGTGGTGCACAAATGGCAGACATCGTTGTATTGGTTGTTGCGGCAAATGATTCCATTATGCCCCAGACCATCGAAGCGATTAATCACATCCGCGCGGCAAACGTACCGTTCATTGTTGCAATTAATAAAATTGATTTGCCCGAGGCAAATCCAACACGGGTAAAAACAGACCTGTTGCAACAGGAAGTTCAGGTAGAAGATATGGGTGGCGATATTCAATGTGTTGAAATTTCCGCCACAAAACATATTAACCTGGATAAATTGGAAGAGGCCATTTTATTACAGGCCGATTTAATGGATTTAAAGGCCGACCCCGATATCCCCGCCGTTGCATATGTTGTAGAGGCAAAAATGGAACGTGGTCTGGGCGCAGTTGCCACCGTTCTGATGCGCCAAGGAACATTGAAAATCGGCGATGTGTTCGTTGTTGGTGAAACATTTGGACGTGTGCGCGGACTGATTAATTCCGCGGGTGAACGTGTTAAATCTGTAAAACCGGGCCAACCCGCAATTGTTTTGGGATTGGATTCTGTTCCGGCGGCCGGCGACGAATTGCACGTTATGGAAAACGAAGCGCAAACACGCGAAGTGGCCGCATATCGTGTGCAAAAGGCCAAGGACAAGGCGAATGCGATAAAGCGTTCTTCGTTGGAAGAATTGTTCGCCAAACGCGATGACAACAAAAAATTGGTTTTGCCGATTATTTTACGCGCCGATGTCCAGGGCAGTGTAGAGGCCATCAGCGATATGTTAAAAGATATTAATACTGACAAGGCGACGGTTGAAATTCTGTCGGCCGGTGTTGGTCAAATTACCGAAGGCGACATTCGTCTGGCCACGGCATCCAACGCGGTTATCATTGCGTTTAATGTACGCGCCGATGCGGCCGTTCGCGATATGGCGCGCAGTGGTGGGGTGGATATTCGCTATCACAGTGTTGTTTATCGCATTACCGACGAAATCAAAGAAATATTGTCTGGTAAATTGGCGCCTGAACGTCGCGAAACATTTATTGGGTACGCAGACGTTATCGCACTGTTTACCGTTGGCAAAGGGGTTCGCGTTGCCGGTTGCCGCATCAGCGAAGGCGTTATCAAAAAAGACGCATTTGTCCGCCTGTTGCGCAACAACGTTGTTGTATATGACGGCAAAATTGGCGAATTGCGTCGTGAAAAGAACGAGGTCAAGGAAGTATCCGGCGCCGGTGTGGAATTCGGTATGTCGTTTGATAAATACAATGACCTGAAAGAAGGCGACCGCGTTGAATGCTATGAAGTGCAGGAAGTACGCGCGCAATTGTAAAAATTGCAAAATAAATACCGGCGAATTTTATTCGCCGGTTTTTTTTACAAATAAAATAACCGAACACGGGTTGGGCCATGTTCGGTTTGTTCGGGTTGGTGGATAGAGCACGACAACCACAGACTGATAACCCTTTATCAATCAAATGGATTATCCTCTTTTTTATATTCAATTACAACAGGCAGGTGTTCCCAATTTAATGCGGTTGCCAGACCGCGACGCAGATAACGCGTGTATGATTCGGGGAGATCAGACGCACCGCCAACATTTATCGTAATGCGCATTGGATGCCGGCCCGTCTGGCGCGCAAATTTTATCTTCATTGGGCGTTTCAGGCGCGACATTGGTGGCTGGCGCTGGGCCATTAATTTTTCCAAAATTCTGTTAATCAAACTGGTTGGGGCAGATGTGTTGGAAATATCCCACTGCTGATATATACGTTTAAACAAATTCTGAACGCCCATTCCGGTTTCCGCAGATATTGCCAAAATCATCGGTTTAATAATCTGGTGAAAAGAATTGGTAAACTGGTGTTTTAATTTCAGCAATTTTTCATCGCGTAATTCCGGTTCCACCAAATCCCATTTGTTTAATGCAACACACAAAATCTTGCCCGCATCATAAACGCGCGAAGCAATTCCCAATGCCTGGTTTTCAATGTTTTTGGTTGCGTCCACAATCAGAATAATAACATCTGCTTTGTCAATTGCATCCAATGATTTTAATGCAGACAGTGTTTCCACGTCATCCTTGACGCCGGCCTTGCGTCGCAGGCCCGCGGTGTCCATTAAAACAATATCGCGGCCATAAAATTTTGTCGGAATTTTTACCGTATCACGTGTTATTCCGGGTTCGTCTTTGACAATTTGACGTTTTTCCCCCAGTACACGATTTACAAATGTTGATTTTCCAACATTTGGCTGGCCCAGGACGGCAATTTTCAATTTTGCATCCTGTTGTGCAGGTGCGGTGGCTTCCGTTGTGTCTGTGCCGGCAATTTTATCAACAAATTCGTAAATTTTATCAAATCCATTTTTATGTTCGGCCGAAATCAGAACAGGTTCACCAAAACCCAATTTATAAAAATCGTGAACATTGGTCAGGCGCTTTTCAGATTCTGTTTTATTTACCAACAACAATACCGGCGCGCGTGTTTTGCGACGCACCAGACGTGCCCAATCCAAATCTTCGCCCGTCAGGCCCGCGCGACCGTCCACGAC
>JAEXCU010000018.1 GCA_023402015.1 Pseudomonadota bacterium | reverse complement strand
GATTAATACTTAAAAGGTACCATAACAGTTTTTTGATTGCAAAACAAAAAGAAAAATTGTATAAATTACCTAGGAAGTATTTCATAAATTCAGCAAAGAGACACGAAAATGAGTGGAAAACCTTTTACCCCCACATCTGTTGATGAACACATCGGCCAGCGTGTTCAGTTGCGTCGTACCATGATGGGGTTGTCCCAAAAGGACTTGGCAAAAATATGCGGGGTTACATTTCAACAAATTCAAAAATATGAAACGGCCGGCAACAGAATTTCTGCATCACGATTGTTTGATTTAAGCACTGCATTGGAAACACCTGTTTCTTTTTTCTTTGCAGGTTTACCGGGAAATTTCACATCAGAAAATCGCAATGGAAAATATTCACGCGTTTCTGAACAATCATCCAACGATCCATTGTCAAAAAATGAATCATTGCAATTGATAAATTTGTATTGGAAATTACCAAACGATGATCAACGGAAAATGATTTTGAAAATGTTGCGTTCGCTAAACGGCATAGATTAATTCAGAAAAAACAATCAAACGCCCCGAATAAAATCGGGGCATTTTTTTATAAATTATCTGTCCAAGATTGCGACGGCATACATTCACCGAACCATTGACAGATAATTAATCATTTGCAATTAATTTGATGGCAGCACGTGGTATGAATTCAGTGAAGTGTTATCAGATGTTTAATAAACTAGTGGCAGCGCGCACCAGTCTGAATCAGATAGTTAGTCATTTACAAATAATTTATTGCACCACATGGTATGAATTAAGTTGACTGCTATCTTGTTTAAATTTCACAGGCGAATTAATGGTGACACCACCACATCTATATTAATTCAATGAATGGTTATCAGATGTTCAAGCGTTTCCAAATAAACTAATGGCACCGCGCACCACATGAATTCAGCGGACCATTATTTTGTTTGAAATTTCTGTGCAAATTAGTAGCGACGCCACATCGTCTAAATTCAGTGCGCCGTTATCTGATGACCCGGGATATGGCCGCGGCTTCGGTCGCCAAATCAATGGCGCCACCACTGCTGACGCATACGCGATATTCATCAGGTGTTGTCTTGGTCCAGCATTGCTTGTCAACATCGGGCTGATTATTTTTGGTTTTGCCTTTGCCGTATTGCAAATCAATTTTGGTATATGCGCCGGCGGACTGACACTGGCCACTTTGTTTATTAAAATACTGTCCCGTTTCGCATTTTACGCAAACGCCATTGTTTGGACTGGAACCACCCTTGACACCCGTGGTGCAATCTTCGCATGCCGTGTTGCCGGCGGATGGAAACGCTTTGCCAGATTCAGAACAAAAATATTTATAACATGAACCACTTTTTTCCAATGTATGCAGGGCACTGTTGTATTTACTGCGGTCAAAGTTTGCGCAGAATGTAAAGTTTTGGGTTGCACACATATCGGCATTAATTGGCTCGCAATCATTGCCCGCAGCATTTGCCGTGTATCCGGATGCGCATAATAATTTCTGCTGGCCGGTGGCCGCAGCAACACTGTTTACAAATGAATCAATACTTTTCCAATTGTCGCGACCGCAACATACCTGAACCGGACCGGCAATCACGCCATGTTCCAGGTATTTCACCACACCCAAAATTACGTCGCATTCCGGATCGCTGCCCCATTGATTAAAACCGGAAACTTCCCATTCTTTTTGATCGGCATCACCACCGGATGTTTTCAAACTGATACCGGCAAATTTACCGCCACTGCCGGTGTTTTGCGGGGTCATGTCGCATGCCGTTGGCGTGGATGTCTGGGTCAGGCAATTTGTACCACTGTATCCCGGTTCGCATAACCATGCGCATTTATTCGTACTGTATCCGGTTGGATGATAATACATCGTCCATGATTTTCTTTTTTTGCGTTTATTTGCACACTGAACCTGGTACGGGCAGAAATATCCACCATGTTCAACAATTGTGTTCGCAACCATTCCAACAACGGCCCATTCGTCCCCGTGCGTTCCATGGGAACCTGTTTTCCCCAGGCCGCCTGCGATAATAAAATCGCCGCCGGTTCCATTTGTCCCGGTGCCGCCGTCATATCCCCACCAACCGCGCGCGCCAGACACGACGTTAATTGCATTGGCCGGCACCGCAAAACCAAAACATATCGTTAAAAATGCAATCAATTTTATGTTCATTGTTTTTACATTTCCCTGTTATGGCGCAACATAGCAAACACCATTTTCATAATATCCATTACCCATCAGGCTGCATTGCGTTTTAAACCAAGAATCCGAAAATGTACATTCATCTTTGGTACGGTCATATGATGCAATTGCCGTTTCTTCGTCGGTGTTATATGCCAAACAACGTATCATTGTTGTATTCTGTACGCAACGGCCCCATGTATTTGCGGCATCTGTTGCACCACCAGAACCATATACCGTCGTATAAAATGCAGTCAGGTCTGTTCCGGTGTTATCACCGGCATCCAACCAATAACCGTCCATATCTTCACAAACATCCATTAACTGGTAATCCAATTGTTCTGCGATGTCATTAATTGCCTTTTCAACCTGGGTCTTGGTTTGCAGGGGCAGGTTGGCATAACTTTTTTCCTGGGTTGGGTCGCTGCAATTTTGCATGGCAAAATATCTGATATTTTCAGAAATAGATGCATTGGCGTTTGGCGACACCGTTTCGGCCGCAACATCACCCAATGATTTTTTGCGGCAATTCCATGGGTATCCCTGGGTTCCGGTTGTTGGTGTGCACAATTCTTGGACATAATTGTCAATTGCGGCCGCGCAACCTTCGGCAACACGCACAGTATCAACAGTGTCAACAAAACTGATTAACGCCGTCAGACCACACGCCTTGGGGTCGGATTTTAAATGACCATTGTCGTCAAAATCGCATGTGGAATTATTTCCATACAATGCCGCGCACGCCGTGACCTTTTCCTGGCACATTGCCTTGGCCGCATATGCAGACAATGCACCCGCGGCCTGGGCCGTTGTGTTATCAAAACTTTTTAAGGCACTGGATTGTGTGTCATAGCATTCAGACATTGTGCTGACACAGGACATTTTTACTTCTTCAATTTTTGCATCCTGGGCCTGGGCGATTTCAATTATCGCACTGCGTTTGAATTCTTCCCATACAATGGCGGATATATCACGGCATGAATCCAACGCGGTTGTCGCAAACATTTTACGCGTTTCCAAGAAATTGTTGAATTGGGGATTCGCCTGCAAAACATCGGCATTTTCACCATCCAATTTAATCAGATTTTCCAACTGGAACAGCCGCGGTGAATAAATCGCATCACCCGTGCTGGAATCAATGTATGCGCCGGTGTAATCCAAACAGCGTTTATAGTTTACACCGCATGCCGTTTCGGCGGTAATTGCCGATTTCACCTTGGCAATGCATTCATTTACATCGGCGGAATTATGTGAACGATATTCTTCCAATCGTGCATCGCGCAGATATTTTTCAGCGGTACGGACAGTTTGCTGAACCGCTTCTTTTTGCGAATTTATTTTCTTTTCATACGCATTGCAATCCTGGGTGATTAAAATGTTATATGAACTTTTGGCCATGGACAGAACTGCATCGTTTTCGCATGAATCCGACATCAGACTTAAACATTGTTTATTGGCCGCATTAAATAATGCCTGACCTTCCAGGGTGGATAAATCCTGGCCGGTGCCAGATGAAAATATAGAACTGGATGCCGAAGAATCACCCCAGATATCACCAATATCGGTTGAAAAATCCAAATCCATTATACCCAATGACGTGGTGGAATTTGTTGAAGGCGTGGCCTTTTTCTTGCCAGACAACAAATCCCCAATTTCAGACAACATTGACGCGGCGCCACTGGTATCATTCTTAATCGCCATTTCGCCGACAGTTGCGCTGTACATTGCATTAACTTCGGCGGCGGTTTTATCAACCGCATTTAAATTATTATCTTCAAACCGCATCAGTAATGTTTTCGCCTCGTCTAATGCATTTTCTATATCGCGGAATTCCGTGAATTTAGAACTGCAAAAGCAACGACGATACTTATCATTTGCATTCGCACAAAACTGGTCCATACATGTTGCATAAGAATCACGACATGTTGCATATCCGCCGCCAATTTTTGAAACATCACTGAAAACCGCGGTGGCACGCGCCGTGGCGGCACGTGATACACTTGCACCGGTGGATGTATGCGATGCACTGCGGGCCGGTGTTGTTGCATTGCGTACGGCCGAACGGGCCACGCCGGTTGTCGCACTGCGCGCGGCGGTAGACGTTCCAGGACGGACAGAATTAACATTAACAACATTTTGACGCGTTGCACTGCGACCAGAAACCGCCGGCAAAGAATTAACGACGGTGGCATTATTTCTGCTGACTGTGGTGGTTGGGCGACGAACGGCCGCACGTGAAACAGAATCAGATTGAGCCGCACCGGTTGCAGTTGCACTGGCGCCAGAACGATTAACCTCGCGTCCTTCGCCACGCGACGTGGCAGCAGGTGAATTTGTTGTTGATGCACTGCGTGCATTTTGCGCGCCAAAGGCACCGGCAACACCCACGTCAAAAATTGCCGATAAAATCAGTAAATGTTTACAAAGATTTATGATGCGTTTATTCAAAATTTACATCTCTCTGATTGGTATTGTATCACTTTTTGCCAATGTGAATCAATACAGAATTTACTCTATACAACAATTCACCGCATTTTTTACCCAATTACCCAACCGGCGAACTGTTGATTTGGATTGTTGGGCATTGTCGCCGCCGTTGGCGTCGTTCTGGTTCATATTTTGCGAATTTGTATTTGCCACATCTTTCATTGGGCATGTCTGCATTGCATGTTCATAAACATCCGGCGCAGATTGTTTAACCCCGGCCAAATCAATCAGGTCCATATTGATTCCCCAGAACAAAGAATACAAATCATATGCCTTGTTAAACAAATTGTATGCATCCTGGGTGTTTCCTGCGCCCAGAGCCTTGGTTCCAACCTCCATCAGGCGCATGGACGCCGCCAACAAATGTTTTGAAATGCACCATACTTCGCCATTTTCGGCAGAAGATTTTTTAACAATTCGTCCCATTAATTCTTTGCGCATTTCACGAACAGTATTAATCATGTCGTAAAAACCAGTTTTCTGTGTTTTTGCGCCACTGAAAAAGAAATGTTCTTCCAATGAAATTAAATTCATTAACGCAATGGATAAATCTTGGTCCGAAGACAGGTCCAGTGGATTAACTTTCTTGGAATCATCCACCTTTTTAACCATTTCGTCCAATGTCATTTTTTCATTTTTCTTCATAATACAATTCCTTTGTAATTTTTATTATGCAATCAGCACAACACAATACCCGCCGCCGGCAACCACTTCAACATCGCCCAGAAAATCAGGGTTATAACCAACAGGCCCCCAAACGGCATTACAACCTTTTGAAACGGGAATGTTGCATGTCCACCATTTTTTTCTTTGATACGCAAATACCAACGCGCCATGGCCCAGAAAACAATCGTACCAATAATTACGCCCAACATGAACTGGTCTATTCCCCAGATGCAACTTTGGTTAAATCGTACAATCGGATTTCCCGCCGGGATGAAATAAACCAATGCCAAAATTCCGTAATACACCACAAAATTCAACACGTACCATATCTTATTCTGAATTCCGCGACGGCGCATGTAATTTGCGGTCCATTCCACCAGGGACAAAATCAGTCCCCCCGCCCAAATACCAGTTATAACATCATCAACACCCAACAGGCGTGCACCTTCCAACCCGGCGCCAACCGCGACAGTGCAAACGGGGCAAACCGCCTGGGCCAGGGGTAAAATAAACACGGTCGCAATCAATGCAAAGAACAGTGGTGATAACAATTTTTTCATAATAAAAACCTTCCTTGTATTTTTATTTATTATATCGTACAAAAAACCGGGCTATCCGGTCAATATGATTTTATAACGGCGCGCATATGGGCACTGCGGGCACGCGGGTTATCTGAAACCTCTTGCGCGGATGGGGTGGCGGGCCGCACCAATTTAAATGGGGCGAGCGAAACGTTTGGTAATCGCGGGTCGCCGGGCGCAGTTGTCCATTGGCGAAAAGTATTTTTTACAATTCTGTCTTCCAGTGAATGAAAACTGACGCAGATGCACACGCCATTTGGCGCTAGCAAATTCGGTACCGCCGCCAACGCACGACGCAATTGCCCCATTTCATCATTTACCGCAATTCGCAATGCCTGGAAAACAGGGGCGACATCCTTGGGATTATGTATCAGTTCTTTTAACGCAAATGTTGTTTGGGGCAACGCAGATTTTATTGCGTGCGCAATTGGTGCGGCCTTTTTAACATCGCCGTATTCACGCAGTATTTCTGTTAAATATTCCACTGATGATGTGGCGATAAAATCCGCCGCCGACATTCCGACCGCCGACATGCGCATATCCAATGGGCCATCGCCACGAAAAGAAAATCCCCGTTCAGCAATGTCAATCTGCATAGAAGAAATACCCAAATCAAAAACAATCGCGTCATATTTATTGGTTAATTCACCCATTGCAGAAAATGGTTTTGCGATAAAGTTAAACCGCGAACCAAATTCAGATTGTATTTTTTCCACGTCGCACAAAACATTTGGGTCCCGATCAAACGCAACAACATCTGCGCCCGCATTTAATAATGCGCGTGTATAACCGCCGGCACCAAATGTTGCATCAATTATATTTTTACCACGCACGTCGCCCAACGTTCGCATTACATCGCCCAGCAAGACAGGAATATGTTTTGTCATTCAATTCCAACCTTTATCCCCAACGCGGTTAAATCGGTGGCGGTTGTTGCCCCAAGTTCAACGCCATTCGGCAACGCCATCGCGGCAACTTTGTCGCCCGCATGCAGATTTAAAACCACACGCGTTGGTCCGGGTGCCAAAACGGTTAATGATTTTTTCACATCTGGCAAAACAGAACTGTCATAAATTTCCAGTGTCATTTTTTTTGCAATTCTGGCAACCCATTCAGTTAATGGAATAATTGCATCAACGAAAACAGATACGCGGTCATCACGCGCAGATGATTTTCCAGAAATTAAAACAATATTTTCAGATGATAAAATCTGTGCAAATTCCGCCGCAGAATCACCAAATGCAACTGCGTCTATGTTTCCAAAACTGTCCGATGCATTAATGGTAATCATGTCTTTGCCTGTTTTGGTGCGACGGCGCGAAAAAGACCCCACATTTGCCGCAATTTGCACCGGTTTTCTGTCGCCTAATTCCAACAGACTGGCACTGGTGGTTAATTTTGCGCGACTGATTAAATGTTTATATTGATCCAACGGATGCGCAGAAATATAAAATCCCAACGCAGATAATTCATTTTCCAATTTTTGCGCAAAATTCCATGGTTTCGTGCGCGGTAGATTTTTACGCAACCGGTCATCACTGACATCATCTTCAATGGTATTTGCAAACAGTGATAATGAATTTGCACGGTCTTTGGATTTTGATGCATAAGATAAAATCATATCGGCATTCATAAATATTGCCGCACGATTCGGTTCCAAAGAATCCAAGACGCCAACCTTGGCAAATGCTTCCAGAATTCGTTTATTCATAATTGGCGCGCAACGTTTTGCAAAATCGGTCAGATTTTTAAATTTACCGTTTGCATTGCGTTCTGCAACGATTGCGTCCGTTGCGTTTGTGCCCACGCCCTTAATCGCGGCCAAACCATAAATTATTTTACCATTTTTGACCGTGAACAAAGATTCACTTTGATTAATATCAGGTGCAACAATCGGTATATTAAAATTCGCCTTGGCATCATCCACAAATATTGCCAATTGATCCGTATCATTCAGATTACTGGACATTGATGCGGCCAAAAATTCCGCCGGATAGTTTGCCTTTAAATACGCACATTGATTCGCAACAATGGAATACGCAATGGCGTGTGATTTGTTAAATGCGTACTTGGCAAATTCTTTGAACTTTTCCCACAGGTCTTTTGCCGTTTCGCGGTCCAGTGTGCCTTCTTTTTCGCAACCTTCGTAAAATTTACCTTCCAGTTCGTCCAACATTTTGGCAATTTTTTTACCCATTGCCTTGCGCACGTTGTCCGATTGACCGCGTGTAAATCCGGCCAATGCACGCACCAGTTGCATAACCTGTTCTTGGTATACAATGATACCATACGTTTCTTTTAAAATGGGTTCTGCGCGTGGGTGAACATATTCAACCTTTTCATCACCATGCATACGCGCAATAAATTGTGGAATAAACGCAATTGGCCCCGGTCGGTTCAATGCATTCAGTGCCGAAATTTCCAAGAAACTGGTCGGGCGCATTTTACGCAATGTCTGTTGAACAAACGGGGCATCAAATTGGAATATACCTTCGGTCAAACCCTTTTGCCACAGTGCCATTGTTTTAGGATCATCAGTTGGTATTTTGTCCAAGTCAATGTTTATACCGCGTGTTTGCTGAATCAGGCGGGTTGCATATTTTAACACCACCAATGTTTCCAATCCCAAAAAGTCAAACTTAATTAACCCCGCCGATTCCAAATAATGTCCGTCAAATTGGCATGACGGCAACGGGTTCGCCGGATCGCGATAAACAGGTGCAATCTGGGTTGTGGGACGGTCGCCAATAACAACGCCACATGCATGTTGCCCCAGGTTGCGCAAACTGCCTTCCAGTTCTTCGGCAACTTTTACAACCTTGTCCATGTCTTCGTCGTTTTGCAAAATTCCCTGGATTTCAGGTGATGCATCAACCGCAATTTTTAATGTTTTCGCATCCTGGGGAATCAGTTTAGACAATCTGTCTGATTTAGAATACGGAATCCCATAAACACGTCCAATATCGCGAATTGCACCGCGGGCCTGCAAACTGCCGAATGTGATAATGCGGCATACAGAATCATGGCCGTATTTATCACAAATATACGCCAGCACGCGTTCAATTCCGGTCGGTTCAAAATCAACGTCAAAGTCCGGCATTGATATACGATCCGGATTCAAGAAACGTTCAAACAGCAATCCATATTTCAATGGATCAACATGGGTAATCCCCAATGCCCACGCAACAATTGAACCAGCGCCCGATCCGCGCCCCGGCCCGGTCAAGACATCATTTTTTCTGCACCATTCAATATAGTCCGCAACAATCAAAAAATATCCCGGGAATCCCATGCCGATAATAACCTGCAATTCAAATTCCGCCTGTTCATAATATGGTTTGGTATCCTGGATATTATGTTGTTTTAAACGTTCCGCCAAACCATTCATGGTGTTGTCGCGCAACATCTGACATTCGGTTTCCAAATCATCACCAAATCGCGGCAATAATGGTTTTTCGTGAACGTTTACTAAAAACGCGCAACGTTGGGCAATTATTACGGTGTTTTCAATGGCCTCGGACAAATCACTGAACAATTCCGCCATTTCCGCCGGCGACTTGAAATATTGTTCAGACGATTTACGCGTACGCTCGGGGTCAATAACCTTGGTCTGGCCTAAAACGCAACTTAATGCGTCTGTGGCCTCGTAATTCGTGGGTGATGCAAAACATGCATCATTTGTCGCAACCAATGGAATGTTTAATTCACGTGCAATCGCCAAGAATTCCGGTTCAGTCTTGATTTCTTCGTCCAACCCATGTCGTTGGATTTCCATATAAAATTTATCACCAAATATATCTAAAAATTGTGTGGCGTATGCGCGTGCCTGACCATTTTGATCATTTAAAATCGCCATACCAATTGGGCCGGTTTGCGCGCCGGATAAACAAATTAATCCATTACTGTGCGACGCCAATTCATCATATGTAATATACGGCCCCAGGTGATGATTTTCTGTACGCATATACATAATGCGATTCAGTTCACATAAATTCAAATAGCCGTCATGATTTTGTGCCAACAATACAATCCGCGACAAAGACGTTGAACGCAGGATTTTCGGGTCCGCGGTATGATGATTTAAGGATATTTCAATACCGATTATTGGTTGAACCTTGGCCTTGGGCATAACATCGGAAAATTCCGCGCATCCCGACATCAGATTCGTATCGGTCAACGCACATGCCGTCATGCCGGCCGCCGCACACAGTTCCGGGATTTCTTTGACCTTTAACGTGCCCGAACCAATTGAAAAACGCGAATGCAAACGAAGATGAACGAATTGATTTTCCATGCCCACACCATAACAAAAAACAATCGCGCGGGGCAACCATATATTTCCTAAAAAAACGATTTTTTTATTGACACACCAATCCCCGCATTTGTCCATAAAAAATCGCCCAACAGGGCGTTTTTTACAATGAATTTATATACCAATTCCAATATTTCATAAAAATATCTTTGTCTGTTTCAGGATTTTGCGCAATGGATAAAGTGTCCCAATCAATAACCGCACAAACATTTAAATCTTTATCAAATAACAGGTTGGTTTCATTTAAATCAAAATGTGCCAAAACATACTTTTTGCGACCCGGCTTTTCAACCGTTCGGGTTTGCATACTGTCCATAAAACGTTCGCGGTCCGGAATATCATTTACATTTATGGATTGTAATTGGTCAATGATTCGCAAAACTTGATTTTTTATTTTCTTTTCATTTTTTAATATTTTATCGGCCGGAAATGTAGTGATATGGCGGCCACGAACCCGCGCACAGGCATACATTGGCGCATGCTGGGCAACGACAACACGGGGCACAACAACACCGATATGCGGCCGGACATAATTTGATATAAACGCAAAATCTTTTAAACGACGGTTGGAAACATCGCGAAATATTTTTACATAATATTTGTCATTAACCAAATACACAACACGCCCAAGTGTCCGCTGGCGAATGAATTTAATGGAATGAATACGCACACCAAATGAATAGCGAATAAATCTGTAAATTACCGGAAAGAAAAAGAACAGATTTACATATGCGCGCACCAGACGTCTGTTTTCGGTACCATAAACTAAACACGCCGCCAGATTCCCAATAAAAAATGGTATTTTGTTTAACACTTTTTTCTCATTCTTTTTATTAAATACGTTAATGATTCCAAAGGTTAACAAATCATAATTATTATATCAAGAATATTTTCCTAGTATTTTTTACTGAAAATAAAAATCCCCCGGTTGGGGGACTTTTTAATGCAGTTTACCACAACAATGTTTGTACTTTAATCCGGAACCACACGGGCAGGGCGCATTACGTCGCGCATCGTTTGCGGCCTGATTCAGTTCTGCATCATGCTGGGCACGTTGGGCCTCGGTCGCGGCAACGTCTTCCCGCGTTAATTCCATTCTGCAAATATATGATACTGACATTATTTTGAAATTATTAATTGTGTTTTTAAATAATTCCAATGCTTCGCGCTTGTATTCATATAACGGATTTTTCTGGGCATAACCGCGCAGGCCAATTGCGGTCTGCAAATAATCCATTTGTTGCAGGTGGCGTTTCCAAACAGAATCCAATGCACCCAACAACATCTGACGCGATGCCGTTTGCATTAATTCTGGACCATATTTTTCCGCCTGGTGTTCATAACGGCGCATTGCCAAATTCAACAAGGTTTCAAACGCCTTGTGTTCAGTGATTTCTTCGTCTGTTTTCCATTTTTCAATATCTGTGATATCCAATGCAAACGTGCGAACCATTGCATCGTGAATACCCGTTGTGTTCCAATCCATTGGGTGGGACTTTTCCGGAATATTGTTTTCACAAATCATTTCAACAACGTCGCCAATGATTTCACGGGCCAATGGTGCCAAATCTTCACTGGTCATCAGGTCATCACGCTGTTTATACACGACGCCACGCTGTTCATTCATAACGTCATCGTATTTTAACAATTCTTTACGCGATTCAAAATATCTGGCCTCTACACGTTTTTGTGCCTTTTCCAACGCCTTGGTAATCCATGGATGCGTAATGGCTTCGCCGGTTTTTAAACCCAAAGTTGTCAGCATCCCGTTCAAACGCGCCGCACCAAATATACGCATTAAATCGTCATCCAACGCCAAAAAGAATTTGGAATCACCGGGATCGCCCTGGCGCCCTGAACGACCACGCAATTGGTTGTCAATGCGGCGGGATTCATGACGTTCAGTTCCGATAACATACAAACCGCCCGCATCCAGAACATGCTTTTTATTCTTTTCTATTTTTTCATAAATCGCCTTTTTCTGGTCTTCATAATCAGGTGCGGTCGCATCCAAATCGGCAATTAAATCTTCGGCATTACCACCCAGTTTAATGTCTGTACCACGACCGGCCATATTGGTTGCAATTGTAACCGCGCCTGGGGCGCCGGCCTGGGCGACAATTTTTGCCTCAGATTCATGATGTTTGGCGTTCAAAACCGCGGGTTCAATACCTAACTTTTTACGCACAACCGCGGCCAGTTCTTCGGATTTTTCAATGGAAACCGTACCGACCAAAACCGGCTGGCCACGTTCCATGCAATCACGAATTTGATTGGCAATCGCATCGTATTTTTCATCTTTGTTGCGGTAAATTTCATCATGATGATCAACACGCGCGACCGGGCGATTTGTCGGAATTGACACAACACGCAATTTATAAATTTCTTCAAATTCGGCCGCTTCGGTCATTGCTGTACCGGTCATACCAGACAGGGTCGGGTACAAACGGAACAGATTCTGATAAGAAATACTGGACACCGTTTGATTTTCCGGTTGAACCTGGACATGTTCTTTGGCCTCAATCGCCTGGTGCAGGCCTTTGCCAAAACGGCGACCGGTCATAACACGGCCGGTGAATTCATCTACGATTAAGATTTCACCATTGCGAACAACGTAATTTACATTCTTTTGATACAAATGATGCGCCAACAACGATTGCTGGATATGCATAACCAACGCCGCATTTTCAGACGCATATAAATTATCACCCACCAACAATCCGGCATCTTTTAACAAACGCGTTGCAGTGTCAACCCCGGTTTCAGTCAGGGTAACATGGCGGTCTTTTTCATCTTTTTTGAAATCATCGGGGTTTAATTGCGCAACAACCGCGTCAACCTTGGCATACAATTCACTGGTGTCTTCGGCCGGCCCGGAAATAATCAGCGGGGTGCGCGCTTCGTCAATTAAGATACTGTCCACTTCGTCAACAATGGCATAGAATAAGGGGCGCAGAACCTGTTGGCCCTTGGTAAATTTCATATTATCGCGCAGATAGTCAAAACCCAGTTCTGAATTCGTTACATACGTAATATCGCATGCATATGCCGCACGACGCTCATCGTCGGTCATATCATGCTGAATAATGCCGATTGTCATCCCCAGGAAACGATAAACCTGGCCCATCCATTCCGCGTCGCGCGATGCCAGGTAATCATTGACCGTAATCAGGTGCGCACCGCGTCCGTGTAATGCCTTTAAAAACAAAGCCAATGTCGCAACCAGTGTTTTTCCTTCGCCGGTTTTCATTTCTGCAATTTGGCCGTTGGTCAAAACCATACCACCAATCATCTGAACATTAAAATGACGCAGACCGATTGCACGAATTGATGCCTCGCGTACCAGGGCAAATGCATCTGGCAAAATATTTTTTTCTTTTTCGCCGTCTTTTAAACGCGTGCGCAAAACATCTGTTTGTGCGCGCAATTCATCATCCGACATGGCATGGTATTTCGGTTCCAAATCATTTATCAAAGACACAGTTTTGTCATAAGATTTAACAATTCTGTCATTAGCGGAACCCAGAATTTTTCCCAATACATTTTTTAACATAATTTTTCCTTATCTTATCTCAAAAGGTATAGCAATTTTGCATCTTGCGGTCAAGATACTTTATGATATAATGCGATAGTTGAAAACAAACAAGTACCCGCGACCGATAAAATTGCAAAATATTCAATTTATTGCGAAAATTGGCGCGTTTATTGATTAATAATTTATATATTGGGGGAAAATAAAACATGAGAGAACCTGTTCATCATCTGAATCCAGCAAATATTACCAGCGAAGTTTTCGTAATTGCACCAACCCAGATTGAATATATCGCCCAAATATTTGGCGACAGCGTTGCCGACGCCATGAACATGCGCACATTTGCCCAAAAAATCCGTCAAATCGCAGAACAATCTTTGCGTACTGCATTGGCCGCCGCCCGCCACCAGGGTGAAAAAAGATAGTTAACATTTATCGGTATTTTCAGGCATCATAAATCAAGCAATTTTTCATTACGTGCCGGGGCAATCGTCGCCCACACACAATTTCAGGCCGGACAAAAATCAAATTTACGCAAACAAAAACCCGCCATTTGGCGGGACTTTTATTTACTGTCATCATAAACGGAATATGTATTACCACCAGATTGGATTCGCAAAGATCCCTTGGCGGCGGTTCCCATATTGCCATAATATGTGGTGCCGTTAATTCCGACATTCAATGACGGCGTTGTCTTTTTGGCGCTGCGCAGATAAATCTTGTCATCGCCAACATTCAGAATGCGGCCACAATCATCTGCTTCGTCCGCACCGGCACCAAATCCAATTGTGGTCAGACCGGTGGCGCATGCGTTTCGGGCGCCAACACTGCCCTGGGATACGGTTGATGCAGCCGCCCAATATCCGGCGCCAACATTACTGCAACTGGTGTTGCGGGCCGCGGCGATATATGAACCGCCACCACATGTTATCTTGCAATCATTTTCTGCATCATGGTCTGTTGCGGCCGTACCACTGATTACATAATTTGCCAGACAATTGTTCACACTGCTGGCGCTGCCCTGGGATACAGTGTGTGCGCCGACATACCAATTACCCGACGGTGTTGTGCAAGACGTTGCATTTGCCGATGCAATCCGGGTGCCTGCGCCGCAACTGATTTTGCAATCTGCCGCTGCGTCATGGTCGGTTGCGGTTGTGGTGTTTGGCGTCGCATAGTTCGTCAGACACGCCTTGACATTACTGCCGGATGTTGAACCCGCCGAAACAGTGTGCGATGCGGCATACCAACTGCCCGAGGGGGTTGTGCAGGCCGCGTCGGCCGTGGCAACCTGGGTTCCACCGGAACATGTTATTTTACAATCGCTTTTGGCATCATGGTCGGCCTGGGTCGTGCCGGTTATCGTATAACTGGCCGGGCAGGCGGTCGCCGCCGCAGATGTTGAACCATAATTTACACTGTGGGCCAGCATATAAACATTCCCAGATGTAATTGCCGCACATGCCGCATTTGCCGTTGCAACGCGCGTTCCGGCCGCACAACTGGTTTTGCATCCTGATTCTGCACTGGCGGCCGTACCATTGCGGTAATTGGCCGGGCACTGTGTACGGCCCAGGGTTGCATTCTGGGCGACTGTACCGCCGGCACCCCAATAACCATCACCCACACTGACGCATCCTGCGCCGGCGGTGGCAACATACTGTGCACCGCCACATGTTGCCCGGCACGATGCCAAACCGGCATGGGATGCCGCGGTTGTACCACTGTTGGTATAACCCTTGGCCGTGGCACAGTCAGAACATGCACTGGCCTTGGCATCAGAATATTTATTGTCTGCGCAGACAGATGTTCCGGTGCATGCGGTTGCGCTGCTGTTGCAGCCCGTGGTGTATGTACCGGCGGCGGCGTTTGCACACGAAGATTGTCCCGTTGCAGATGTGTACGTTCCCGCCGCACATGCCGTTTGGGATGTTTGTTCTGTACCACTGACATAATATCCCTTGGACGCGGCGGTACATGATGTCGCCGTTGTGGCCGCAGATGTATATGTTCCCGCGCCGCATGCACTGCATGTTATGCCATTGACATAGCGTCCGGCTTTGGCGGTCAGACCACTGGCCGTGGCCGCGCCCCATGCGGTTGCGCTGGTCGCCTTTTTGGTCAAGGTTCCCGCAGTGCAGATTGATGCAATCGGACTGCTGGTGGTGGACGGCGTGGTTGTTTCTGTGCATTGCGTTATTGCGGATAGACCTGTGGCCGTGCTCATTGTCCAGCCTGTTTCAGCCGCCGGACAACTGCTGCACGATGTTGCCGTGCCACCGGCACTCCATTTACCGGCCGCGCAAACCGCGCAGGTCTGACCACTGACGATTGAACCGCCCTTGGCCTGCAATGCAGTCGTAATTGTCGGATTGCCCCATGCAGATGCACTGGTCTGTGTGCGGGTCAAAACACCCGCACTGCAATTTGTGTTAATTGCAGTTCCTGTTTTTGTTCCCTTGCAATTTGCGTATGATGTCCATCCGGTACCAGACACCTTGGTCCATCCATCACCAACCGCCGCGCAATTCGTACATGATGCCGCGCCCGCCGCAGAATATGTCCAGTTTGCACATGTTGTGCACGCTGATGCCGCGCTGGACCCGGTGGTGGCATTTGCGGTACCCGCCGCGCAGGCCGTGCGACCGCCGGTTGAACCATAATTAACCTTGACACTGCCTGGGCAGTATCCACCGGCCGTACATGTTTCCTGGGCGGCATTGGCGGTTTTAACAAATTTACCGGCCGTTGTATTCAGATAGCACTGTGTTGCCGCGGATGAAATTTCCGGTGAATTACCATAGTTTGTCGGGCATGCATTTTTCCCAATCGCGGTTTCATAAGTACCGCTGGAACACACAGGCATGGATGTGTATCCCGGGCAATAAGAGCCAGCCGGACAAGGCAATGAATTCTGATACAACATTCTGTT
This sequence comes from Pseudomonadota bacterium, assembly GCA_023402015.1. GTDB lineage: Bacteria > Pseudomonadota > Alphaproteobacteria > Rs-D84 > Rs-D84 > Enterousia. Next base: position 53,348 of record JAEXCU010000018.1, on the reverse strand, counting down.
GGTTGTTGTGTTGCAATACGTGCTGCTTAGTTGGGTATCAGCATAATATCCTGCCGCAATGGATGTGTGATACTTGCTGCCACCTGTATCGTATTTCTTAGTTGTACTGTTATAGTACACAGATTCAACCGTAAATGAACCACGGGAACTGGTGAAACTATAATTTGCAGAACAAGATGTTATTGCCCCCAGTCCCGTTGACCAACCTTGAATTGCAATGTTGGTACGTGTCGGATTGTAATAATTGTCCGGATACGATGTCATCGCCGTGTTCGCATCGGCCGCTGGGCATGCGGTCGGTGTATTGGTTGAACCATAATTCACGGTCGCGCTGGGACAGTAATATTTGGCTTCGCATGTGGTTTGCGCGCTGTCGTTCGCCGTTTTTATATACTTACCAGCCGTGGTTGTTATTTGACATTGTGTTGCCAATGATTTACCCGCGGTCGTATTTGATGTATATATGCTGGGGCAGGTTGAACAACCGGTCGCGGTTCCACCGGCGCTGTATGTTGCACCCGTACACTGCGTACATGTTTGGCCATCTACATATGCCCCGGCCTTGGCCGACAATGCGGTTGCAATCGTTGTTGCGCCCCATGCAGTCGTACTGGTCGCATTTTGTTTCAATACACCCGCACTGCAATTTGCATTAATTGCGGTACCTGTTTTGGTTTGGTTGCACTGCGTTACGGCGGTCCAACCGGTACCACCATTACGTGTCCACCCAGACGTTTGTGTCGGGCAATTGTTTTGAACACCGCCACTGCACCATGTTGCACCACTGCACTGTGTTTGTCCGGTGCAGTTGTTATTACTGCTGTTGCAACCGGTTGTGAAATAACCACCACTGACCGTAGAGCAGGCCGCCGCACCCGCCGCACTGTACTTGGTGCGTGTGGTACATGCATCACATGATGACGTGGAACCGTAATTCACCAAATGTTCTGCCTTGGCGGTACCCGCCGCGCAGGTGCCACTGGGGGCGCTTTCGTTTGCCTTGGCAATATACTTACCACCTGCGACCTTTATCTGGCATTGCGATGCCGCTGTTTTACCGGTTGACGTATTTGCGCTGTATCCGGACGGACATGTCGGACATGTATTTCCAGATTTATACGACGAACCATTACACGTCGCCACCGTACACAGGTTAGACATTGTATTATTCGTATTCCACGACGATGATGCCCATGTATTCAGGTTCGTAATTGCCGTACATGATGTACAGGACGATGCAGACGTTGCGCCCGCAGAACTGGTCTTGCCCGCGCCGCACGCCGTGCACCCAGATGCACCGGCCGCACTGTATGAACCGGCGACGCATTGTGTTTGGGACGCACTGGTTGGGCCAGGGGCATAATAACCCGCACTGGCGGTGCTGCAACTGGATGTTGAACCATATGCAACCTGGTGTGCCGCTTTATACTTACCCGCGCCACAATTTGTTGCACTGGTCGCATTGGCAGATGCAACATATTGACCGGAAATATTGTTTGTCTTGCATGCAGATGCGCCACCACTGTTGCCGGCCGCGGAATTTGGATAAAAACCACTGGCCAGGCCATTGCACGCCGCACAGGTCTTACCACTGACGTAGTAATTTGCATTTGCAGTAACGGACCCTACCGTTTGTTGACAGGCGGCATTATTGGTGCTGCACCCGGATTTAATTGTACCATCCCCATTACCCGCACTGTTAGAATATGCAACGTATGAACATGCCGAACCGGAACAAGTATTGCATGACACACTATAACAATTTGTGGGCTTGGCACACGCCGTTTGCGTTCCCGTCCATGCACGCGATTTAGAATTACTATAACACTTTGTGATACCACCGTCATTACCATTGTCGGAATTCGGATATCCACTGGGGCATGCCGCACAGGTGGTACCATTGTCATAGTATCCAGTTTTGGCGGTTACAGATTTAACCGTTTTCGTACAATTCGTTGGTGTACATGTCGTATCGGTTGCACTGTAATAATCTTTGTACGTACATGTACCGGGGGTACATGCATTCCATTCAACAACACTGTTGCAGTTTGTCGGAACAGAACCGTTAACCTGACTGCCGGTGTTGGTACGACTGATATAACAATATGCGTTGCTGATATTACCACCATCAGATTTGGTATATGTACTGCTGAAACTGCTGCAGGCCTTGGCAGTGCCACTGTCCAGATAGTAATTCGCACTGGCCGACGTACAGGTTTGACCCTTGGTACAATTGGTTGGTGTACATGTTGTATCGGTGGCCGTGGCATAGTCTTTGTACGTACATGTACCCGGTGTACACGCCGTCAGATTACGTGCCGCGCATCCGGTCGGCATTGTCGGATCCAACTGTGAACCGGTCTTGGTTCTGCTGATATAACAATACCCACTGGTTATATTTCCACCGTCGGATTTGGTATAAGTGCTGCTATAACTGCTGCACGCCTTGGCAGTGCCACTGTCCAGATAGTAATTCGCACTGGCCGACGTACAGGTTTGACCCTTGGTGCAATTTGTCGGCGTACAGTCGGTTTTAATCGTGCCACTGGCATATTTTGTATAGTTGCACGATCCAGGCGTACATGCGGACAATGTTCTGGCCGCGCATCCTGTCTGCATTGTTGGATCCAACTGGGAACCACTTTTACTGAACGTGCCATAACATGAACTGGATGTTATATTACCACCCCCAGATGAAGGATAACTGGAACTGTACGAAGAACATGTCTTGGCAACACCACTGGCCAGGTAATAATTTGCACTGGCGGATGTACACGCCTTGTGTGTTTGGGTACAATTTGTTGGGGTACAACTGGTTGTTGTGCCGTTGTAATACGTTCTGTACGTACATGTACCGGGCGTACATGCATTTGTGGTCTGGACCGCGCATCCTGTTGGTAATGCAGGTGCATTCTGCGAACCACTTTTGGAATCATTTTTATAGCAATTGTTTTGTGATGAACTGCCCGCGTCTGAATACGGATATGTGCCGGAGCAGGTTCCGCTGATACCGGTATTTGCAGTTGCACCGCTTGCCGGTATTGTATACGAACCACCTGCGCACCAACTGTTGGCGGGACATGTCGCAGCGCACGTCGTCGCACCCTTGGCAATGTATTTTCCCGCAGAACAAGAAACAGTTATATTGGATGCCTTGGGGCATGCGGTTCCACCCGCGCAGGTATAATTTGAACCAAACGTTGAACACGGACGGCATGCATTTCCTGCAACCGCCGTGTTATAGCATGCGGTGGACGATGACGTTTGCGTCATATAATACCCAGACGAACAACTGGTATATTTCTTGTACGTCGGGCATGAATATCCGGCCGCAAATGCATTAACACTGAAAAACAATACGCATAAAAATGCGCCAAAACGCAGAAATCTAGACATATTTCCCACTTCTTTTTCTCTTTTGTCCTTTATTTTAAGAAAAATGCGGCATCCTATGCAAGTAAAAAAATCCCCAAATGGCGAATTTCAGATATTACGCGAAATCATTGGCACAGAAATAAATTGAATTTCATAAAAATGGTGATAGACTGGCCCACAGACAGATGGACAGAGCATAGCGGACATCACCAAAACGATGTCTGAGGAAAGTCCGGACTGCATGGGACGGCATACCGGCCAATTACCGGGCGGAGCAATCCGACGATTAGAGCAACAGAGACGAATCGATTAAATTCGGGTGAAACGGGCAATCTCTATGCGCAGCAACTTCAAATAGGCCCCCTATACGAGTCCCAGGTTGGGGGCGGGTAGAAGGCTTGACATCTTGTGGCAACACATTATGCAGATTGATTATGCTCGCTACCATGGACTGGTTGTAAAAAAACTGGACCTTGGCAGTACAGAATCCGGCTTATCGTTCATCTGTTTAAAAATCCCGTCGTATGGCGGGATTTTTTTATTTTGTTCGCTGAATATATCGCATCAAAGATTCATAAAGTTTGGCCACACTGTTCAACGCACTGGCACGCCAGCCCGCGTCGGACGGATACCAACTTTCGGTTAAATTTTTGTGTGTTTGCGGACTGATTTTTCCATAATGTTGTAAATCATAACGGGCATCACCCATATCCATACGCTTGTAAATCGGCGACATCATTGGAAATTCCCCTGTGCCGATTTCCATGTCCGCCGTATAAACACCAATGTTGCGTGGGGCATATCGTGCCTCTAAACAATCAACCAGGTCGCCCAATAATGTTGGATGCCCAGCGGCGGAGTTATCTGGAACAACAAGTGTTTCTGGTTCAAAGACTTTTTTAAAAAACATTGTATTTTTATGATTTTCCGGATGCGACACCAACAATTGCGCGCTTGCACGGCCTGCGCGACGGTCAAAACGCCCTAAACCGGTATGCAGCCCAATTGACACCAGCGACCCGGCATCCGTCATTATGTTATCATAAATTGACATTGTCATTTTGTTTTCGCACGCAGGCGCCGCACCACCGTAAAACAGGCCAAATGGATGCGAATATTGGCCACGACTGATTGAATTCCACACACCGTCGCGACAGTGCGCCAGATAGAATTTCTTTAACGCGTTTTTCTTGGCAACCGCATCCGGCCGCGATACCAACAATTCATGCGCCAATTCATATTTCGGATTTTGTGGTAATGCATCGGGATGCGAAAAATCAATTCCAAAATTGCGGTTCAGGTCAACCAAGCCACCGGTTTGATTATCCTGAACTTCGCGCATTCTGTTTTGCATACCCCAACCATTAACAACATGAATTAATGCGATTGTATATTCTTGTAATATTTTATCAGATAATTTTGCGGCATATTTATCCAAAAACATGATTTGCGCGGCACTGCCAAAGTATCCTTCTATGCCATGAACACCGGAATTTATAACAATTTTATTTGGGCCATTACCAATCAGAACATATGGAATATCGTATTCAGTGGAACCAGAAACACACCATTTCACATCATTAAATAAACGCGCACGGTTATAAAATTTTTCGGTTGCCTGATACCAATTTTCAGAATAATACAACATAGATTAAACACCTTGTTATTATTCTCTCTGCCTTACATAACCTTACCCTGGGTTGGATAAAAGGTCAATTGAATCTTTTCCCATTTGGCGAATTCATTTGGTGGCAGCATTTTAAACGGTTGGCACACATTTATCGCACTGCGAATTGTTTCCAAAACATACGCAAATGCCGGGTCGGTCTGTTCCCGCGCCGCAGATTCAAACCATACATCACGAACCGTTCCGTTCCGTCGCATAGTCAGGTGCGCAACCGCACGAATGTCGCCGATATCAGACCGTGTGGTATCAATATTCCAACAACGCGTCATTGCAACGCGCAGCGCATCCACCACCGATACAGTCAGCGTGCGGTCCATTGATACAACCTCGCGGTTGACACGAACAACGGTTCTTTTCTTTTTTGGTGCATCTGGCTTTTCCGCCGGTTTTTCATCTGGTTTTGGGGCCGGGGTGTCATCAGGTTTTTCGGGTGTGTTGTCCACCAAACTGGGGGCGACGATTGGTGCATCCGGTTCCGGCGTTGGTTCGGGTTTCGGTTGTGGGGCCGCGGGTTCTGGTTTTGTCGGTTCTGTTGGCGCCGCATCCGCATTTACATTATGTAAAATTGTTTCATCACCACTGACACGCACATTATTTAAATCAATTTCCATAATTTCAATTCTGTCAGGCGCAACCAGTTTGGCACGGTCAACAACAATGACAAATGATGTTATCATTATCGCCACCAAAACCAAATGCCCACCGATGGACATCAACATATTTTCAGATGAAAATTGATTGGCAACCTTCATATCTTTACTAAACTATTGGTCCAATTTTGTGCGCAGGCCCACGCGTTGGAATCCGGCATCTTTTAATTTACCCATAACAGACATAACCGCGCCATAATCCGCCGCGGCATCACCATTTATCATTATCGTCAATTGCGGATTTTCACCACGCATGGCAATTGCGCGTTTCACAACATCGTCGCGCGACATTTTCACATCACCAATGTAATAACGACCGACGGAATCCACACTGATTTGAATTGCATGGTCATTACCCGTCAGGGCTGAATGTCCCGCACGCGGCAGGTCCAAATCTATGCCGGTTGTCATCATTGGTGTTGTAACCATAAACACCGCCAACAACACCGTCATAACGTCAATCATCGGTGTCAGTGAAATATTTGCATCTGTGTTTCTGCGTCTGTTGCGCGACATATGAATTACCCCATTATTTTTTTATTTTCATTTCTTTGCGGGATTCATCCAGTTTGTCATACAAATCATCGGACTTTCTGGAAAAATATTGATATGCAATGGCGGCCGGCACTGCGGCAATTAACCCCAATGCGGTTGTTCCCAATGCCGTTGCCAATCCCGGCGCAATAACGCCAATTGACACGGATTGATTAACCCCGATTGATGCAAACGAATCCATAACACCCCAAATTGTTCCAAACAATCCGATAAAGGGCGCAACATACGACACCATTGACAGGAACCACAAATTTTTATCAAACGGGCGGATTAATCTGTCCACAATTACCGACATATTATCGTTTGGTTTGATTTTTGCAGGATTCTTTTTCTGATGACGCCACAGGCGTATTTTTTCAATTATAATTGCCCAAGAAATAACACTGCCCAGTACCAGTACCAATGATATAAACAATGTCATGATGTCGCCTGTAAATAAATTCAACAGCGAAAAGTTATTTGTCATAATTTTATTCCCCTTTTAAATTTTTATTCCGTCAAACGCGTGGCAACACCGGCCGGGATTCTGACGGGCCGCATATCAGAATTGATATAGGCCGCGGTTCCTGTCAGTATAGCATAAATTTCACCGTCTTTCACGAATTTTTGTTCCACTGATAATGATGCAGCCCCCAGTTTTGTTATTTGTGTTTCCACGAAAAACATGTCGCCCAGGCGCAATGGCCGCAGATATTTTATTTTTAATTCCCGTATAACAAAACCGACGTCGCCGTTCGGGAATTCTATGCCGCGCAACATATCCATACGCGCGCGTTCTGCAATTTCAATATATCGGCCGTGATAAACGATACCACCCGCATCCGTATCGGCATATGCAATCGCAAAAGGAAATTTATACGTTTTCATTTTCAATTCTTGTAAATATCAGGATTAATTTTTAATTCCGTGCGCATTCTGGATTCAATTTTGGCACGAATTGCCAAAAAGAATTTCATCAACACAGGTTCGTCCGCAAACGGCATGGCGCGTTTTTCTGAAAAATACATTTTCCAATATATCCCGTCATCATATTCACCAACATAATCCAACGTACGACTGCACATCATCTGTAAATCAACATCCAGCAAGTCCAGTTGCTTAACAAACCTGGACTCTGGGGTTTGGCGCGCCTCATATTCATTCCACAGCGCCAACAATTCTGCATTTTCTGCCCAGCCACTGATTTTTTTGGTTGCAGCCAATTCACATTCGCATTTTGTTTTACAAATATCGCTGTTTTTTACCTGTTCGTGCAGGGGAATATCGTGCACAATTGATTCCGCCAAATCATGCACCGTACACAGTTTTAAAACGCGTTCCATATTTACCGATACACGCAACAGTGGCGCGAACACAATCGCCATCAAACTCATCATCCACGTATGCGAAGAAACGGATTCTTTTTCCCCGTTGGACAATTGTGTTGTGCGAAGTTCCGAATGCAGTTTTTCCGCCGTCTGAAAAAAGGTCAGCAAGTCCGTCATTTTTCCAACCCCAAATGTTGATATCCGGCGTCGGTAATAACGCGGCCGCGGGGTGTACGTTGGACAAATCCCAACTGCATCAGGTATGGTTCAATAACATCTTCAATCGTGTCCACTGGTTCGGACAATGCAGCGGCCAGGTTTTCAATTCCAACCGGTCCACCCGCGTAATGCCGCACAATCGTGGTCATATATTCACGGTCAATTTCGTCTAAACCACATCCGTCAATATGCAATTGAAACAAAGTTGTTTTAATTGTGTCCGGCGTTATATTTTTCGTACCAACTGCACCGGCAAAATCGCGTGCACGTTTTAACAAACGATTGGCAATACGTGGTGTGCCGCGGGCACTGTGCGCCAAAATCAATGCCGCATCCATATCAATGTTCATGCCCAAAATATTCGCACTGCGTATTATAATTTTTGCCAAATCCGCGGGCGAATAAAATGTTAAACGCAAATCAATACCAAATCTGTCGCGCAATGGATTTGACAACAAACCCGTACGCGTCGTTGCACCCACCAATGTAAACGGGGGCAGGTCAATGCGAACACTTTTCGCACTGGGGCCTTCGCCCAGCATAATGTCCAATTTAAAGTCTTCCATGGCGGAATACAGAACTTCTTCTATGGCGGTGGGCAGACGATGAATTTCATCAATAAACAACACATCCATTGGTTCCAGTGCGGTTAAAATCGCGGCCAGGTCGCCTTGCTTGGTCAACATTGGCGCCGCCGTTGCGCGGAAATTCGTTCCCAGTTCGTTTGCAACAATATGTGCCAATGTCGTTTTACCCAACCCCGGCGGCCCATATAACAGGACATGATCCATCGCCTCGGCCCGGCTTTTGGCGCCGGAAATAAACACGGACAGGTTTTGCTTTAACGCGTCATGACCAATAAAATCGCCCAAGACACGCGGGCGAATGGACGCCGCCATGTCATCTGGAATATTCGGATCTAAAAATCTGTCATTTGTTTGCATCTTATAACAACTTGTCTTCGGCGTTTTCGCGACCAACATAGGCCTTTAAATCATTATACATCTGACGCAGGTCGGGCGGGGTGCTGTAATTGCAATCAGCATTTTTAACACGGATTGTTTCCAAATCAATTTGTGCCTGTTTTTTTAACACCTGGGTCAAATGGGTTGCAAATGCCTTGGCATCATCGGATTCCATTGCGCCCTGTAATAACAATCCGCGGTTCGGGCGTGGGGATAAAAATGCGAAATCAGATACAGACGGGTCCGGCGACACCAATGCGAATCCTGAAACCTCGGGCCGGCGCATCATGGCCTGTAAAACGTACCATGCACCCAATTGATGGCCCGCCAACCATATTTTATCACTGTCTTCATTATGATTTTGAATCCAATCAATCACGGTCGCGATGTCTAACATGTTGTCCGCGGTTGTTCCAATGGCGCCCTCGGAATCATTGACACCGCGATAATTAAACCGCAGCACAGAAAAACCAACGTCCATAAACGCGCGAAACATCGCATACGACACACGGTCATTCATATGATACTTTTGTCGTGGATTTCCGGACAATATTACCGCCAATGGCGCGGCGGGCGTTGCGGCCTTGTGATAAACGGCGTGCAGTTTTCCAGATTCACCTGTTATAATAATATCAACCATTTTTCCACCTTTCTTAATTCATATTATTGTTAACTTAGAACAAACAACAATGGATTTTCAATAAAAATATTTTTTGCTTTGACACAAACCTTGTAAATGTTTTAAGATTTATCAATAAGAAGAAGGGCATTAATATGGCTAGATTACTTTTAACGGCAATTTTTGTGGTTTTATGCGCGCCAATGGCGCATGCGGCAACCACAACAGATATCGTGTATGATAACTTTCAAACGGTATATACTGAAACGCCGGTTCAGTCTTATTACGCATACCCGGACGATCCAAACTTTATTCCGGAAACTGAATTTATGGAACGCGCCGACAGTTTGGATTACGATGAAAATATTATCCAGGCCCGCGAATTGGAAACACAACTGCATCCCGGTGTTATTTTTGCCGACCGCCCGATGATTGTTTGCCGTAATTTCGGTTGCACCCGCCTGAATGATAAAATCACCAGAACGTTCTTGTTCAACAGTTTAGCAAACATGTTTATGATGAACGCGCATTCACGCCTGTATATATGCGAAGCCGACCCGTTTTCGCGTGATTGTCTGCAATCTGGAATTTCTTTCCCGGTGCGCAGTGGTATTGCAAATGCGCTGGTTAAAATACCCAAAGCCACAATCTCCCAGGTAAATGTTTCCACCGGCCTGTCCAAGGCAACCGTTGGAATGACATATGAATTCTTGGTTAACGGTATCGCACGTAATTGCGAACCAACCGTAATGGATATCATGGTTCCGATTAATTCCCAGGCCACTTTGTCCAATCGTGAATTTACATGCAACATGACCAGTGATGGGCTCAGCAATGTTTCATTGTTGGTCAGCATTGATTACATTGACCTGGATTATGGAATTTTGGGTGGATATTATTCATTGGGGATGCAGGGTCCAACCACCGGCGGCGGAACCGGATATGCATTGTTCAAAACAGAATTCACCACGGGTGGCATGCAGTTCCGCGCAACCATTGACATAGAAGAAGACATGGTTGGCCCAAATAACAGAATGCGCACAATCCAGCCGGGTGAATACGCGGTTGAACCATTAAAAAAATAAATGCCTATGTGGTTAAATGAACAAGACCGTTTTGATTATTGACGATGATGATATGCTGCGCCGGACATTGACGCGCGGTTTGCAATCCAATAATTTTAATGTTCTGAATGCTGATTCTGCCGAACAGGGCGGTGAAATACTGGCCCGATTACGTGTTGATGCAATCGTCCTGGACCGTATGATGACGGGAATGGATGGTTTAACATTTATGAAAAATCTGCGCGCAGGCGGGAATCAAACACCGGTTATAATGCTGACCGCGATGACGGGTCCGGAAAATGCCATTGACGGCCTGGCGGGCGGGGCGGACGATTATCTGGCCAAACCATTCCAATTGCGTGAATTGGTATTGCGGTTAAACAATATTATAAAAAAACATTCTGAATCAGATACTGGACGACTGCCAGACGGGTTGATGTTTGTGGACGATGAATTTTTTATCCAAGATTCATCCGACACACCGCATGTTTTGGCATTATCGGGCGAAGAAAAGAAATTATTGCAAAACCTGATAACACCGGTTGGAAATATTTCGCCTGCATCACCCATGGTTGCAAAACGCTTGCGCAACAAATTAAATATAGTATTATCAAACACAGATATTATTACAATTCGGGGCCGGGGATATAAATTGGTATCTAAACAAACCCCGATTGATAACAAAAACGGTGAATAGTATGAGATTAATTCCGCGCAGTTTCTTATGGCGTACAATATTAATGGTTCTGATTCCTTTGATTATCGCCCAGGTAATCGTGGCGAATGCATTCTTTGGCAACCACTGGACACGTGTTCATGGCACTTTGGCACGCAGTTTGGCCGGCGAAATCGCCACAATGGTAAACTTTATGGACACCGGCGAAGACAATGCGGTCAAATCAATGGCACGCGACATCGGCATTAATGTATCCGTTCATTCTAAATTAAATCGCCCAAAACATAACGACAACGACTCGCGCGAGGCAGGTATGTTGGCCACCGAATTATCCAATCGTTTGCGTCGCCCGGCCGCGATTTATATTGACAAAGGCAAACGGTTGGTCTTTATTGACGTCCCAACCAGCGACGGTCAAATTGCCACATTTGGAACATCTTTGTATCGTATTTATTCCACCAGTACCGAAGTATTCTTGATATGGTTGTTGGGGTCAATATTAATCGTATCTGTTTTAATTGCGCCATTTATTATAATGCACACGCGCAGCATACGTCGCATTGCACGGGCCGCCGGCCGTTTCGGCCGTGGTCTGGATGCACCGGGATTTCAACCAACCGGGTCCAAAGAAATACGCGAAGCGGCCACTGCGATGATTACAATGAAAGAACGGTTGGATCGTTATAATCGCACGCGCACAGACATGCTGAACGCGGTCAGCCATGATTTAAAGGCGCCTTTGACACGCATGCGTTTGGCCGTGGAAACAGGCGGCGCAACCCCAGATGAATTAATACACGACATTGACCGTATGACAGAAATGGTAAATGGATATTTATCGTTTGCCCGTGGCGAAATGCCTGAAATAGAACAGGCGACCGAATTACCGGCAATGTTAATTCGCATTTCACGCGATGCAGCACCGGACAAACAGATTATCACCGATTTTCCAGATGAACCGGCACAGTTCTATGCCCGACCAATGGCATTGGCACGCGCGTTTGGTAATATTATTGAAAATGCCGCCCGTTATGCGAAAAAAACAATCAAAATCACGGAACGCGACACTGCGGACCAGGTTGAGATAATTATTGAAGACGATGGTCCCGGCATCCCAGATGATCGCAAACGCGATGCACTGCGTCCGTTTGTCCGTTTGGATGAATCACGCGCGGCAAACACCGGTGGAACAGGGTTGGGTCTGTCAATTGCACAAACGGCGATTGAAAATCATGGCGGCCAAATGTTTTTGGAAAACAGTGAACTGGGCGGCCTGCGTGTACGCGTTGTATTACCAATTTAATTATGTGGGAATTAAAAAATGAATTTGTTTAAATACGTATCTGATGCGATTAACGATAAATTGGGCTTTGCCGCCAAGTTAGAAGTGCCACGCAACCGTGAATTTGGGGATTTTTCCACCAACGCCGCAATGGTTATGGCCAAATCCGCAGGCAAAAACCCACGTGAATTGGCAACAGAAATTTTACCAAAACTGACGGAACTGGATTTCGTCGCAGATGCATCAATTGCGGGGCCGGGATTTATCAATATTAAATTAAAAGATGAATTTATTTGGGATTCTGCGCAAAACGCGACCAATATCACCCCGTGCGAAAACCCGATGGTGATTGATTTGGACTATGGCGCATACAACGTTGCCAAATCACTGCATATCGGTCATCTGCGTACATCAATTGTGGGCGACACATTTAACCGCATTGCCAAATTCTTGGGGCATAAAACATATTCGTGGAATCACATGGGCGATTGGGGCAAACCAATGGCGCTGATTATTGCATGGATTGAACGGTTGCATCCCGAATTGCCATATTTTCAGAATGACTTTAACCCCGCGACGACCGTGGATTTTGAAATTAATCCGGCGGAATTAAACACATATTATCCCACCGCCAGCCAGTATGCCAAGGAAAATCCGGAATTCCAGGCCCACGCCCAAGAAATCAAGGCCAAATTCCAAAACGGACATGCGGGATATTTTGCGTTATATGAAAAATTCTTGGCAATTTCGTTAAACATGATGAACGACACTGTAAATCGTCTGAACATACTGCCGTTTGACTATGACCTGGGGGAACGCAATGCGGCACAGTATTTGGACGATGTTGAAAAAATTCTGCGCGCAAAAAATTTGATTCAAGAAAGCGACGGGGCACAAATAATCGTTGTCAAAAAAGAATCTGACAACGCACCGATGCCGCCGTACATGTGGCTGGATTCGCGCGGCGCAGATACATATGATTCAACCGATTTGGCCGCCGTTTATTGCCGCAAACAAAAAGACAATCCAGATAAAATTATCTATTTTACGGATTTGCGCCAAAGCCTGCATTTTGAACAATTGTTCCGCGCCGCAGATATGTCGGGCATATTCCCATATGAAAATTTTGAACACATCGGATACGGCACAATCAATGGCATGGATGGCCGTCCGTTCAAAACCCGCGATGGAAACGCAGCGGGACTGGACGATATAATTGACATCGTAAATTCTGCGGTTGCGACACGTGTTGGGGAATCTGGAAAGAATTTAGATTCTGATACAATATCCGCGATTGCACTGGCGGCGATTAAGTTTAATGACCTGTTGCACGATGTGCGATCGGATTATATGTTTGACCCGAACCAAATCACCAGTTTTGAAGGACGCACAGGTCCGTACATTCTGTACACCGCCGTACGCCTGAACAGTGTTTTAAAACGGGCCGGTGCAATAGATGATGCCGAGTATCACAATATGTGCGCAGATGAACGCAATCTGTTGATTCAAATATTGGATTTTGAACGCACGTTGTACGCGGCGTTTGATAATCGGGCAACGGACATGATTGCAAATTATGCATATGATTTGTGTCAATTAACCAATACTTTTTATCACAATTGCCCAATACTGCGTGATGATGTGGACGCAAAAACACGTGGTGCCAGATTGCACATTGCAAAAATGGCGCGCGACACGTTGGCAAAAACAATTGATTTAATGGGTCTGAAAATCCCCAGTGAAATGTAAAGACCGCAAACTGAAACCCTCACTTCGGTACGGTACAGTAATACCGTACCGATTTTTCTTGACTTTTCCGGGTCATTCAGACATAATGTGCACGTTTTAATTTACAAACCAAAGGTAAAACAACAATGGCAGCGACAAAATCGTTAAAAAAGTGCGAATTAGATGCCAAATGGTATCTGATTGACGCAACTGATTGTACGCTGGGACGTTTGGCGGCATATACTGCAAACATCCTGCGTGGCAAGCACAAGCCAACATGGACACCGAACATGGATTGCGGTGATCATGTTATCATTATTAATGCGGACAAGGTTGCATTGTCTGGTAAAAAAGCCGACAAAACAAAATTCTTTTGGCATTCCCTGTGGACCGGCAGCATCAAAGAACGCACACTGGGCCAGATGCGCAGTGAAAAACCAGAAAAATTGGTGTTTAACGCCGTGAAACGCATGATGGGTCGCCGCACAGCCGTTGCTTTGGCGAACCAGCGTTTGACAAAACTGCATGTTTATGCAGGCGCCGATCACAAACACGAAGCGCAGAAACCAATCGTTATTGATTTCGCAGGTTTGAACCGTAAAAATAAAAGGGGCGAATAATGACAGAAGCGAAAAAAACTGCAACCGCAGCAAAAACAACTAAAAAAGCGGCCCCTGCAAAATCCGCTGCGAAAAAGGCACCGGTCAGCAAAGCCAAATTGTCAGATGCAACATATGCAACCGGCAAACGTAAAGATTCCGTTGCACGCGTTTATTTGAAACCGGGCAAGGGCGCAATCATCGTTAACGATACACCGATGGCTGAATATTTCCGTCGTCCGGTATTGCAAATGATTATTGCACAACCATTTGGTGTTGCAAAACGCGAAGGCGCATATGACGTATATGCCATGGTTATGGGTGGCGGTTTGTCAGGTCAGGCCGGCGCGGTAAAACACGGTATTTCCAAGGCATTGGAAAAAGCAGAACCAGAATTGCGCGCCGCATTAAAGGCCGCAGGATTCTTGACACGCGACAGCCGTGTTGTAGAACGCAAACACTATGGTTTCCGCAAGGCACGTCGTTCAACACAGTTCAGCAAACGTTAAACGATTACCGAACAAACAAAAAAAATCCCGCCATTTGGCGGGATTTTTCATATATTCATCAGGTGTTGCAAATTAAAAACACAAATGAACGCGGTCCTGGCCCTAGCGGACATGCACACCAGATGTCAATAATGAACCGCGCATCATATTTTCCTGATTATATTTGCGCACGAAATCATCATATGTCCAATTCGCAGGTTGCCAATTTTGTGTATCGGCATGCTGCGAAACAGGTGCGGATTTATATACCGGTCGAGCACAATCACCCTGAATACGTAATTTTTCGCCTGATTTTTCACCTGGATTGATTTTATGTTCGCAATCACCACGAATTATCAGTTTGTTTTCAGTCTGTTTACCATCGCGTAAAACATTATACAGTTCATATATCGCGACAGAATTAAGCCCGCCCAAAATTGCCACCATAAAGAACACAGGGTCTGTGAATACACCAACAGCCATGCATTTTATATCGCTTAACATTTTACGATTGTTTTTCATTGATTTCCTTTTTTTCTACTTCAAAAAACAAAATATCACTAAACTATTGTTTTGTCAAAAATATTTGATAACTTTTGATATTGCGTTTATAAAAAAACTGTGTATAATCACCGGGCAATTCATTCATTTTTAGGGGAAAACTATGTTTAAAAAAGAAAAAATCAAAGATTTGCATTATTCAGTAGAAGGCGTTATTTCCGCGGCTGATTTACAGGCGGCGGCTGATGAAGTCTTGCTGGAATACGGCAAAACCGCAAAAATGCCAGGATTTCGTCCGGGCCATATACCATTGTCTGTTTTGCGCCAGAAATTTAACGCATCTGCATATGGCGAAGCAATTGATAAATTGATGAACAAAGATTTAAACGAATTTATTACAGATAAAAAAATTCGCTTGGCTGGCGCGCCCAAGGCGGACCTGGACGGATGGCAAATTGGCCAAGATGCAGAATACAAATTGGAATTTGATATTTTGCCGACATTGCCTGAAATTGATTTAGGAAAAATCACAATTACCAAAAAAACGGCAAAACTGGATGAATCTGAGGTTGAAAAATCCATCGCCAACCTGCGCAAAAGCCGCAGCATTGCCGAAAAACAAGACGAAAAGTACAAGGCTGAAAATGGCGACGTTGCCGTAATTGATTTCACCGGATTTATCGGGGACGAAAAATTTGAAGGCGGCGCGGCGGAAAAACATCACCTGATTTTGGGTTCCGGCGCGTTTATCCCGGGATTTGAAGAACAGGTTATTGGCCACAAAGCAGGCGACGAATTTGACGTAAATGTTAAATTCCCAGCGGAATATCATGCCGCCAATCTGGCCGGCAAAGATGCACGCTTTGCGGTGAAAGTTCACGAAGTTCGCAAACATGTTTTGCCGGAATTAAACGACGAATTGGCAAAAACAGTGGGCCAGGAAACCGTTGAAAAACTGCGTGAACACGTTCGCAAAATTCTGAATGAACAATATGACGAAGCGTCCCAACGCGAAATGCGCAACGAATTGTTGGATGTGTTGGCCGACAAAGTAAAATTGGAATTGCCCGATGTCTTGGTTGACCAAGAATTAAATATGGCAAAATCTGAACACGACCGCATGCATGCAAATTGCGACGACCATTGCAAATCTGATGATCATAAATGGGACGACAAAAAAGAACGCAAGGAAGCAGAACGCCGCGTTAAATTGGGTCTGATTTTGGCCGAATGGGGCACCCAGAACAAAGTAGAGGTTTCGCGTGAAGACCTGCAACAGGCCGTCTGGGCCGAGGCCGCACGTTATCCGGATCCGCAACAGGTATTTGAATTCTATAACAAGAATCAAAATGCATTGGCAATGTTGCGCGGAATGATTTTTGAACGCAAAGCATTGGATGCCATGTTGACGCATGTCAAAACCAAAGAAAAGTCTGTAAAACCGGAAGAATTATTCCAACAGGCCGAAGTGCGTTAATCATACAACGAACAAAAAATCCCGCCAAATGGCGGGATTTTTTGCGATATATATGTGGCAATCCATAAATATGTGTCGCTGGGCATTGCGTGCCTGCGCGTATCCTCAGTATTTATTCAAAGTGCGCTGCGCTTGTTTTCATATATTCTAATTCATTGCGGGGACAGCGGTATGTCCACTTTGTCATTGCGAACGCAGTGAAGCAATCCAGTTAATTGATGAACCGTATCGCTTTACCTATGGATTGCCACGTTATCCGTCGCAGGTGCGCCGGATTCCTCGCAATGACAAATTCTCTTTAATTACAATAATAACTGTTGCCGGCCCATTGACCCGAACCAGTATTATTGGAAAATTTTGTTCCCGACGGTATATAGCACGATGTGCGTGCCGTACTGCCCGCGGCGGATGTTCCGGTCGCACCATCTTCGCTGGGGCAACGGGTACAACCTGATGTGCCATTTGATGAACTGCCATAATATCCGGTCGCGCATCGGTAAACGACTGTTTCGGTGCATGTTGTACTGTCCGAACAATTGCGATTTATTTTACGCTGGTACCCCGTGGCGACATTCGTCCATGTCGTATCGCTGATGCAATTTGTGGATGTGCTGCACATTGGTTCACACGTATTATATGTATCATTACTGACCAGGACATACCCAGATATGCATGATTTGCATGAATATATAATATCACATCCATCGCGTATCGTGTTATGTGTGGCACAGAATTCCAAATCTTCGGGATTTACCTCGTATTCATCTTCATTTTCACATTCACTTTCGTCCCCACGTCCGGCAAACGCCGTTAATGGTGTCATTGCCATAAATACAGCCATACACAATAAACAATATTTTTTCATAAAACTCCCCCTGGGTTAAATCCACATTGCTGATGCCAAATGGAATAAAAAATCCGCCAAAGGAATTTGGCGGTCGGGGAGTTCAAAAAATCACACAAAAGAATGACCCTGTTGGTCTTTGGATATAAATAAGTATCCTGTGGTATAACCAACAGCTCCCCGACCGGGGTCGGGGTTGTACAATAAAAGGCGCGAATGCGCCGCAAATTGTACTCTGCGGATTACAGTATGTACAGACATACCGCTTTTGTGTAGGCTTTTTGAAGGCCCCGAATTCAATATCCCTTTGAATTCAAGGTTTATTATATAACACATGGCGGGTAAAAACAATATAAAAAATCCTGGGGGCATGACTTGCAAATATAAATGATTGGGCCTATACTGAAAATCATCCAAAGGAGAAACGATGAAGAAGTTTTTTGTTATTTGTCTGACAGTTATTTTAACGGCGTGTGCTGCAAACCTGGACACCGGGCGTTATGAAACATCCGCCGCGGGAAAAATTAATACCGTACAAGAGGGTGTTGTTATCAATGTTCGCCCAGTAAAAATCGCAACTGAAAACGGCGGCATGGGCACATTGGCCGGCGGCGTTGCCGGCGGTGCCGCAGGCAGCATGATTGGCGGAAATTCGGCCGTAAATGTTATCGGCGCCGTTGGTGGTGCGGTACTGGGCAGTTATCTGGGCGCAAAAACTCAAGAAGGCCTGTCCACCCAAAACGGTTATGAATATATCGTAAAATTGGATTCCGGCAAGGCAATAACCCTGACCCAAGGCACAGATGTAAAATTCACCGTCGGCCAGCAGGTTTATGTCCTGGACGCCGATTACGGCGACCGTGCGCGCATAATCGCACGATAAAAAACGACACACAACCGCGCATTGCGCGGTTTTTTTATTGACATGTGGGCTGGGCGCGGTAAGATAATTCGGCTTTCATCAAAGGGTATCGTAATGGAAACAAAATTATCACCAATATTTATGTTGCGCGCACAATGTCTGCAAAAACTAAATCCGTATTTTTATAATAAAAATGATAAATTAATTAACGCGTCTTCGCTGGCCGCCCAGGATTACGTTTTTTCCGGAACCCATATGGAATATTCAAAAAACATGGGGCTGGCATTTCATCATTTGCCGGGATATATGGCAGTTCACAAAAAATATAATCTGCCATACAATCCGGATTCATGCATTATTCCAGCCGGTGGCATTCATCCGGGCCTGGTTATGGATTTGGCAACATCTTTCAACCAAGACCAGGCATACGACATAATTGACCCCGCAGGCAATATCATTAATCCCAAAAAATTATTCATGTCCGAGGTTATGTACACATACCATAATTCCATTGCATCGGGGATACCAATACATGCGTTTAAATTAATGTCTTCGTATCAATTGGACAGAATGTTAAAATCGTTTCAGAACACAAAATAAAAAAATCCGCATTTTGCGGATTTTTTATCGCGATTGTCCGCGTTTTGGCTGTACGCAAAAGCATTGGTATTTGGAATCATAATCTGCATTAAAACCGTTTTTATTGAACGCGTCCATCCACCATGCGGTTGATTTTATAAGACGTGGTTCACGATGCACAATTGGGTCGCCCAAACGCTGGGCCGCGGCAATATCTTCGGTTGTATTATGTATTGCAATCAGCATCCCAACATTTTTGAACTTTTCCAATGCCAACGGCAGGGTCGCCTGGTTCATATACGTCAGCGTTCCATTACAGTATGCCAAGTCTGCCCGAATGGGGGCGGCATCCAAAATAGACTGGATTTTTATACGCCCATTTTTAAAATACGGTTCAGTTATATTCGCCAAAGGATGAATTGGATTATATCGCCGCACATCAATGCCGTGCGCATCCAGCCCCATCATATCCGCCATTGCGACCATATATCCAATCGCCGCACCACAATCAAAATACGACCGGGGTTCACAGCCCATGCGCGCGGCATACATTTTCACCTGGCTATGCAGGGGAATTGTGCACATCAACATGGGCGTCCCGTCGTCTTCACGGAACGGATATTGCATTGGGTATTTAATGGTATAATAATTTGACATACCATTATGGTACTAAACATTTACGCAAAGTCAATAAATCCTTGCTTTTTCAAAATTTTTCACATATAATTCGTCTGATTTTGCGGGTGGGCGCGAAATCAATCCGATTAACCCCACAAGACCCCCAGAGAGATTTTAGATGGCTGTGCTATCAGAGGCTCGGCGAAGGGTGGCAAACTTTGTATGAAAAATTCTTATGAAAGATTTATCCAAAGATTTATTTAATCCATTATCCGGCGAAGACTTTGTCCAGATGTTTGACCAAAACTATGGCACACAGGAAACTTTGCAGGGTTATGCAACCAAGGGTACTGTCAAAGATATTCGCGGCGATTTCGCGATGGTTGACGTGGGCCTGAAATCCGAAGGCCGCGTTCCATTAAAAGAATTCGGCGCATCCGTTCCGTCTGTTGGCGACATCATTGACGTTTTTGTTGAACGTTATGAATCCCGCGAAGGAACCGCCGTGTTGTCTTATACCAAGGCACGCGCAGAAAAGGCATGGAAAGACCTGGAAAAGACCGTTGCCGAAGGCATTGATCCAGAAGGTACAATTATTGACGTCGTTCGCGGTGGTTATACCGTTGATATCAACGGCGTATTTGCATTTATGCCGTCATCCCAGGTTGATCACAAACCGGTTCGCGATGCAAAATCGCTGATTGGTTTGAAAGACAAATTCCGCGTATTGAAAATGGACGCATTGCGCACAAACGCAATTGTATCCCGTCGCGCAATTCAGTCTGATTCCATTGCCGCAGCCCAGAAAGAAGCGATGAAAAACATCACACTGGGTGCCGTTATTGAAGGTACAGTCAAAAACATCACCGATTACGGTGTGTTTGTTGATTTGGGCGGAATTGACGGTTTGCTGCACGTAACAGATTTGTCTTGGAAACGTGTTAATCACCCACGTGAATTGGTTCATGTTGGCCAGAAAATCCGTGTCAAAGTTATTCAATTTGATCCAGAATCCCATCGTATTTCGTTGGGTGCGAAACAATTGGAAGAAGACCCATGGGATACCGCATCGCGTGCATTCAATGTTGGCGACACAGTATCGGGCAAAGTATCTTCTTTGACAGATTACGGTGCATTCATTGACCTGGGCAATAATATCGAAGGTCTGGTTCACATGTCTGAACTGTCATGGACAAACAAAAACATCCACCCCAGCAAAGTTTTGCAAAGCGGCCAGGATGTTAACGTTGTCGTATTGGGCATTGACCAAGAAAAACGTCGTATATCCCTGGGATACAAACAACTGCAACCAAATCCATGGAAACAGTTTGCCGAAACACACAATGTCGGCGACGTTGTAACAGGTCCAATCAAGAACACAACTGAATTCGGTTTGTTCGTTGCATTGACACCTGAATTGGATGGTATGGTTCACATTTCCGATTTGTCTTGGAACAAACTGGACGAAGAAGAATTAAAGAAATTCGTTCGTGGCCAGGAAGTAACAGCAAAAATTCTGGATATTAACCCAGAAAAAGAACGCGTTACACTGGGCATCAAACAATTGACCGAAAGTGCAGACAGCAACAATGTTTCTGTAAAAAAAGGCGCAATTGTTTGCGGAACTGTTTCTGAAATCACACCGGACGAATTGGTCGTTGCGTTGCCGGGCGATGCACGTGGCATTATCCGTCGCACAGACCTGTCCCGCGAAAAAGCAGAACAGGATACCAGCAAATTCAAAATTGGTGATACAGTTGAAGCATCCGTTGTTTCCGTTGAAGACAACACTGTTAAACTGTCCATCCGTGCTTTGCAGGTAACACTGGAAAAACAGGCAGTCAAAGAATACGCCAACCAGGCCGACAGCGGTTCTGTTTTGGGCGATATCTTGGGCGCCGCAATTGAAAACAGCAAGAAATAATTCTTGGTATTTTCAAACCATTGGAAAAGAATCCGGCAACTTGTCGGATTCTTTTTTTTATGATAAAATATCCCACAAAGGA
Source organism: Pseudomonadota bacterium (assembly GCA_023402015.1). Taxonomy (GTDB): domain Bacteria; phylum Pseudomonadota; class Alphaproteobacteria; order Rs-D84; family Rs-D84; genus Enterousia. The sequence continues at coordinate 31,247 of JAEXCU010000018.1, read as the reverse complement.
CATTGGTATCATGAAAAAAAATATTATTGTTATGATGGGCGGCCAGGGCGTAGGCAAGGGTACATTTTCAAAAATGTTGTGCCGGCATCATGATTTTAACTATATTGAAACGGGGGCCATTTTGCGCGCATTACCACCGGAATCCGAAATTTCCCAGGCAATTGCCCGCGGCGAATTGGTGTCTGATGAAAAATTATTCCGTTTAATGCAGGAAAAAATCACCGACGACCGCGATATTATTCTGGACGGTTTTCCACGTAATCTGTCCCAGGCAAAATGGTTGGTGAAAAATTATGCCGACAAATATAATATTCATGTTTTATACCTGGATGTCCCCGAAGATATAATGATTGCACGCATTAACAAACGCATCCGCGAAGGTGTGGGGCGCAAAGACGACGCCAACCCCGATGTCATTCGGCGGCGCCTGGATACATTCTGGAAAATTACGATTCCGGCCATTGAATGGTTGCGCACCGCACCGGGAATACGTTTTTCAGACATTGATGCACATGGCGAGGAAAATGATAACTTTGCCGAAATCGTCGCCGCATTGCAGAAATAAAAACATCCCCCGCATGGGGGATATTTTTATATTGTGATTTTCACCAAAAACGGTATAATACCATATGAATCCAAAGGGATATTGGGTTCGGGGTCGTAAGAAAACCCACGTACAAGTGATGCGGAAACACCGCATTAGCATCCGCATAACAGCGGCGCATTTGCGCCATTTGTTATATGCCCTGACCATAAAAGGCCGGGGGGCCTGTGGTTATATAACAGCGCGGGTTCCGCGTAAAAACCACAGGGATCATTCTTGTACATGATTTTCTTAACTCCCCGACCGCCAATTTCTTGGCGGTTTTTCATTAAAAACTAATGGGGGTAAGAATGAAAATTGTTTTAATTGTCATGTTCGCATTAACATACACCGTAAACGCATTGGCATTTGGTTTTCGCCAGGCCAGAATAACCATCGCCGGAAATGTATATGAACCATGTTTTATAACCACAGATGATGAAATATATTGTCTGTATACAATTAATCCAGGCGAATCCGTCTGTGGTACGGATTTAATAATAGAATACGACGATAACGGCGATATGCAAACACCACATGGAACATATTGCGCCCATGGTGGTGAATGCATGCCCGGCCAAGGCGAATGTTCTGACGGTTTGACACCGATAAAAATGTGCAGTGAATATACGTTTGCTTGTACGCAAATTTATCCTGATTATATGGAACTTTATTCATTAACCGCAGATGTTTTTTCATGCAAACAGGGATATTATAAAAACCGTATGGATTGCATGCCATGTCCCGAACATTACGGTGTTGCCGGCACAACCGAAACATCCGGTGCCACCGGATTATCACAATGTTTTCTGTCAATCCAGTTAAGTTTTACCGATGACAACGGAACATTCCAATTTGATGAAGATTGTTTTTACACACCATAAAAAACGATTGGGATATTTTAAATAATTCGCCGGCGCAGTGTGCTGAACATTGCGAATCCCAATAATAAAACCATTATTAAAACAAATATTGCCATGGCCGCCATATCATTGTCCGCAAATGGCAATTTCATATTCATTCCGTAATACCCAACTATCACGGTCGGTACAACCAATATAATATTCCACATGGTTAACCGATTAATGTATGTATTGGAATCCATATTAATGACACTTTCAAATGTTTCCTTGATTGATTTCAGCATTTTGCTGTATGACGTAACAACCTCCATCCCCTGGGCCAGTTCAATGCGCGCATCTTCGGCCAGTTCGCGTGTTTCTTCGGTTTTTACAAAACCACGAACTTTTTCCAATTTATCCAGCACCGCAACATTGCCCTTTAAACCCGCCATATACAGGGTATAACTGTTTTCAACCTCTAACAATGCCATCAGTTCTTGTTTACGAATGCGTTCTTGCAGGGCCTTTTTAGATTCCAAAACGCGTTTATTTAATTCCTTTAAAAACCGTAAATAAGATTCCGCAATATAATAAATAATATTTAAAATAAATTCTTCTCGCGATGTTTTTTCATCTTTTTTAATTTTGTCCAACAAATCACAGCGTTTACGACAAACGGTAATAACGCGCGACGATGTGTAAATAATGGACAGTGGTTCCGTATGCCACAATGTGTCAGTTTCACGATTAATAATGGGAAAACGAACGATTATAACCTTGTAATCGTCTTCTACTTCAAATCTGGGCTGTTCATCTGGGTCCAAAATATCAGAAATGGTATCTTCGTCAATTTTGTATTCTGTTTGCAGTTTTTCAAAATCCGCGTGATCGGGGTTTCCGACATTCACCCAAGAGAATGTCTTTAATTTTTCTGTGGTAAACATGTCCATTCTCCTTGTGTTTATGATGAAATTTAATGACGGGTTATTTTAACCCACAAAAAACAAAAATGCAAACATTTCCAGGAATAAAAATTCGTATTTTATCGCCAAATTCTGTGATAAAATGCATCTGAATAATAATATTTTGCGGTAAATTTAAATCGGGGGGGAAATAATGTCCAGGGATACAAATTCTTTTTCAATTGCGCAATATATATTACTGTTTTTGGTGGTGGTTTTATGCATCGGAATTGTTGCATGGACATTAATTCATACCGGCCGCAATATGAAATCTGAAAATCCCGCCACAAACGTTGTTCATATTACGAATACCGATCCATGTGTTCAAAATATAATGAATGTCGTATCCCAGACATGGGCATACAACCCGGATTCTGTTCCACAGAAATATTTGGATTTGGCCACACAATACGCCAACGCACAAATAACGACGCGTATTCATGGCGCATGTAATGAAATAACATTTGTATGCCGCCCGGGGCAAATTCGCCGTGATTGCGACCCATGCGCATTGTCATCGGCGCGGCAAATTGCCATGGACCAACAAATTGCAGATATGATTCAAAGTAATTGTCCAGAAACGGCCCAATAAAAAAACAATTGTTTTTTGGAATCTTATCAGTTATATTAGCATCCATGTCGGGGCGTAGCTCAGCCTGGTAGAGTACTTGCATGGGGTGCAAGGGGTCGCAGGTTCGATTCCTGTCGCCCCGACCAAAATTTAAACCGCCGCATCGGCGGTTTTGTTTTTTGACGGCACCACGCCGTCGTTTTTATTTCAGGGATACATGCATATTGTATATACATCAACTGTAAGATATCATTTAATTGTCCGGACAAAATAAACACAATCAACCAAAAGGAAAGAGAAATGGAGAAAAATGAAAAATCCCAGTGCAAAAATTGCAACAGCCTGAACAGCAACAAAAAAGGCGGCAAGAAAGGCGATAATAATTCTAAATCTTCGCATGAATAATTTCAAATATTCACCGGCCAAATGGCCGGTGTTTTTATTTACCCCAATTTCACGAATTAATTTTTTCCTGCACAAAATTGTATACTTTATTTTCTGCTTGCACGAATCGGAAAAAAGTTATTAGTATGCCGATATCAAGTTAAACCAAATAGGAGGAAATCCGTGATAATTGGTATTGGAATTGATTTGGTGGAATGTGGACGATTTTTGGATTGGTCTGCATTTAAAAAACAACGCATCTTTACAAAAAAAGAATTGGAATATGCCGATGCAGACAATGCAAACGCAGAAAAACATTTGGCCAATTTCTGGGCCGCGCGCGAGGCATGTTTAAAGGCATTGGGCACCGGATTTGGTGATGATATTGCTTTTTCTGATGTGTCTGTTATTCATGACGATGCAGGTCGTCCGGAATTATTAATTGCCGGTGGTGCCAAGGCCGCATTAAAAGAACGTGCCGGCGCAAATGCCAACGTACATTTATCAATTACAGACCAAGACGATTATTCCGCCGCAATTGTTGTAATTGAAAAGTTATAAAAATCCCCCCATTGGGGGATTTTTTTTGCGATATATAACTGCGCCACTTTGTCCCATTTGTCATTATGGATGGACAACGATTTTTATCTTCGTCATTGCAAGGAAGTGAAACGACCGTGGCAATCCGGATGATTAATGAAACTCGCCGCTTTACTTATGGATTGCCACGCTGCACTGCGTTCGCTCGCAATGAATCCGAGTATATGAAAACAAGCGCAGCGCAGTTTGAATAAATACCGAGGATACGCGCAGGCACGCAGTGCCCAGCGACACACATTTATGGATTGCCGGACGACGTGGGCACTTTAATTACAATAATAACTGTTGCCGGTCCATTGACCCGAACCTGTGGTGTTGGAAAACTGTGTTCCCGACGGCATATAGCATGATGTGCGTGCCGTACTGCCAGCCGCAGATGTTCCGGCCGCACCATCTTCGCTGGGGCACGGTGTACATCCGGTTGTGCCATTGGATGAACTGCCATAATATCCGGTCGCACAGCGGTAATCCATAAGGGGTGTTTCATAACAACTGTCGCACAAAAATGCGCTGTTGGGCGCGGCCTGATATCCCGGTTCTGTATCTTGCCAGATTTTTGATACATCTGCGCAATCTTGTTCGGAACTGGCGCCTGGGTATTCACATCCCACACTGCATATTTCACCGGCCGATCCCCAATCACAAATCTGGTACGCAGACAGTTGATTTTGTGCCAGATAGTACGCAGTCCCCAAAGAATCAGCATATCCCGCGGCAATATCTTGAAAAAAATGCATTGAACTGTAATCAGGATAGGCCGATGCAAAAGTGTAAACAGTACTGGTGGCATCTGAAATACTTTCCACAGAGTTCCAATATTCTAAATTTTCTATCATAATTGCGCAACAACTACACATGTCTGTGCACGGGTCGCCCATGGCGCCAATGGCATAGGATTTATTTTCGGCAACGCAAATCAGCATTCCCACCATAATTAAAAATTTTAATACTTTCATTTGTTCAATCTCCTGTTTTTTCGCAATGAAAAACCACCAAAACTTGGTGGTCAGGAGGTTGGAAACAATCGTAAGAATTGTGCCACGTATTAAATATTCCGCGGCCCTCCTGGCCCAATGGGTATCAGGAGTTTTGTTTTTCGTCTGAATATTAAAACCGGCGCCAATTGCGCGCCGCAGGTTTGTATTCCGACGCTTACGCAGAGGTTTCCACACCCCATCAATGGAACACCCATTGACATAAGAATTATATAATGATTGGGATTAAATTACAAGAGAGAAAAAATGGTGTGAACAGTGTAGAGTAAAAATTGTAAGTTAGGATATAAACAAATTGATTACACTTTCCACTCTACACACTACACATTAAAAAATCCCCCATTCGGGGGATTTTTTTATTGCATTGGCGGGAAACATTCAACCCCGTCTGATGTACAACATGCAAATGTGCCATCTTCCATATCGGTAAATATTTCACCAGGGCAACATCCATTTGCATTTGGCAACGCACCACCGTCACAGGTTTCGGCCGGTTCGTCATATTGCGTGTCTGAATAATACGTGGCATCCGTTTCATAATCAGGTGCGGCAACAAACATATTTTCTTGCTGTGATACATTATATGCGGGTTTATTCACCACCGGTTCGGCCGGCGTCGCAACTGGTTCGGGCGCGGTAATAAATGGTGATTCAACCGGTTCTGGTTCCACCATTACTGCAACAGGTTCCGGTTCGGGTTCTGGGACAACCACCGGTTCAGGCTGTGATACAGGCTGTGGCGCCACAACCGACACGGATTCAGCCACCTGCGCACTGACCTGGACAGGTTCTGGTTCCGGTTCAGGCATCACCACGGGTTCAGGTTGCGAAATCGGGGTTGGCGGTATAATTTGAACCGTTTCCGTTATTTCATCTGCATTATTTTCATTTACCGGCGCAATAAACGGCGTATCAGTACCCGTGGCCACAACCGCCGTGGGCATGGCGTTTTCAGTTGACGCCACCGTCGTCAGGTCGGGCACATTATCCGCAGAACTGCGCTGATATAACCACAATGTGAATATTGATAACACGATTAATAATATCAACATGATATAATATATCAGTGTCGGTTTACGCTGGGCCGGTTCTGTTGCAGATACGCTTGTACCGCTGATTGGTGAAACCGGTCTGAAATCCGATGACAATGGCGCCGGCGAAATTTCAGGTTCCGCATTATTTGCATTGTACGACGTCCCCGGTACATCTGGCATAACCGGTGCAGGGCGCGATTGCGATGTGAATTCAGGTTGCGGTGTTGCCACAATTTCGGGATTTGGTGCCTCAACCGATGTAATGGTATCTAAAACCGGTTGGGTCTGGGCGGGCGCGTCTGGCACACCTGAAATTGGTCTGACCTCAATCGGTTTATTTGCAGCCGACGAATTATTAGATACGGGCGGCGTAAAAGACAACGGTGATGGCGTGGCCTGTTCAAACACATCAGATGCAACAACATCATTAATATTTGTTGTTGGGGTCGGCGACGGATTGGGTACATCAAATTCAATCGGTTTAAAAGCGATTTCTTCATCCAATATTTCCGGGTCTTTGTCAAACAGTGGTTTTACTTCTTCGTCGGCCATAACTTCTGCCTTTGGTTGTTCTGTTATAATTTCTGTAAATTCTGGTTCTGTTTTTGCGGGCACAGGCGCAATTTCACGTGCCACCAAATCGTGTGGCGGACGCGCCGCCGGCAGGGCGGATTTACGCGCGGCATGATGCGGCGCGGCGGTGGCGGATTGTGGGTTCCGTTCCAATATTGTCCGTGCGACCTGTGCATCTTCGTCCGCGGCAACCAACCTGCGTTGGGCGTTGGTCAGACGCTTTTTCGCACGACGCAGTTTTTCATTTGTCGCATCAATTTGCGATTCCGTCCGCAAAATTTTCGCCGCAGATTGCTTGGTCGGTTCTTTGCCCACCGATTTTTTCTGCTGGGACAATTTGGAACGCAATTTTTTTATCCGCGTTTGTAATTCAGAAATGGTCTGATTTGTTTTTATGATTGTATCGCGCGATTTGTCCGCCGTTTCCGTCGCCGCCGCCAAGCGTTCCGATGCCGCGCGCCGCACAGATGCATCACGAAATTCCGACAATGCCGCCAGTGCGCCCGACAAATCACCACCTGATATATATTGATGTATTAAATCGTCATATTCCGACAGACCACTGTATTCAATATCCAGTTTTTGATATTTATTGTCCTTTTTGGGCCGCACCGTTTCCAGGTCAACACCATAATCATTAACCAAAACATCATCCCATTTGCGGTCGCCCGATGGATTAATAACCAACAATACGTTTGGTTTTCTGTCATCCAAAGTACTGTCAACAACGAACACCAAATTATTGGCGTTATCATAATACGCCCGAAATTCATTTCCGGCAATATCAAAATCTTTTGGTGTTAACGATGACAAATTTTCTCTCTCGCTTTGCATTATTAATCCCCCACGGACAAATTTATTTTTTCTTGGGCGGTGTTGTAAACTGATATGCCTGCTTGCAATGTTCATAACAATACGGTTTGCCAACAAAAACTGTTTCGCCACAGAAATGAAAGTTTTCTGAATCAGGGTCCCCAATCGGCCAACGACACTGGTTCGGCTTTAAATTTGCCATTTCCAGCGAATGCTGAATAATACGCTGGTGCATCGCCAAATTTGTCGTCAGGGACTTCGCCGCCTTGGGCGCCGCGGCGGTTTTTGTCGCAGGCTTTGCCACAGGCGCCGCCTTTTTGGTGGTTGCCGCGGGTTTCTTGGCAGGCGCCTTGGGCGACGTTGTTGCCTTTTTGGTTTCTTTGCCAGTTGCCGCTTTCTTTGTGGTCGCAACCTTGGTTGTTGTTTTTGTGGTCTTTTTGGCAACAGTTTTTTCTTTACCCGTTGCCACCGCAGGCGCACCACCGGCCTTGGAATTCCAACCCAGTCTGTTTAATTTACCCACAACTGCGTTTTTAGATATTCCCAAACGCTTGCCTATTTCGGATGTTGATAAACCTTTTCCCGTCAGGGCTTTCAGTTTTTTCAGCGTCGCGTTATCCCAACCTTTGCTCATTTTAAAAAATCCTTGTTAAACTTTATGGTATAAGTGTAGCATAGTTTCGAATCGAAAGGCAAGGGGGAAAAATATGATTTCGTTAATCTTTTTTATTATTTTATTGGCCGCCGCGGTGGGATGTTTGTGGCAAATTTCTGTGGCTGATTTCCGCCGACGTATCATTCCGGATGCATATTTGTTTCCGTTATTTATAATTGGCCTGATGGTGGTGTCGTGGTTTCCATGGATATGTGGCCCACGTGTGGCGGCCGTTGGGGCCGCGTTTGGATACGGCCTGGCCGCAATTGTCGGATTTGCATTTGATTACGCAATGCGCAAAAAAAATGCAGACGCCCAGTCCCCAATTGGAATGGGCGATATAAAATTACTGGGGGTTGGTGGATGGTGGCTGGGGCCGACGGGTTTATCCATCGCGTTGGTATTGGCGTGTATATTCGGTATCGCCTGGGGCAGATGGCGTAATCAGAAATACATTCCTTTTGCGCCGTTCTTTGCAATCAGTGGAATTTTATCTTTGATTGCAATGGCGTTTTTGTTATAATTAAATAAATAGGACAGGGGAACGAGAATGAATTTGCATTTATTTTCATCAGTAATGATATTATCCGCCATGTTGTTAACAACGGGCGCAGAATGCACAACGTTTCCAACATCCGACCGACCGATGTCTAAACACGGCCTGATACAAAACGTTCAAAATTATTCATCTAATCCATTCTGGACACCAGACAGTCCGTATAATCAGCGCATGCCACAACCCGTATATGTCCAGGGTGTAGATGTCGGTACCGGTGATTGCCAACGTGTTGTATCGGCATTGGTTGCATCATATTGCGCATCCAGAAATAATTGCATTAATGACAGTTTGGACGATGCGCGTCCGACACTGATTATTCAATTGGCCAGTATCCCCAGTCATAATTATGCAACCGCATGTGCGGGTTTTATTGACACAGAATTCCAATCTTATGTGGCCACACATTCAACCGCCGCACCAACGAATAAACAGGTTGCATTTCCGGGTGCAACGGCACCAAATCCGGCCGCAAATGAACCTGAATTTAAAATTCAAAATCCATATGCACCACAATTACCAACATGGAATGGCGATCCTTGGATGCAGGAAATGCTGGAACGCAAAATAGAATTGGACAATTTGCAATCGCAAAATGGCGCCGGAAATGAAAAAATAGTCCGTGCAGATTTTCCGACCACCGCGGCCGATTTATCTTTTTCCGAACGCATGGAAAACGCCGCCACCGGATACGCACCATACAAAGACAAATCCGCATATGAACAATTAAATATAGAAGACGAAGAAACATATCTGCAACGCCAGGGTGCATATTGTGCCCAGGAATTGGCAAAACTGAATATATTAAATTCTGATTTGGCCGCATTGCAAAAATGTCGCCAAGAGGGCAAAAAAATTACAGAATGCCAAACACGGGGAAAATATATTTAAATGCTGAAAAAATCATTACAATTTTTTGCCATATTTGTGTTATTTGGGGCATTATGGAAACAGTATGACGCTAATGCTTTAATGTGGAACGATGCAAATGTTGTGCCGGTACAAAGCATATCCGATCATCGTTGGCGGGATGGAAATACCGGTCGTCTGATTAATGTCGCTGGCATGCCCGGCATAACGCCAACAACCCCTGCTGCCCCCACAACAACACCGACAACGCCACCTGCGCCAGCACCCACAGGGGGCGGCACCACCCCAACTGCACCTGGTGGCACAACAACAACCGCCAAGGGATGGAAGGGTATGTCCAAGGGTGCCAAGGTTGGTGCCGCACTGGGCGCAGTTGGTGCGGTTGCCGGAACCGTCGGTGTGATTGATTCTGCATCAGGCGACACAGAACACACATGGGGAAATGTTCTTGAAGGTACACTCAGTGGTGCAACCGCGGCCGCCGGTGGAGCAGCGGTTATAAATGCCATTCCTGGTATTGGACAAATCGGATACGGTGTTGCGATTGCCGGTGGTGCAATTGTTGGCGGTGCAATTTCTGGATCACAATTATTTTCTGAAACAGATTGTTTAAACGATCCGGCAACCGGATTGTTTACATGTTGTCATACCCAGTTTAACCAGGGCCAACGCTATGCCGACATTGGTGATTATATGTTTTGTGTTGTTGAAAACGACGGTGTAAAATCATACGGTGTGCGTCAATGTTTACAGGGTGGCGATGCGACCAAGTCATCATGGTGGGACGGATTATGGAAAGATGATTTTTGGCAACCAGAATGCGTGTACAGATACTGTGGCGGCGATCAAAATGGTCCATTGGCCGGAATTGATAATTACATAACCCATACCCCAGACATTGAAAATTTCTGTTGGAATTGGGATTGCATTTCCGGATATACAAAATCAGGAAATACGTGTACATCCAATGGTACAAACATACCTGTTTCACCGGTTGTATCAAATAATCCATATGATATCGCAATTAAAAATATTCAGGTCGAAAGACAAAGAATTATGCGTATGTGCGGTTCGGCGAATGCCGGCGGCATTTATTAAAAGTCATTTTATGCGAAAATATATTATTTCTTTTATACTGACGCTGATGATAACGCCAGCATGCATGTCGGCGGATATTGATGTGGCGTCGTCTATGCCTGGTACGTCTGATTTTGTTGCCACCGATGAAATCTTGGCGCGCACGCCGAATGATACGCAATGCGCCACGGCGATATTTGCAAATGCATTGGCCGAAACAATGAACCAAGTTTCAGAATCAGATTCCGAAACAGTTATTCAGCAATGGATTTACACAAACTTTTCACGCCCGGATGTAATTAAATCCGTACTGGCGTGCCCGGAAATTTCCGGCGCAGCGCCGGATGAAACGATAACTTTTTTACCGGTGATAACCACCTTTCCCGGCGGACGGGAAATTGTCGTAAATTACGAAACCCAACCAAAAATTCTGCAACAAAGATTAATCGCCGCAAACAAACGCAGTTTGCCCGGCACAGACCCCAGTCCGCGTATTGGCGCCCTGAATGATGCGTCTGTTTGGACGAACACCGACCCGGCATGGTATGGAATAATGGTCGTTGAATCGGGCGCATTGGACAACTTTGTCGGGAATGGGAAAAACAATACAATCGCATTGAAATATATTGCGGATAATATCGCCAATCTGTTTCCAAAAAATGACCGCTGCACCAGTGGCAGCGCATTGGCAAACGACAATGAAATGGTGAATATTGCAATGCATCGTTTGGTAAATGTCCCAGAAGACACCAACGATTACTATGTGGCGGGCGATGTAAATTTACAATGGATATCTTATTTGGAAATTGGCCTGGATGTCGCAATTACGGTTGCAACAATGGGGGGCGGGGCGGCCGTTTTGGGTACGACCAAGGCCGCGCGCGCATCACGCACATTAAAAAATTTGGGCACGACGATGCGCACACTCAGCAAAACAGATTCTGTTCGTGATTATGTAAAAATATCGCGTAATTATGCACGCGCGGCGGATGAATTAAAAAAAATTGACCGCGCGACGGATGCCGCCGCATACGCAAAAAAATTGGACCAGGTAAATAACCTGACCGGCACAATGCGCAAAATGGAACAAACAGACAACAACGTTAAACAATTCAAACAGGCCAGCGCCAGTTTCACCGAACTGAACAAATATCGCCATGCATTGCGTGGGTTGCGTGCGGCACAACGTGGAAATATTATTGCGCGCACATGGCGTGCGGCGCGCGCTGCAAACACCGGCGGAAAAATTCTAAACCGCGGCGCAAAAATTGCCCGCAGCAGTATGAAATCGGGCCGTATCCGCGATTGGTTGTTTCAGTCTACATTGAAAAACGCCGGCAAATTGGCCAAGTTAGAGGCGACCGGTGGCCTGGTATATGGTACACTGAAATTCGTTGGCGGCATTTACGATTGGACCGAAACCAGCACCGGCGAATTCACCAGTGGAATTGAATTTTCACCATTATTATTGCTGTCTGCGGACGATTTGCAGGGCCAGGAAAATGTTGTAAATCATGGAATGTGGTTAATGTGGATGGGCGATTCCGTCAGTGCAGCGGATGATGACGCCGCGTATTTACAGGCAATGGATACCGCCGCAAAATTTTACCAGGATTTGTTGGAAACCCAGCAAGACGAAAATATTCACCCATGTAATATCGACATATATGTCGTGCGGCCGGTAATTCGCAATCCCGGTGATGAAAATTCAGAATTATATTATCTGATAATGAATGACGAACCGTGGTCCACCCGCGAATAATTCCCATTGTATTTTTTTTCGCAGATGCGTATAATATAAATATAACAAACAATCAGGGGGCAGGTATGAAGAAATTATTTATTGCTGCAATCGTTGTTATTGCATCCATTGGCGGTGCGTCCGCGTACCAGGTTCTGTCATCCAAAGAATTGGGAAAAAATGATGCCCGCAATCAAAATGTTGTTGTAAAATGCACAACCGACACCGGCAAGGTTTCAAATCAAACATGTTCGCTGCGTCGTTATGTAAAATGTACCGGAACCGGCACCAATAAAAAGTGCAGCGGCTGGCAGGCGTGGAAAGACCTGCGCGATCCGGGCAAACAGTATTCCGATTGGCGCACCGCCGCATCTGCATGTTGCCGTGCCAAGGGCCTGCGATAATCAAAAATTCATAATAAAAAACATCCCGCATAATTTTGCGGGATGTTTTTTACCGTTGTTTTTCTTGTTTTTTATACAATTTGCGCATTTTGAAGAATAATTGTTCGGCATCGGCATCATTATCAAAACGTATAGATTTCATATCTGGAATAACGGTCGTCGGTTTCAGTCCAATATCGCTGCCAGGCAGATAAAAAACGCCGTCATTTTTCATCCCAGGCATGAACTGCCATACATGCACGATATATGCAGATTGCGCACGAACGCCTTTGCCTTGGTGAAAAAAGTTCTTATCCATTGTAATTGGTGCGGGCATTCTTTTGCATTTTCTGCTGATTTGCCATGTGCGCAAAGAAATGTTTAAATCGCTTTCCTGTTCTGCGGGCAGTGCTTTTTTGTACGGCGTTGCCAGCCATGCGACATATGCGGCGGAAATTTCATATGTGGAATTATTATCACTGATTTTGATTTTATATTCCTCTCGGCCTTTGTACCCGTACACCAATTCATTCCGGCGGTGGCAATTAATGCAACCAATTGTGCATTTACAGTCTGGCGGGCAAATTATATCCCAAGAATACACTTTGTGGCCCAAAAAGATTTGTGATGCATTGTTTTCAATAAAATTATTAATCGCACGCATTTGGGGCGATTGTTGCCCAAATAATGCAATTTTAATTTTTTCCGTTAATTTCATTGGTGTTCCCTATATTTGCGGCATTATATTTGCACACAAAATACAATTCGTCAACAATTATCCATACAGAAATAGATATAATTTTCCGATTGGCGTATATTGGTATCTGCATAGTGTCGTGTTAATGGATTCAGATAAAATATAACCCACCATGCGAAATTCACAGTTTTTTCAGATGCGCAATATAATTTACAACCATAAAAAAATATGGTAATTTATTTAATTAAGGAGTGTTTTCTTATGTCAATTACACAGGCCAATGGCACCCAGGGTGAAAAAGAAGTTGTAAAATTAATTAAATGTCCAAACTGTAATAAGGATTTAATGTTGCTGCCAAAAAATTATCCGCTATGTGATATTCAATGTTGTGGTTGCAATTTCCGTGCCCAGATTAAAACCGCGAATCACAAACCGTGCAACGTCGTGCGTGGTGCAGGATGGGATATTATGGAAAAGGTTTTAAAGGCGGGTATTATGCCGCCATTGTTAATTCTTAACTTCAAATGGACAGAAAAGGGCCAAGAGCATCAAAAAATTCTGTTTTACCCATTTGTTCCCAAAAGCCATCTAAAAAAATACATACTTTCGCCACAGGCACGACGTGCAAATTATAAAATGTTTAATTACGTAAAATTGAACGAATTGCCATCTATTGTATTATATGAAAAATAAAATGTTGGTCTGAAAAATTATAATTACGATAACATTTGGTGGATGTGATTAGACTCGAACTAACGACCTCTTCGATGTGAACGAAGCGCTCTAACCAACTGAGCTACACATCCAACATATTTAAAAACCGCCATACACTTCGCCAAGGCTTCGTATGGTACTCGCTTTTCTTAATTTCGCGCCGCGCGCGGCATAATGAAAATCGGTGGTGGGGATAGTGGGACTTGAACCCACACGGTTGCAATAACCAAAGGATTTTAAGTCCTCAGCGTCTACCATTCCGCCATATCCCCGTGTTGTAGATGCAATATTATCAGTTTGAAATCACATATTCAAGAAAATTCTGTAAAAATATACAATACCTGCCATTGCCGCAGCAAATTTTATCATATATTTCAATAAAAAAAACTATCGCCCGCAATGAAAATTATCCTTGTGATAATATTTTTTATTTTATAAATTGCACCTGCCTAAAACAGGGATAAATTTATGAGATTTTCAAAAAACACCAGGTTATTTTTGTCTTATGTGCTGCCGTCCATGATTGGCATGCTGATTATCGGTTCATACAGTATTATTGATACATTTTTTATCGGTCAAAGTGCCGGTAAAATTGGTCTGGCATCTGTTGCGGTTTCGTGGCCATTGGTAATGCTATTTGGCGCCGTTGGGGACATGTTGGGCAGTGGATCTGCAATAATAATATCTCAATCACGGGGCAGCGGCGATATTGGACACGCAAAAACAATATTTGGAAACATGCTGTGTTTTCAGGTTATATTTTGTATCACAATGATGCTGGGCATTGGTTGTTTTCTGACCACTTTGCTGGAAATACTGGGGGCGACACCGGATTTAATGTCTGGTGCATTTCGTTATGCCAAAATAATGGTTTGTGGCAGTTTGGCATCAATGTTAATGATGGGCACGTCCGCGGTTATTCGTAATGACGGGCGTCCAATATTGTCAATGTGGCTGACGATTGGCGGATTGTTGCTAAACATATTACTGGACTATATTTTCATATTTCCATTAAAGGGCGGCATCGCAGGGGCCGCGTACGCAACAATTTTGTCCCAAGCGATTATATCTATTATCGGATTAATATATTTTTCCACAAAATACACTCAATTGCGTTATTGCGCAGAAATGTTCCGGTTAAAAATTCAAAATCTGAAAGACATTGTTATCAGCGGGATTCCGTCTTTTGGAAATCAGTTTGCAATAATCGCGATGTTATTTTTACACAATTTTCAATCTTTGCGTTATGGCGGGGTGGACGGTCTGGCGGCATACACAGTTATCGGGGCAATTGAATCACTGGGGTCGCTGCTGATGACGGGTTTGGCACTGGGGGTACAACCATTGGTTGCATACCTGTATGGTGGGAAAATGCATTTACGCAAAAACGTAATGGGAAACATGGGATATTATACCGCATTTATTATTGGTATTATTCTTATGATTGTATCAATTATTGGTCATAATGTATTTCCTGAATTATTTAATCTGAATGGCAATACCGCACAAATCGCAGCCCAAGGATTGGTTATCAGTTCAACCGCATTCTTATGGCTGGGCGTAATACGTGTTGCCGGATATTACTATCAGGCAACGGGTAAAATTCGCGATTCATCATTACTGATTTATGGGGACGCATTCTTTGCATTGCCATTATGCCTGTTTGTACTGCCGCATTTCTTTGGCCTGAATGGGGTATGGATGGCAATGCCGGCATCACGGGTAATATTGTTTGTCATATGTTGTTGGTTGTGGTTTGGCAAAAAGTCTGCCAAAGTAAAAATCAAATACTTAAACAAAATATAATTAAAAAAATGCCCCAGACGGGGCATTAATTTTTGGTGGAGCTGATGGGACTCAAACCCACGACCTCTACGATGCGAACGTAGCGCTCTATCAACTGAGCTACAACCCCAAAACTGTGGCCTGCCACACGAAGCTGCGCAGCAGCGAAGTGTGGTGCGGATAAGAAGACTCGAACTTCCAAGGCATTGCTGCCACTAGTACCTGAAACTAGCGCGTCTACCAATTCCGCCATATCCGCAGGCGTGTGATATATTATCTTAACTGAATACGTTTTGCAACAAGAAAAATCATTTTTTACCGCGGGCACAAATATCCTGGGTCGCCAGGGCCCGGTCCAATGCACGTTCGGGCATTACCCACATCGCCGCAACCGCAATATAAACCGCCAATGCGATATACGGATGTACAAACGCCAACCCAACCGCCAACAACATGGCAATCATTGATATTTTCTCGCGACGGCCGGGACGCAGAATTTTAACAATAACGGAATCTTCATCGTTTGCCCGAAACAGTACCAATTCCAGAATACGGTATGATGCAAACACCATAAACATTGAAACCCCATATGCGGCCACGGGGACTGAACTGGCATGATTTTCATCAACCCAACTGGTGAAAAATGGTATCAGCGACAACCAAAACAAAAAGTTCAGATTGGCCCATAAAACCAAACTGTTTATCCGGCACGTTGCCGCCAGCAAATGGTGATGATTAATCCAAAAAATTGCGCCATAAATAAAACTCAGCACATAACTGAGAAACACAGGAATCAACGGTGCCAGCGATTTTAACGACACGCCAATTGGTGCATTTAATTCCAAAACCATAATGGTAATAACAACGGCAAAAAGACCGTCGCTGAATGCTTCTAAACGTGTTTTATCCATAATTTAAACCTCTGGCATAAAATAATAACATAAATGCGGCTTATGTCGCCCCAGGCAAGAATTCATATTAAAAAAATGACACCGATATTTACGATATTTCACTTGCCCTGAATTTCTGTAATTTGCTAAGATTTAATCAGAGATGAAAAAAATTCTTTCTTTTGTTTGTTTAACGATACTGTGCATGGGCACTGCGGCCGCAGGTGTCCGTGATGGAAACGCAACAAACAGACAAAACGCCACACCAACACAAATACGCATCAGTACGACAAAACCAACAACTGAACGCGCATCATCTGCGCGCAGTGGCACGCAAAATGTGGCGGCGCGAAATTCCGGCGCAACAAAAACGGTTGCCAGTCGCAGTGGCACACCGGCAAATTCCGCACGCAGCGCAAAATCCAATTCCGCTATCGCCCCACGCTCCAATAACAACGCAACTGTATCACGTGCCGCCACAACAACGCGCACCGCACAATCGTCAACCCCAATCGCACGCAGTGCAACCACCATTGCCCGCGCCGCAATTGACCAGACATCGTCCGTTATGACAGAAACACGCACAGGCGCAGAATACGAGCAATGCAAAAACGCGTACTTTACGTGCATGGACCAGTTTTGCAAATTAAAGAATGACGATTACAGACGATGCTCGTGCAGTAATCGTGTTTATGATTTGGCCGACGTTCGCGACGTTATGCAACAGGCCGGCGAAAAATTGACCGTATTTACCGAAAATTTGGATGTCGTTGGCATGACCGCGGCCCAGGCAACCGCCATGCGCACCGCGTCTGAGGGGGAAAATGCCCTGACATCTGACACATCTGCATCCAAGGCGTTATTACAGGCGATTATGAATTCCATTCGCGGCGAAGACACATCGGTGGGTGGCAAATATTCGGACCTGAACAGCATTAATTTATCGTTTGATACAACAAATGCGTTCGGCACAATGGATGCAGGCCAGGCCGTGGCCGCATACAACGGACAAAATCTGTACAGCGCCGTTTACCCACAATGTCGCGCGGCGGTTCGGGCCGATTGTAATGATGCATCGTTGCAACGCGCAATAACTGCGTATCTGATGGCAATTGAACAGGATTGCAATACGGTGCAAACCGCAATAACTGAAAAACAAAAACAAATGAAATCCGCGGTCCGTGAAAGCAGCGCTATGCTGGACCTGGCGCGCGTGGAAAATCGTCAAAAACATAATTCCGACGATATTGCCACATGTTTAAGTAATGTAGAACAGGCCGTCCTTAGCGAACAGGTCTGTGGGGCGGGATATCATAAATGTTTGGACAACGGTGAGTTCATTGATATTTCAACCGGCAAACCAATTGCGGGCGTTGAAAAGTTTTACGAATTGGAAAAATTGCTGACCTTTGCCAGCGGGGTTGATTCCGCCGATCAAAAATTATCCAAGATTTCCACAAATCGTTCGTTTGTTCAGAACTTTGAAAAACGGGTTAAGAAATTTGCACAACCCGCATTGGACAAATGTGTAGAACAGGCCGATGTTGTCTGGGCTGAATATTTGGACAAAGCGTTGCTGGACATA
Source organism: Pseudomonadota bacterium (assembly GCA_023402015.1). Classification (GTDB taxonomy): domain Bacteria; phylum Pseudomonadota; class Alphaproteobacteria; order Rs-D84; family Rs-D84; genus Enterousia. The sequence goes on along the minus strand of JAEXCU010000018.1, from coordinate 12,937 downwards.
TACTATGCACAAAAATCCAAAGTTTCAGAAATAAAACAGGGATGTTTTGATTTTGTATCATCATGCTATATGAATGGTGATGCCGCATTAACCGCCGCAATGAAAGAATTAACCGGCGACAGCGGTGTTGTATTACAACCTGACAAGGTTGCATTATCCACAGAAATGTGTCGTGATTACATCAATTCTTGCAATCACATGTTTGACGAAGATATCGTTGCAGAATACATAGAAACCCGCCAAGACACAGATACATTAACGGCATGCCGCGCGGTGGCCAAACAATGCTTTGATAAATTCGGTGGCACAGGATATGAAAACTTTTACTATCCGTACAGTGGTTTGTTCAAGACAACAATGGCGCCCGATTGGTTCACATTATATGAAATAACGACCAATTCAAATGGTACAAATATTGACCTGGGAAATGGTTTATACGGTTCATATAAATCCGAATGCGCAAAGCAACTGGCAAAAATTGACAGTTGTAAAGATAAAGAAATGATTGAAAAAGTATTCGGTGGATTTGATACAGTCCGCGTGGCCAAAGGCCAGCAATTACAGGAAACACTGTATTACTTGGACGCAGACAGCGAATTCAACACATATAACAGATATGGAATGTTGAAAAAGGACAAAATTACGGCCGAAATAACAAACAGCGATAATTCCCATAAAATTTCTTCGGGCGAGGTTTTCACACTGGAACATCGTAATTTACGTTCTACTGGGGTGGCAACTGAAATATATAATCAAATAATTGACATTCTGTCCACGCAATGCATGAACCTGCAAGGACGTTTTGTTGAGATGCAATTTATCAAAGACGGTCTGTATTCATCTGATGATTTCTGTGTTGCCAAATTTGATGGTTCATTGGCATATGGCGGTGGTGGCCAGCAAAAATTGCCAGACCTGGTTTCTATATATAAAATCGGCGACAACGAAAACATGTGTCCGCGCGATTACGGTTTGAATGTTGACACACAATCATGGGGGGCATGCCTGTGCTGGGAAAACGGTGGCAGACGCAGCAAATGGGGCACCAGTGCAAAATGTGTATCTGCATTACCCGTCACAACCGCAGAAAACGATAAAAATTGTTCGGCCGCAATGAAAATTACGCCCACCAATATCACGTCATCGTTTGCCAAAGAAAATTGGTGCACACAAACCAGTCTGTCCACTGATAATCAGGTGTGCCCATTACAGGGCGGGCCACAAAAAGGCGATTGCGTATCACCAACCAACAATGACATCGTACTGACAAACCTGCCCGAAGGTTTGGGGTTATAAAATTAAAACTGCGTTCCAAAACGAACTATAATAAAACAGCGCCGATTTTTTGCGGCGCTGTTATTATATATTTTTAATTATTTATTTGGTGTGTATGGCATTGCGAACGCTGTCTGCAACCAGTGCGGCCGGTGCGCCATCCGGGCGACGCCATAAATCATCGGCAGATGCCAAATCATTTTGCATATTTTTACGAACGGCCGGAATGGTTAATTGTTGAACGGCATTTAATACATTTTCTGCCGTCGCATCCGGTCCCAAAAATTCAGGATAAACACCACGTTTTAATAAAATATTCACCAATGAAACCCAACGAATTCTTATAACCTGGCGAACCAGCCATGTTGTTATCGGATTCATTTTATAAATTACAATTGTTGGAATATGCAACATTGCCAATTCGGCCGATACAGTACCACTGGCCACAATTGCAATATACGATTTTGAATAAACATCATATCGTTGGGACGCAGGCACCAATGTCGTTTCCACAGACCATTTTTTTGTATCCGCGGCCACATACGCTGCCGTTGTTTCCACGGTCGGAATTACAAATTTATATCCCATATACCCATTTGCCGACAATTGTTGCGCGATATCACGGAATATCGGCATTAATCTTTTTACCTCTGACATGCGACTGCCTGGGACCAAGGTAATAATTTTCTCTGCGGCGTCAGATTTTCCCTTGGGTTTATATTTTCCAACCAATCCATCTGCAATCGGATGACCGACCGCCACGGTATCTAAACCATATTTTGTAAAATAAGGCACCTCAAAATCAAAAAACGCATACAGTTTATCAAATGTTTTAGCATATTTTTTTGCACGTCCTGCGCGCCAGGCCCATACCTGGGGGGCAACGACATGATGAAATTTTAACCCGCGTTTAATCAATTCTTGGCCGGCCACAGATTTACGCAATTGTTTTATAACACTGCGCGCGAATCCCGGTGAATCAATTGTTAAAACCAGGTCGGGTTTTGATTCAATAATTGCATTCACAGTCTGATTTATTCGGCGCGTTAATGTTCGTGCGTGGGCCAGAACCTCTATCACACCCATAACAGATAAATCTGCCATAGGGAACAAAGAATTCAGGCCGGACGCTGTCATGTTTTCGCCACCAATACCAATAAAATCCACATCGGGCATTTCGCCCATAATATGTGCACCCAACACGTCGCCAGATACTTCGCCGGCGATAATAAATATTTTTGGTCTTTTATTCTGCATTTTTAGATGTACCAATTCCGCGTTTAGAACGGTTTTCAATAAAATCTATGGCATCCATGGCATATTTATTGTTTTTAACTTCTTTGCGAATCTTGGCCAGGCGGTCTGCAACAGTGCCGTCCGCTTCGCGGAATACAGCAGAATATACCGAATGAATTGCATGCATGTCTTCGTTGGTAAACCCATGACGCATCAATCCCACACGATTAATTGTGCGATAAACTGCACGTGGATTGCCATCATAAATCGCATATGGCAACACATCATTGCCAACCCCCGACATTCCCCCAATAAACGCATTGCGGCCGATACGTGCAAATTGCAAAACGCATACACCACCCGATATGATTACGAAATCTTCCACCTCTACATGGCCGGCAATCTGTACCAGGTTTGACATTACGACGCTGTTTCCAACCTTGCAGTCATGTCCAATATGCGCATTAACCATAATTTGGCAATCATCGCCGATAACCGTTCCGTCGGACGCAGGCGTACCAGAATGAATTGTTACATATTCGCGAATTTTGCAACGTTTACCAATACGCAGACCGGTCATGGTGGATTCATCCTGCCATTTTAAATCCTGGCTCATCACGCCCAGAACGGCAAAAGGATATACGATTGAATCATCACCAATGGATGTTTTTCCGTCAACGACAACATTGGATATTAATTCCACACGGTCGCCCAATACGACATTTGGCCCAACAATACAATATGGACCAATTTTGCAATCGGCGCCCAAAACAGCACCGGGATGAATAATTGCGGTTGGATGTATGCTCATAACAAGGCTCACTTTATTATATTATATCGCATAAAATGATACCTTATTCATAAATTGATTTGTATTAAATAAATATAACCAATTATAACAAGAATTTGGACTGTTTCCATATGCCGTTATTGGATAAATTAATCCAATACAGTATCCCCAGCGCAGTTATCACCGGCATTGTCGTTAAAATGCCAAACAGCCCCAAAACAATCGCAAACATCCGGTCTGTCAGTTCTGGCGCGGTGCGTTCCGCATGCCACACAGACATTGCAAACATAATGAACATAGCCCCAATCATTCCCAAAAACACGGGCACAGATTCCGTCATCACAAACAGAACAATCGCCAACATAACAATAAACCGCATCAGCCATTTTAACTTAACAAACCAAGACCGACGTATGCGACCACGTGCATTAATATTACCCACGGCCGCCGTTGCGGCAATCGCACCACCAATCAGTACCAAGAACAACAAATGAAAAACCGTCAATGAACCCAATTGTCCAAATCTGAAAAATTCGGGTTGCATTAAAATCGCCGTTGTTGCGGTCAAGATAATTAATAGCGTTCCTGCAATTGGGCGCATTTCACGCTTGGCCAATCTGCCCATTACCAAACCAATTACAACTGCACCGATTTGCAACATTGGTCCCCACCATGCATGCGTATCTGACAATCCAATGGCCGCAATCGCCAAAACAACTGTGGATACAATTGCCAATTTTCGTCTGCGGGTTTCGCCACGCCATGCGGGCAATTTCCATTTTCGTGTATGCGAACCAATAAACAGTGATGATACAAATGCAATCACCGCCACAACGAATGGCAGAACCGTTTCATCATCACGCAAAACACCATAATTTCCACCAAATAATACCAACCACGCCAATATTAATACGACGGCGGCCAGGGAAACCCGTCCCAACAAATCGCGGCGGGTCCAACCAATGCGTTCCAGAAAAGAATTCCCACAAAAATATACCAGCGCAAACAGCGGCAACGCCAAAATCGCCCACCATAAAAAAGCCGGTGCATATAACGCCGCATTATTAAATGCGCTTATCGCGCTTTGCACGACAATCGTCTTGTCAAACATAAACTTGCCTTTTGATTTTATTGAATTATTATATAGCCATGGCGCAAAAACAAGCAATTTTTACCCTGATGGGCGGGCGTGTTCAGATGTTCCGCGGGCAATACAACCCAACATCTGATGCGGTCTGGCTGGCGGCATTTGCCCCGAAATCTGTTCGTACAATTCTGGATGTGGGCATTGGAACGGGCGGGGTGTCATTATGTATTTTGGCCAATAATCCCGATGCATCTATTACCGGGTTAGATATATCTGAAAAAATGTTGTTGGATTGCGCCCGGAACGCAGAACTAAACAAACGCTGCATAGAATTGGTCCAGAATGACATATTAACATGGAAAACCGACCGAACATTTGATTTGGTAATAACCAATCCCCCATATTTTCACGGAACGCCGGCCCAGCATAATGCCCACCATAATGTTGATATATATAAATGGACGCAGGCTGCATTACGTCGGGTTCGGCCGCGGGGATATTTCTGTATCATTATAGATGCGCTGTGCCTGGGGGATGTAATATCTGTAATGAACGATGTATGTGGCGACATTACAATTTTCCCGCTGTTTGGGGCCAAAGACACCGCTGAACGGGTTTTGGTACGCGGCCGCACCGGCGTTCGGGGTGGGGCGACCCTGCAACGTGGCCTGTCCATGAACACGGCGGCCGTTTTACGGGATGGCTTGACTATTGCGGATGCTTTGGCTAGACTGGGACAATAATGATAAACTTTATAACCAGACATTTTACATCTTTGTGGGCGTTAATAACGTCGCCTTTTCGTGCGATTTGGCGCGTAATTACCCGCATATTCCCACCGCGCGAATTTACGGTTATGGACACACCGCGTGGTAATGTTTATACATATCAACAAAGCAGTTTTTGGCGCTTTACCAAATTTTGCGGCAAGATTGGCCTGATTATCTGGGCAACATGGTCCACATATGTATTCGTTTACCACCGACCATTATTGCAAAAACGCACCCAGCAGTTGGAAGAGGCCCGATCCACCCACGCACGCCAAATGAGTGATTTGCAGACATATTTGGAAAAATATAACGAACTGACACGAAATCTGAACGTTATTGACGATAAAATTCTGAACGCGAAAAAATTAACCGACGCCCAAAAAGAAGAACTGATGAACAACCGTTTGAAAACATGGGGAGAATTGGACTTTCTGCGCACACGCCTGGGCGAAATGTTCACAAACGAAGACTATGCCGCAGAATACACAAAACTGTCCGAATTATCCGCGGAATATGAATTAACGCGCGCAGAAAACGAAGAATTAAAAAAGCGCAATGCCCAAATCGTGGAAACCATGATGACGGTTGCAGACGCAGACAACCAAATTGTTGACGCTGTGTCCAAAATGGCAACCCAGAATACTGATGATTTACGTAATAATATTAAAAAGATAAATGGAACCATTGCCGGATTGGGACTGACCCAAAAAACATTAATTAAAAACGCAAACAAATACAGCAATCCTTTTGTTGGCGCCGCGTTCAGTCCGCTGGAATTTGACAAAGAACTGGACCCGAAATATCAAAAATTGGCCGATGATTTGGAATTGTGGCATGGATTGGCGAAATTGAACACTTTACTGCCCCTGGGCGCGCCTGTGGACAAGGTTCGCATTACATCCAATTACGGTGTTCGCAACGACCCGTTCACGGGTAAACCTAAAAAACATCGCGGTATTGATTTTGCCGGAAAAATCGGTACAGAATTAATGGCGGTTGCTCCGGGGCGTGTAATATCGGCCGGTGAACGCGTTGGATACGGTACAACCGTTGAAATTGACCATGGTTTGGGCTTTACAACATTATATGCACATTTGTCGCAAATAACGGTTTCACGTGGCGATTGGGTACGTCCGGGCACGGTTGTGGGATTGGGCGGGTCTTCGGGCCGTTCAACGGGGCCACACCTGCATTACGAAATCAGATACAAAGGCGCGCCATTTGACCCGACAAAATTTGTAAAGGAATAATAAAATGCTGGCATTTACAAACGCAAAAGAAAAAAATTCACCGACAATTATCGGCGCCGGATGCAAACTGACCGGCGACATGAAAACCGACCATACGGTGCAAATTCATGGTACCGTGATTGGAAACATTACCGCCGAAACGGTTGTTATCGGCCGTGGCGGGCGCGTCGTTGGCAAAGTCGTCGCAACAAATTTGTTCTTGCATGGAATGCTGGATGGGCCGGCAACGGTTAACATCGCCAACATGTTCAGCAATGCGCAAATGACTGGAACCCTGTCATATCATACGTTAAACATAACCGGTAATACGGGCCTGGAATGCAAACTGGCCAAAAGAAAGGACAAAGAGAAATGAATAAAAACATATCCAAAGTATATATCGCGGCCGATCACCGCGGGGTAGGGTTAAAGTTATATTTGATTGAAATGCTGACCGCCGCAGGGTATATGGTTGTAAATTTGGGCACAGATGACCCAAACACCATGGTTGATTACCCAGTTATGGCCGAAAAATTGGCGGATGAAATGGCAACAGATAAAAATTCACGTGGCATTTTAATTTGTGGCACAGGCGCAGGTATTATGATTGCGGCAAACCGTTTTCGCCATATTCGCGCGTCGCGATGCGACCGCCCAGAACAGGCACGCGACGACCGTTTTCATGACGATATAAACGTTTTGGCATTGGCCGCGGATGACATTGACATAGAAATGGCATTTCTGTGCGCACAAACATTCCTGGACAGTCCGTTTGATAACATCCCACGACGGGTCCGCAGAATCGCAGAAATATCGTAAAAACCAAACGCCCATAAATGGGCGTTTTTTCATTTGTAATTAAATGCATTCACATATATAATAACAAATGTCAATGGGTGTTCCATTGATGGGGTGTGATGACCTCTGTGCTAGCGTCGGAATACATGCTTATGGCCGCGGAAAACCGCGCCTGTTTTAATAATCATTGTTCAGACGATAAACAAACTCCTGTTCCCCAATCGGGTCAGGAGGGTTTGCGAAATATCCAATACGCAACACAATTCTAGCAATTGTCATCAACCTCCTGACCACCAATTTTGTTGGTGGTTTTTAATTATTCCACATGCGTTTTGCAACGCCCCGGAATCAAATAACAGGAGATTGAACCAATGAAAAAACTTTTAATTTTCACCATATCAGCATACGCGTGCATGGCCGCAGAAAATAAATTATATGCCGCATCAGCACTGCTTTGTACTTTTTGCGAATCCTTTGTAAATTGCATCGATGACGGCCTGATTGCAGGTGAAACGGACATGTTGTTCCACGCCAACCAATGCCGTGATGAATTATGCCTGAACACTCCCCAACTGACACCAATCGCCCAGGGCCTTATTGATAACAACCTTGATTATATTGTCCTACAATTAGAAGACAATGCAAGACCAATTGATATTTGTAATGACCTTAAACTGTGTGGTGGGACGTGTCCGCCATGCACAGATTGCACCAGCGATGAAACATGGACAATCGTCCGGCCCGGATACGAAGGCAGAATTGAACGTTATTGCAATTGCGGAACATGTGAATCAGATTCTGTTATGCGCTGCGCCGCCGGTTATTACGGCAACATAACAAATGGCACCACCGGCTGCACACAATGTCCGACATTCGCTGAATCATACGGCACATCTGTCGCAGGCAGTACGGAAATTACGGCGTGTTATCTGTCCACTGATACGAATTTTTCCGATGCCGTTGGCACATTTTCATTCACATCGGATTGTTATTATGAAAATTAAAAAATGCCCCGTAAAATATTACGGGGTTTTATTATTTTGTTTTCTGTAATAATTCACGCATGCGTTTATTAACATGGGGGTTATATTTAAACAATCGCCATGAATCTGCAATAATATAATCCTGGATATTACCAACCATATTGCGTTCACGAATCAATTGATTATACTGAATTTTTGGCAACTTTAAACGATTTGCTCCCACGAATTTTTTAACATATGGACAGCATCCGGGAACAACATAATCGTTCCGCAACGTGTCCAGATTTAACACAGAACCATTGCTCATCACCGCGTTGCGATACATCTGCGGAATAACAATCACATTTGCCCGTTTCCGGATTCATATGATCACACATTACACGCGTCAGGTAAAAGTTTCCTGCCGCATCTGCATATTTCACCAAGCAACACAATCCGCATTGTCGGCAAATTTTTTCCCATTGGGGCGTACCCGGTATTATATTACTATCTGACATTTTTCTTATTTTTTCACAACAAAATTAACCAATTTGTTCGGCACAACGATGGTTTTAACAATCTCTGCATCGCCTAATTTTGCCGCGGCCGCATTTTGCGCCCTGGCAATTAAATCAGGTTCTGTGATATCAACCGGTACCGTAAATTCAACCGCACGTTTACCATTAATTGACGCGACAATCGTCATTTCCGTCTTGACCAGTTTGGATTCATCATATGTCGGCCACGGTTGAAAAACCAACATTTCTGTATGTCCCAATTTTTCCCAAATTTCCTCGCTTAAATGCGGGGCAAATGGATTCAGTACCTGAATCAACGTTTCATACGCAGGGCGGGGCATCGCATTGTTAAATGCATTTACAAATTCCATCATTGCAGAAATTGCCGTGTTATAACGCATGTTTGCAATACGTTCCGTCATATCTGCAACCAATTGATGCACCAAACGTTCCTGTTCCGCGGTCATTGGGTCATCTGTTATATTATCCGCCAAATTTTCCACACGTTTCAAGAAACGTTGAACCCCGGCCAGGGCGCCTTCGGACCAATTTACGTTTGAATCCCACGGCCCCAAAGACAAAACCGCCGTACGTGCGGCATCGGCACCAATCTGGGCAATTTTTTCATCAACCTGAAAACCATTTCCGGCAGATTTTGACATTTTTTTACCATCGGACCCCATCAGCAAACCATTTGTCGTTCTTTTCTTGTACGGTTCTGGGGTATTAACAAATCCCAAATCAAACAACGCTTTGTGCCAAAATCGCGAGTATATCAAATGGCGTGTGTTATGTTCATTTCCGCCGTTATAATGGCTGACCGGCATCCATTTTTCCTGTTGGGACGTGCTACAAAACGCATCATTATTACGCGGATCCAAATAACGCATGTAATACCATGACGAACCCGCCCATTGCGGCATGGTGTCTGTTTCACGTCGCGCAGGCGCACCACAATGCGGGCAGGTGGTATTTACCCAATCTGTCGCGCGCGCCAATGGCGATTCCCCGTCCGCCGTGGGACGAAAATCTTCCATATATGGTTGCATCAATGGTAATTCTGATTCAGGTACCGGCACCCAACCACATTTTTCGCAATAAACCAATGGAATTGGTTCGCCCCAATACATTTGGCGCGAAAATCCCCAATCGCCCATACGAAAACGCACCTTGGGACGCGCAAAGCCGCCGGCTTCGCCAACACGGATTGCGGCGGCAATGGCATCTTCTTTGTTCATGCCATCCATAAACCCTGAATTGATGTGCAAACCGTCGCCTTCCCAAACTTTATCGGGTTCGCCCCCGGATAAAACAGGCACTATTTTCAAATTAAATTTCTTGGCAAAATCCCAGTCGCGCTGGTCATGCGCCGGGACGGCCATAATTGTACCCTGGGCATAGTTCACCAAAACGTAATCCGCCACAAAGATAGGGATTTCTTCACCGGTATATGGATTGGTGGCCATTACGCCTTCTAATTTTACGCCCGATTTTTCCTTGGTGGCATCTGTTCTGTCAAATTCAGATTTTGCGATTGATTCACGAATATATTCGCGCACCTCGTCTGCATTGGTTATGCGACCGGCATCCAGCCATTTTTGCACCAATTTATGTTCAGGCGCAATTGCACAGAACGTCGCACCAAAAATCGTATCCGGACGCGTTGTGTAAACGGTCATTTTATCTTCGCCAACCATAAAGTCCACATCTGCACCCTGGGATTTACCAATCCAGTTTATTTGGTCGCGTTTAACTTTTTCCGGGTAATCAACCAATGCCAAATCATCCAGCAAACGTTGTGCATATTTTGTAATTGCCAGATTCCACTGCATTTTTTCACGTGTTTCAACCGGACCATGGCAACGATTGCATTTGCCATCTTCTAATTCTTCGTTGGTCAGGGTTGTGCGGCAATTTGGGCACCAATTCATGGGCAACATTGATTTATACGCCAATCCGGCCTTAAATAACTGGATAAACATCCATTGCGTCCATTTGATAAATTCCGGATCAGATGTTGAAACCTGGGAATTTAAATCAATGGACCACCCCATGTCCAGCATGTTTTTTGTAAATTTTTGCGCCAATTCTTTGACAACAACAGACGGATGCCGTCCGATTTTTGTCGCATAATTTTCAGCAGAAATCCCCAGGGAATCAAAACCCAATGGGTATAAAACATCATTTCCACGCATGCGCATAAAACGTGCCATAACATCGCATCCGGTGTAGTTCAGCATATGACCACCGTGCAAACCGGTTCCGGACGGAAATGGAAATTCAGCCAACATATAAAATGGCGTTTTACTGCCGTCATTTTTCGGTGTAAACACACCTGAATCTTGCCAGCGGCGTTGCCATTTTTCTTCGCGTTCATGGATTTTTTTGATGTCTTCTGCCATTTTTATTACCTATTTGATTATATAAACAGGCAAATTTTATACATAATCCCCCAGAAATTCAAGCCTTTTATCCATATATTTTCACCTTGTTTGGCCAGCCCCGGAAACATAGCACGATAATCATCATACCAAACACAAAAATACACCTTTGCAATAACACCTCCACAAAAAATATATATACCACAATTACAGTATTTTCAAATAATTATTCAAATATAATAAAGTGCTTTAAAACAGCAACAAAAGAGAGGCAAAACCCATATGCAAGTCCAAGAACAAACCAAAGACCACAAAAACTACCGCCATTACAGCGCCCAAACAATAATTATGCCATTTTTTCCAAAAATTTTTATAATTTTTATCATTATACATAATTAAATTATAATCCTGGTATTAAAATGATATTTAATAAAGTTAATTTAAATTATTAACAAAAAGATTAGGGCGCATGCATATAATTTACCAACACGCCAAATATGGATTATATTCACATTTCAAAATGACACAAATTTATTGAATTTTGGCGACAACAAATACGAAAAAACATAAATTTATTTAAGCGACATAAAAATATATAATTGAAATATATCAAAGATAACAAACAGATAATCGCAATAAACAAAAATTTAATTCAACATATTTTTAAATAAAATATTTTATTTAGATAATACATCACAACGATATAATTTATATCAAAATAAGAAATATTTTTATTAAATCAGACACGTCGGTCTTGAACACCATACAGCGTTCATTTCGTATTAACGCATAAAAACGCATTTTTCTTGCCACAAGCAAATTTTTAAGTTTAACGAAGATTCTTATATACACATCACTGACGCATATGCCAATTTTAATAAAAATGTATATCTGCCGTACAAAAAACGTGATTAAACAAACCACATAAAACACAAACCGGTTTCACAACAACCAAATTTCTATCAAACAAAGTCCAGCAAACAAATAACAACAAAGAACCCAACAAACAAATAACAATATTTCTATCAAACAAAGTTTAGTAAATAAATAACAATAAAGGGTTTAACAAACAAATAACAAAATAACGCTAAAACCCACGATTTCCGCCCCACCAGAACACCCAACTATACATAATATACATTATGCGCCTTTGTAATGACACGTGTAAATACAATTCCCTCCTTTCCAATTCATAAAATATCATTTTTTTGAAATTGTGTCAAATATTTTACTCTCCGCCTTGTAAATCACCGCTTTCACGTTTTAATTTTTCATATTTACGCTTTCTTTCACGATATGTATTTGCGATATATTCCGATTCGGTTAAGTCTGTACCGTCCAGTATTTTTTCCCAATTTTCTTTTCCGGTTTCTTGTTTTTCAAAATTGTAATAATCAAATGTTTCTTCGTCTTCTTTTTTCCATTTTAACTCCATTGCTCTTGGTAATTTTGCTAATCTAGTATGGTCTTTTTGTTTCATCAGTATCCCGCCAATTTTTTTGATTTTATCTTTGAATTTTATCCAGTAATAATATCCAATGAATCCGAAACTTGACGCTCCAATGAATTCTAATTGTTTCTTTTTTTTCATTTTCTGATTTTCTTCTTCACTTCTACTGAATTTTTTTGTGCAATATCTTGCTACATAACTAACTGTTTCAGGTTCTGCATTTCCTACGATTACATAGCCTTTACCCCATATTTTATTAAGTTTATCCGACACGTATATATAGTACCCTCTTCTGTCTTTTGACCAGCGTCTTATATCTCTTGGTCTGAAATTCCATATTACTGCATGATAGTGTGGCCGTTTTGTTTTTGGCCCGTATTCTCCACAATTTAAATATCTTATTGGTTTTCTGTTTTTTCTTCTTGAATTACATCCGAATGT
>JAEXCU010000012.1 GCA_023402015.1 Pseudomonadota bacterium | reverse complement strand
AAACACCATATATCAAAATGTTGTCCCATTTGTTTGGCGACAGAATGGTTGTTGCGAATGCAACGGGATGCTCGTCCATTTATGGTGCAAATTTGCCGACAACCCCATGGACACGCGACGAAAATGGACGCGGTCCGGCGTGGTCTAATTCATTGTTTGAAGACAATGCAGAATACGGACTGGGGATGCGGTTGGCATTGAACCAGAAACGCAACACGTTAAAAAGTTTGCTGCATGAATTGAATATCCCAAATGTGGACGAAATGTTTGCCCAACGCGATCCGGCAAGACAACGCGAAATCCAGGATGCATTGCGTCAACAATTATCGCAGATTGATTCACCGCGCGCGGAAATGGCACGCAGCCTGATTGGTGAAATTGTTGATAAGTCTGTTTGGATTATTGGTGGCGACGGATGGGCGTACGATATTGGATACGGCGGTTTGGACCACATTCTGCACAGTGGTGAAAATGTTAATATCTTGGTACTGGATACCGAAGGATATTCCAACACCGGGGGACAGCAATCTAAATCCACACCATTCGGGGCCAGCATGAAATTTGCCATTGGCGGCAAAGAACACGCCAAGAAAGATTTGGGTATGATTGCCATGATGTCGGGTGCATACGTTGCGCAAATTGCAATGGGCGCCAACCAGGTCCAGGCGATTCGCGCATTCCGCGAGGCCGAGGCGTTCCCCGGTCCGTCAATCATATTGGCATATGCGCCATGTATTGCACACGGGTTTGCATTGCAAAATGGCCCCCAGCACCAGGCGCAAATGGTGCAAACCGGGGCGTGGCCGTTGTATCGGTTTAACCCGCAATTGATTGCCAGTGGACAAAATCCGTTAATTTTGGATTCTAATGTTGAAAATCCGGCACCGTTGGAAGAATTCCTGAAAACGGAATCGCGTTTTGGGGCGGCCCGTGCGGCAAACCCGAACTTTGAACATCTGGTGTCCCAGGCCAAGGAAAATAACCGCTATAAAAGTGAGTTAAAGAAATACATCGCGCATTTTGCGATGCAGGCCAATCAACCAACGGACCAAGAAGACGGGGAAAAATAAAAAACGGGCTGATTTCAGCCCGTTTTTTATCAGCGTGTGCGAATATATAAATTACATTTGTCCAGAAATCTGTTGTAAATCTGTTCTGGGCACATTGATGTTAACGGATATGTCCGGTATTGGTCTGCGATTGGTGCATTGTACTGTGTTAATGGCAATGCGTAAAAACGGATGCTGGTATTTATATTGTGCGCCAATTGTTTGGATAATGTATTAAACACAACATCCATTGGGATGCGCGATTCTGCGATATCATATGTCGCGAATATACCCGTTTTTGTATTGCCCATAAAATAAGACGGTGAACGTATTTCTGTTTTTATATTGTTTGCAATAATAATACCCGGATTTTCAACGGGAATGTATTCCAAAAATACTACGCCATCACCCAAATTATTGGCCGGGTGCGTCATGTTGCGGGTGATAATGTTTTGTTTGCCATTTACATGCAGTATTTTAAATTTATATCCACCATGATTTACAACTTCTTGCAAGCGGGCAATGTGTAAATCATTTGTATTCGGCAAAAATGCCATTTCAGTGTCTTTTACAGTGTTGTACATGGTCTGCTCTTTGGTTATTGTAAGTTTACCGGAACATAATATACATAAAAATATATTTGTCAAGTATTTGGGGCGGGGAAAAATTCATAACAGTGCATAAAAAATATCGCCCGTGCAATTAGCGCGATGGCAAAAATATGAAAAATTGCCAAAAATGTATTTTTATTTACTTAAACGTTGTGCAACACGAATCAATAATTCACAGTCATTGTGGTTTAATTTTAGCATCAATTTTATAATTTTGTTTATTTGTCTGTCATATGGCAGCCCATGACCGGATTCCCCAAATAAAATAGCAATGGGTACATCCAATGCGTGCGCAATTTTAAACAATCGCGATGCCGCAATGCGGTTGCTGGCGGTTTCGTATTTTTGTATTTGTTGAAATGTAATACCTAAACGTTTTGCCAAATCTTTCTGTGTCATACCCTGGCGTGTGCGCAGAATTGATATTGTTTCCCCAATTTGTACATCAATGTCATTTGGAATAAACGGCTGCCCAGACATAAATACCCCCAATTTTGCTATGTCAAAAAAACGCCGCCGTGTAAAAACAGGGCGGGTTGGAGGTTGAGCTTAGCACACAAGTATGCGCACGGTTTATTCAATATATTCACCGCCTCCAACCCGTGTCAGGTTGGTTTTTTCGCCCGCGCGGGCGACTTGTGTGCGAGCGCTCAATCTCGCATAATAGGGTCCCCTATTACAAGGGGCAGTATATCCTATTTTATAATAAAAAGCAAAAAAATCTTTATATATGACCCGATATATGCCGAACAGACATAATTAGTCGTATCAATGGAAACGCATCCCATGCGTAATTGCAAAGTCTTTTTCTGTTGCATCGACTGGCGGCTTTGGTGTAAATTATGCGTATGAAAAAAATTATGATATTTTGTTTGTTGGCCATGACTGCGTGCACTTTTCAGACCAAGCATCGCGGGTATGTTTTTCCGTCTGATTTGGAAACCATTGCGCCAACGATTAAAACAACCACACAACTGGAAGAACAAATTGGTTCCCCCCAGGTTAAAACAATTCATGGCGACGAAGTATGGATTTATTATGGTGCCGATGAAAACTATCGCGGCCCGTTGCGTTTGACATATGATGATGAAACGGTTCTGTTGGCGTGGGTCCAGGGCAAGCGTGTTTTAAAAACCCAGGTATTACATGATGCAGACCTGCCAGATGTCATGGTGGCAGAGGGCGAAACAAAAATACCGGCCGCAATTGAACTGAATGCGATTGAAGAATTGTTCAATAATATCGGGCGTTTTACCCCGGCGGGTCTAGGACAATAAAAACTGTTTGGAAATTTCACGCAAAACGTGTAAAATATAAAAGAAAGAGAATTGGGCATGAAAAAAATCATTTGTTCTTTGTTTGTATTTGCGTTTGCGATAACTGCGGTGTCTGCGGCAACATTTACATCGTGCGGGCCGGGATACATTTTAACATCGCATAATAAAATTGACGGTATAAATGCGGCGGAATGCCAAAAATTATGGTGCCGTGATTTGGAAAATGGTAAATCCATGGGCAGTGGTAAAAACGCGGCCAGTGGTTATAAGACAACATCCGCCCCGGTAGAGTTATGCGATGCCAATAATAATTGCATAGAATGCTTTGGCGACCGCAAATGGTGCAGTGGCGAACCTGCCGGCATTTGGAATCCGGAATATGGTGCATACACGCGCAGTGGCGAAGATAATGCGACATACATTTCATATCAAAAGGGCAGTTGTTTTGCATGGCGTTTGGAAAAACCGGATTGTCCGAACGGCCAGACCGCAATTTTACAAGGCGGCCGGTGGTTATGTGCAACATCATCTGGCACGACCGAGGCCGGACGCGCATCCAGTGTTCGCCGAACCGGGACCCTGCGTCGTGTAATACGTTAAATTTTCGCCCTACGGGATTAAAATCCGGGGGCGATTTTATTTTTATCGCAATATTTGTTTTTCCTGATTTTTTATGATATAATGACCGGGACCGAGAGAATGGCAACCGTAAAGGGAAACCTGAATATGCCAAGTAAGAAATTAGATTTTAAAACCGGACAGTACGTTGTTTATCCAACCCAGGGCGTTGGAAAATTGGTACGTGTGGAAGAACAAACAATCGGTGATCAGAAGATTAAAATGCTGGTTATTGATTTTGAACGCAACCATATGACACTGCGCGTGCCGGTGGAACGCGCCGAATTGTCGGGTTTGCGACCACTGACCACGCCCAAGAAAATGGACGAGGCAATTGCATCCGCCAAAGGCAAGGCCGGCGCAAAACGTATGATTTGGGCGCGTCGTGCGGCGCAGTACGAAGAAAATATTAATTCCGGCGACCCCATGAAACTGGCCGAGGTTGTACGCGACCTGCAACGTCGCACGGCCGGCGATACAATGACGTTTTCTGCGCGTCAGTTATATTTGCGCGCGTTGGAACGCATGGCCCAGGAATTTGCCGTGCTGCATAAAATTGATTTGGACACTGCATCTGATAAAATTGAAGATATTCTGGGCGTGCCCAAGGAAATTGACCTGAATGCTGTTGATGGCGAAGACGACGAATTGGACGAAGAAGAATCGTAAAATAAAATCCTGCATCCGCAGGATTTTTTACAGTATATTTAATACATTGGTTTGCCAAATTGCGGTTGACCGTGGGCGTTTTTTATCTATAATGCCCGGTAATGAATTTTGCTGAATTTTTAATTTTGACATATTTGTATAAATCCGTGCCTGCACAATCGCGCCATGTGGCCGCAATGCGGGTTAAAACCTGTGTTTTTATTTTGGTGGCATATCTGTATAATATGCCGTCATTAACACAAAAAATTGCGCGTAATATTGCGCATCCAGATTCTTTTCGCGTTAAAACAACCGATATTTACATAACGGATGAAAATTCTTTACAAAATGCGTTTACCAATCCGATGTATTTTGATACTTTAAACCGGATTATATATCTTAACAATTATATCATTAATTGGCCGCGCAACCAGAATTCTGCACAATTGGTGGATTATTTTAAAGTTTTTTCAGAAATGGCCCGGGCGCATCAATTCCGTCATGTTCATGTAAACAAATATGCGTCCAGCATGTTTTTCAGTCATCGTAATTTTTATTATATTCAGGTATTAAGCGAAATTGGTTCCATTATTGCGGAACAGGTTGCCTATGCGCGTATGCCGGTTTGTCCAATGGATTCTTGTACGATTTCTGCCCACCGTGTTCATAACAAAATTTTGAACAGACCTGATTTTAAACGTAATGGTATAACAGATATTTATGATAAACGATACCGGGACACGTTTCAAAGGGCATTTGCAACAGATAAATTTATTTATTCGTTGATGCTAAGCGCGGCCATTGACAGATTTAACGAAAATACAGATTGGTATGATTCCATACGGGAACATAAACAATACCAAGTCATATTTACCGCTGATTTTTACCGGTGGCCCATTTCGTTCAATCAGGCACGTCGCAAAATCCTGACATATGATATTGGCGGAAAATCCGTTTGTTTGTATGATGCAATGACGCCAAAGGCACGCGCATGGTTTGACAGAAAGATTTATACCATGGTTGATAAGATGATTAAAAATTCACGATAAAAATTTAATGTTGGCATTAATTATTTGGCGTCGGGTATTTTTTACTAGAAATATCATCACAAATTCTATATAATATTTTTTGAATCAACAGGGATGTTGGCTCAGGGACGTAAGAAATCCCATATTAGAGCAGTGCAATTGAAAAATTGTGTTGTAATCCGACTGAGAAAATACTTGGCGCGGATTTGCGCTTTTTATTTTTCGCCCGACCATTGGGTCGGGGGGCTTGTGGCCATATAACAGCATGCATGTCATGTGAAAGCCACAGGGGTCATTCTCTAATATGATTTTCTTAACTCCCCGACCGCCAATTTCTGGCGGTTTTTTCTGGTTCCACACAATATGGGGAATGTGGGATGAAACAAAAGGAGTTAGGGTTGAAAATTTTTTATCGGGTTTTAACAGGGATGTTTTCGGTTGTTTTTTGTGTTTTACCGGTCGTTGCAGAAACGATTGATCCCGCGGATATTGATTGGTTGGCTGTATTTGGAACCGGTGATTATTCACGTGCCGCATATACGGAAATGATTGCAAAATGTACAACCGTCGGGGACGGTTCTTACCCCGATATAACCGATTCCCAAAGATTTTATGCGTGTGTAAATGGCGTTTTTTTTCCGATGTCTTGTGCCGTGGGGATGGAATTTAACGACGCATGTAAATGTTGTGATTATCCGTCTGGGAACACACCCAGTTATATGAAAAAATGCAGTTCAGTATCGAACAGTGGCACATTTTGTAATTGCGCCGATAATCCGAATGGCAGTATGCGTGGTGGTGGAACGAAGTGCAGTTGTAATTCAAATGGAATTGGGATTAATTATTCAAATTGTACTGCAACACCGTCATGTCCAGAAATAAAAGATATCACCGGAAAAAATCAGGCGGCAATGGATATTTATGGTGCATGCTATGTTCCAACCGGCACAACGTTTTCAGATTCCGGCGGATTGTTTGAATTTTCATCGCCTTGTTATTATAAATATTAAAAAAGGCATCAGAAATCTGATGCCAAAAATGACCTGGGCAGATTTTACATAACAAAATCTTCGCCCAGGTAAACCTTTTTCACCATTTCGTCTTTGACGATTTCGGCGGTGGTTCCGTGCTTTAAAATTTTCCCGTCGTGCAGAACATAACTGCGGTCTGTAATGCCCAATGTTTCACGGACATTGTGGTCGGTAATAATTACACCCAAACCGCGATTTTTTAATTGCGACACCAAACCGCGAATTTCATTTACCGCAATTGGGTCAATTCCCGCAAATGGTTCATCCAGCAAAATAAATTTCGGATCGTTTGCCAATGCGCGGGCAATTTCAACGCGCCGGCGTTCGCCACCCGACAGGGCGGTTGCCGGACTGCGGCGCAGGTGGCTGATGGAAAATTCTTCCAGCAATGCGTCCAGTTTTTGTTTTCTTTTTTTCTTGTTCGGTTCCACAACTTCCAGAATTGCCATAATGTTTTGTTCCACCGTCAGGCCGCGAAACACGCTGTTTTCCTGGGGCAGGTATCCAATATGCAAACGTGCACGCTGATAAAACGGCAGGTGTGTTATATCCTGGGAATTTAAAAATATCTGGCCGCCGGTTGCAGATAACTGGCCGGTGATGCAATAGAACGCCGTGGTTTTACCGGCGCCATTTGGTCCCAACAGGCCAACCGATTCGCCTTGGCGGGCCTCCATAGAAATGTCTTTTATAACCATACGTTTACCGTATGATTTGGACAGATGCTGAACACGTAAAACAGATTGTCTCATCATAACTTAATCACCAATTCGTCTGTTAAAACTTTGTCCCCGTTGCTGGAATCAATTCTGACATTCCCCAGCAAGGTTATTCTTTTTGTGCGGCGGTTGTATTGCCCACTGCGCGCAGTTATATCATCGGTTATTTTTTTACCGTCAGAAACCCGATTAACGGTACCAGATACCTGATCCAGGAATATTATATCAGGTTTATCGTATTCTTGGCGACCGGTTTTTGCGCGTATCTTGAATGGTTCGCCATTGGCATCGGTGCCGGCAAATGATGCGCCGGACATCTTGAACTGATTACTGACGATATCGGTCATGTTAATGGCGGTAATTGGTGTCCATAACAATTGTTTGGTAAACAGCGATCCGGCAATCAATGCGGCAACCATTACCAGGCCCCATCCGGTAAAGAAAAATTGCCACAAACGTTTCCAGCGTCTGTGCTTCATAAAAATAATAAAATTGCGGTTGTCTTTGTGCACGGGTTTCAGTTTAACCTGCAATTGTACAAAAATCAATTTTTATATTTATTCCCCATGTTTTTTATGTTATAATGCACCCAAGAGAGATGAATAAAAAACTGCACATTTTTTGTTGCGCAATTTCGTGTATGGCGGTTATGCCCGCAATGGCGGCCGTTGCCATTAAAAAGGCGGCGCCTGTTGCAACACAATCTTCGTCTGCCGCAGACACATCGGCCAGTTTAATTCCGACGGTTTTATCCCTGGTCAGTGGGGTTCAGCAATTAAATGCCCAGCAAAAGGCGTTAACGGCCGAATGCATCCCCAGTTCCCAGGAAATAACATTTGTTGACAATACTATCAAAGAATGGGCCAAAACGGGTGCGATGACCGCGGCTGATATTCAGAAACAATTACGCAGAAACCCATGTCAAATTGCAAGTGGGGGGTATGCCGCGTCGGTTCAGATTTCGGCCGGAACGGATGGTGCGACGCTTTGCTATGATTACTTTGCTGGCGACGGAAACGACGGAATGGTTTGGGAAAAATTCCCCAAGGTTGGTCGCGCAACATATTGCACCGATGGTTCGTTGACGTGTTCTGATAAAAATAAAAAAACAGTTTCAGATATTTATGACATATTTAATTTGGTTGATTTCAGCGAGGCGGACTATACCGCGGCTGAGGCAACAATGGCCGCCAAATTAATCGCAAAAATTGAAAATTGTTCCAATGCAAAATTGTCTGCGAAAAAGAAGGCCATGTGGGGCGAATTCTTGGTTGGCACAATCGGTAATGTGGGGCAAAAAACAAATACGTCCACAATTATGGAATCTGTGGGTGGTTTAACCGGTGGCGGTGGAATATCATCATTGGGGGCAATTGCCACACAGTTTATGGATAAATAAAATCCGGCATATCGCCGGATTTTTATTACCGCGAATTTTAAATTATAAACTGGGGTTTAATGGTAATGGTGTCAGACCGCCCGAATAATAACAATTATTTGTGAATATGTATGTTCCAGATGTATCCGTCAGATTTGTATTGGGGGGAACATAGCATGCGGTGTCGTCTGTACTGCCCGCCGGCGACGTGCCAAATACGCCGTCTTGGTATGCGCAACGAACGCATGTGTTTCCGGTTTTGTAATAACCGGCATTACATGTTATTGTGTTGCCGCTGCACGTTGCGTTGGACGGGCATTTATAGCATCCGGTAAAATTGTCTTGGCCGTTTATATACTGATATTTCGCCGTGCCCATATATCCTGATGCGCATGAAACGCTTCCCATGCCGACACCACAACTGCATGAATATGTACCGTTGCTGTTGCACGATGTGATTACGGTGCGTCTGAATGTGCCGGTATATCCCGTGGGCAGCGTGGGTTGGCCCGACGGGCATGATGCGGCCAGGCAAATGTTGTCGCATGTACTGTCCGGGCTTGATGTTATTGCGCATAACGGTGCGGAATAACACATAAAACTGCTGGTGGCATATGACGGTCCGGCATAAATCAAAATCAGCCCGGTTATCCAGAATTTTTTCATTTCTTTCCCCTTTTGTTTTCGCAAATGAAAAACCACCAGAATCTGGTGGTCGGGGATTAAGAAAATCATATTTCGGAATGACCCCGTTGGTCTTTACGTGCATGCACGTTGTTATATAACCAACAGACCCCCGACCGGTTATTACAGTCGGGTTGTCAAATAAATCGCGAACATGCACGATATTTTTGACGTGTCGGATTACGATATTTTCATACCGCCGAAATAAAGGATTTCTTAGGTCCCCGAACCAACATCCCTGTTGATTCAAATAAAAGTATAATTTAGTGGTGGCATAAAAACAAGATATTTAAACCGTCATTTTTACCAAATGTTTTTTCGCTTTACTATATTCGTCAAAAATCGTATAATATGGGGGATAATAAAAAGGGATTTTTATGAAAAATAAATCTTGCATCTTTGGATGGAATATATGCCGCGCAATGGCCCTGACATCTGTGGTGGTGTTGGCGGGATGTGCCGGTTCCCATGATGATGGATATTATGCGCCGATGGCGACACCGACGGTTGACTATGTTGAACAATTGGATGTTTATACGGCCCCGCACCAAGATTCCTTTTTAAACCAATTGGCGATGAATTATCGTTCTTATGCAATTTATAATGCCCGCACCAGTGGTTATTCCGAAATGGGTGAATTGTTCGCACAAAAGGCGGTCGCGGCATTCAGTGGTGAATTGCCTTTCCCGGAAACGTTGGAAAATTGGCCGGTTGAAGACGAACAAGAATCTTTTGAATTATACACCGCATATAACCAATTGCTGGATCAATTAAAAAATGATGCCAGTGAAAATAACCCACAATTAGCGGCCGAGGCGCAGGCAAAATTTGATTGCTGGCTATCTGCCGCGGCCAGTGGCCAGACAGGTACCGCAAACGAATGTCGCGATCGTTTTCAGAAAACTATGGTTGCATTACGTGATTGCAAGGGTGGTAAAATTGTAAACAATCGCGCCACAACAACAGTTATGGAAACCCAAACGGAAACAATTGCGGTTAAACAACCAAATGCCAGCAATCGCCCGGTGGATTATTACCCTGATACACGCGCGATGTCTGCGATGAATGGTGCAGGCAAGGCCCGCGAAGGCGTAATTATTGTTAACAATGTAAATGTACCGGAACATTTGATTAATCCGGTACCGGTTCAACCGTTGGTATTTAACCAGAATATTTTTGGCGGTGATAAAACGGTTTGTGCCGATGGCACAACAGATTGTCAAGACACCCCTGTTGCCCAACCGGTCCAGGAAATTCCAATGGTTGGCGACGAAATGGTCAGCCGCGAAGAATTCATTAACATGATGATGGCGATGCGCGCAGAACTGGCCGCAATTAATAAACGTCTGGATCAAATTCAGGCAACCGCCGGCGAAAGAACCATGATTAAGGTTCAACAGATTCCATTGGAACCGAAACAACATGTTATGGAAGAAATTCTGGAAATCCGCTTTGACTTTAACAAGGCAACAATTAAACCAGAATATGACGAATTGATTAAAAAATTGGCAACGGCAACGCAGTCTAACAAGAATATCAAGGTTTCTGTTGTTGGCCACACCGATACAATGGGCAGCAAAGATTACAATTATTCACTGGGTGGACGCCGTGCCGAGGCAGTGCAAAAAATGTTAATTAAATACGGCATCCCGGCCAGCCAAATCGTTGCGGTATCCGCGGGCGAAGAAGGTTTGGCGGTACCAACACCGGACGGTGTTGCAAATGCCCAGAATCGCCGCGTTCGCGTGGTCAAAGAAGTTCACTATACAGAACCTGCAAAACCGGTACCGGTTGCCATTGCAGTGGAAGAATATTCCGATACGGTTGAATGCGGTATGTATGGTTGTGCGCAATAAAGTGCAGGGCAGTATATAATAATACTTGACAAAAAATAATTATTAGTATATGCTGGCCGTTGTCAGAGAGATGTTTTTGAAAGAGGCATTATAGATGACTGATGTAAACAAATTTGATGCAGCCACCGCCGCCTTGAAAGCCAAGGCGACAGGCGCAGGTTATAAAAAAGGTATTGCTGCGGTTAATTTGGCGGCAGAACTGATGGCGCGTGGTGTAAATGTACAAAACGACGGAAACGAAAAATAATCACGGCCGTTAAAAATGAATTTTCATCACGGGGGACAACTGTCCCCCGTGATTTTTTATTTCTTGTTTTTAAATTCCGCATAAATTATAATTACCAATGAATCAACAGGGATGTTGGCTCAGGGACGTCAGAAATCCCGTAATTGTACAACACGCGAATGTGTGTTGAATCCGACGATGAAAAATGTCGGCGCAAATGCGCCGTATGTTTTATCACCCGATCCGTATTGGGTCGGGGATCCGATGGTTATACAACAGGGTTTGCCCAAAAACCATTGGGGTCATTGACAATTATGATTTTCTGAAATCCCCGACCGCCAATTTCTGGCGGTTTTTTTGTAAAAAACAAAAAGGGATACAGGAATGAAAAAAATACCAATATTTTATTTGGCGGCTGCGACCGCCGTGGGGTGGTGTGCCACATCACACGCAGCCCAGGTTTCGTCATGCACAACCGTTGCCAGTTTTAATGAAACATGTAAGGCCGGACAATCGTGTTGCCCCAACAGTAATTACATGTTGGAATATTCATGTCCGTCGGGTTATTCACTGGCCGGGACAACGTGCAGTCGCAGCAGTACCAGTGGCAGTGATGAAACCGGATACTATACACAAAATTATGGAACGTGCACCGCAACCAGTTCACAGGTCGGTTGCTGTACAGTCAAAAACAACACAGATACAACATGTATCGCATGTTGGAGGATACAGCAATGAATAAGATGATGATATTTATCGCAGTAATCACAATAATTACCACCACGCGCGCGAATGCGGCATGTCAGGCAACGACCAAAACATACACTGCATGTAAGGCGGGATATTATTTGACATCGGGGACATGTTCGCGATGCCCGTCGTCGGGTGGGGTATATGGAATAACGGCGGACAGAAATACGGGCGGCATAACATCGTGCTATTTACCGTCTGGGACAACCGGTTCAGACGCCGCGGGCAGTTTTACATACACATCCCATTGTTATTACATCAATTAATTTAAAAATAAGAAATGTTATTTATTGGCCGGGGTATTTATAAATACCATACAATATCCTGGGCGTTTTCCTGGGTATAACCATCGGGAAGATACGGGCAAATGTCTGAAATGTCGCCGCGGCCGGTGGTATCACTGAATGCGCCGGGCGATAAATAACAACTGGTAATAAAAATTGGTGTAGTATTGGTCGTGCCCATTGTTTGTCCGCCATTTGGGCATATATGGCAACTTAGTCCAATGCCCCATTCCTGGTATTTATCACTGCCTGGGCGAATGTAATAGTTTTGTGCCGGTATTTTGCAAATATCCCACCCAGCGGCTGAATTTTCCACAAATACGAAATTTATCAGGTTTTCCGTATCTGTGCGCAAAATTTTTTTTATTTCATCGGCAGAAGCATTATTCACCAAGGTATAATTAATAACAAAGTCTGTGGCATACTTGGAAAGTACATCGGACATGGACAGCAGAGCATTTAACTGGTTGCCGGAATAATTTTTTTTAAATTGTTCTTCACACACGCCTTTGGCGCGGGTCTGTTCATTTTTTATTTGTTTTTGACATTCAATGCTGCCAACAGTCGCACAATTGCGGAAAATATCTTCATTTATTTCTTTGCCGATGCATGATGTGAATTGAAAAAATATATCGCACCCGGTGCCGCAACTGTCGGCATATGCGTCATTGTTTGCTGGAAACATTACAAGCAGTGTCGTAGACAGCAATCCACCGTTTAGAATCGGCAAAAATCAAAGGGATAAAATATGCACAAATCCGGAATTTTTATAAGAAAAAAAACCGCCAATTTAATCGGTGGTTTGTTTTCGGCATATTTTTTCCTGGTTTTTATGGTAATTATTATACAGATTTTCGCCGATTTGCGCAATCTATTTCTGTCGTCATTTTTTGGTTGCGAATATCAGGGCCCACAACCATGCGATACCGGTCCAACCCAATGTCCAACTGGCCAGGCGAACGCGCGTCATATTGGTTTTATCTTTTTTGGTTTGGCGCGCCAGCCACGCCGGCGTCATAACAATAATTGCAACAATGGCGATGGCCGCCATATATTTTAAACCCAGCAAAATATAAAATAATACGTCCGTCATTTTTTATTTTTCCGGGGCGGTGATTTAACCCACCCCGGTTGTTTCACCAATTATATACCATATTTGGCAGAATTTCCCAATTCTTCCTGAATACGAATTAACTGGTTATATTTTGCCATTCTGTCTGTGCGCGACATAGATCCGGTTTTAATCTGGCCGGCGTTTGTTGCCACCGCCAGGTCCGCAATTGTCGTGTCTTCGGTTTCGCCACTGCGGTGCGAAATAATCACGCCATATTTTGCATCCTGGGCCATTTTAATCGCGCGAAGTGTTTCTGTCAAACTGCCAATTTGATTTACCTTGATCAAAATTGCATTTGCGATACCCGCCGCGATTCCACGTTCCAGGCGCGCCGGGTTGGTAACGAATAAATCGTCCCCGACCAATTGGCATTTGTCGCCGATTTTTTCGGTCAGTTTTTTCCATCCATCCCAATCTTCTTCGGCCAGGGCGTCTTCTATGGAAATAATTGGATAATCCGCAATCAATTTTTCATAAAATGAAATCATTTCATCAGATGATAATTTTTTGCTTTCGAATTCATATACGCCATCGCGATAAAATTCAGATGATGCAACGTCCAGGCCGATTGATACCTGTTCACCGGGTTTATAACCCGCGGCCTGAATGGCGGCGATAATTGTATCCAATGCTTCATTACATGAATGGAAATTTGGTGCAAATCCGCCTTCGTCGCCAACGTTCGTGGAATTGCCAGATTTTTTCAAAATGGATTTCAGGTTATGGAAAATTTCACTGCCCATGCGAATCGCCGCAACTTCGTTTTCGGCACCATTTGGAATAATCATAAATTCCTGGGCGTCCAGGCCATTGTCCGCGTGTGCGCCACCATTAATAATGTTCATCATTGGGCGTGGTAAAACATCTGGATTCGCGTTGCCATAAATTGATGCAATATATTTATATAATGGAATTTGTTTTTGATTTGCAACTGCATGCGCCGCCGCCAGGGATACCGCCAATATCGCATTGGCGCCCAATTTGTCTTTGTTTTGTGTTCCGTCCAGGGCAATCATTTTTTCATCCAACGCCGTTTGGGCGGATGCGTCCATGCCCATAATTGCAGGTGCGATAATTTCGTTCACATTTTTGACCGCGGTCAAAACGCCTTTGCCCATGTATGCGTTTCCGCCGTCGCGCAATTCCAATGCCTCAAAACTGCCGGTGGATGCGCCGGATGGAACCGCCGCGCGACCCATTGCGCCGCCGGACAAAACAATATCACATTCAATTGTTGGATTACCGCGACTGTCCATAATTTGACGTGCATGGACTTTTTTTATTTCATACATTTCTTTTTCTCCTTGAATTATGTTTTGATGTTCAGTTTCGCCTTGTCAGGGAAATGGAATTGTGCCATAATATAATCATAAATCTAATCAGAATGAAATAAAAATATGATGAAAAAATTACTTTCTATTATATGCTGCTTGGCGCCGTTCAGCGCGGGTGCCGTTGTTTACCCAAATGGTTATACACCAAATTTTAATCCCGGTACAGGAAACGCGGTCGGTGGTGATGGTGGAATGACGGGACTGGATACGACCGGTGAAAATGTTGTCATTCAATCTGGTAATGGAATTGTTCTGAACCGCGATTCCGCCACCGGTACCAGCCAGGGTTTAACCGTTGCAAATAATATGTATATCGGTCGTGATTCCCAGGGCGGGACAACGGGTGATTTATATGCAGAAACCGGCGTGGACAGTGTTTTTACAATCAGTTCTGATGGAAACGTATCCGTTGGCAGTTTATTGCAGGTTTTAAACGGATACACATTGGGTATCAAGGCGCAGACCGCTGGCACAACAATTGACGCATCGTTTGGCAATATTATTGCAGACGGTGGATTTGTGGCCGAAAACATAAATAATTTTACAGTTAATGATGCAATTGAATCTGCGGCCGATTTAAAGATATCGGCCAATGTCATTAACACCGGTGCAATTAATTCAACCGGTGGCGAGACAAATATTGCCGCAACGGGTAAAATTACAATGGCCCAATTGTCCAATAATGGTGGTGGAAATGCGACAATTAATGCGGCAGAAATAGAATCGGGTAATATTGAAAATTTGGCCGGCGCAATGAACATTACGTTGGGCGGCGATTTAACCAGCACGGGCAGTATTGAAAATTCTGGTACAATGATGACAATTGGTCGGCAGAATCCCGCGGACGTTGTAAATGTTTCTGTGGCCGGAACCATTAAAAATGATTCCAATGCCGGAACAATGACGATGAACGTGGACAGCCTGACCGTTTCTGGTGGCGACGCATCCAATCCGTCATTTGTGAACAAGGGTAATTTAAACCTGACGGTTCGTGGTGAAACAAACCTGGCATTCGGTTTTGATTTAAGTGCAATGCAAAACACCAACACGTTCAGTTTGGATACGGGTACACTGGTGTTTGGTGCCGGGACAAATAATGATGCATGGTTGCAGGTATTTTCAAATGATTTAAACAATTTCAATTTGGCTGTCCGCCAGGGAAATATAGACGCGCGTCAAATTGTAAATGGCACGACGAATGCAAACGCGAATATGACATTGCTGGGGCAATCTATTACGGCGACGTCTGTTGAAAATCGCGGTAATAAATTAACAATGAATGCCACAGATGCGGCCGGTACGGGTATTGTTATATCCGGGGCGGTATCAAATGCGGCGGCGTCAGACACAGAAATTATTTCTGCGGGTGCATTAAATGTTCAGGGAAATGTTTCCAATGCCGGTACCATGGTATTAAACGGAAACACGGTTCAGTTGGCAGGTGTTGTTAACACCGGCGATTCGTTGGAAATAACCGCACCAACCGATACAACGGGCCGTATTACAATCAGTGGAAATATTTCAAATTCCAACGGTAATTTGTTGGTGAATGCGCGTGAAATTTCGGCGACCGGTATTTTAACAAACAACAGTGGCACAACGACAATTCGTGGGTCCGATACCGCGGGCAGTACGGTTTCGTTGGGCGGGGTAAATGTTGATGGTGGCACGGTTAATTTAAATGCACTGGTTGGTGGTGCGACAATAACAAATGGTTTGTCTGTAACGGGTGGTGCATTAAATATTGACGGCACAACATATGCATTAACCGCCGGCGACAGCATCCAAATCAACGGCAACTTTACGGCCAGTGGCGTTGCGGCATTGGGGGCGGGTAATGTAAACGTTGCCGTGTCCGGCCCACGCGGATTTATTATGAAATCCAACACTGGTGCGATTACAATTGACGGCGATGTTTCTGCAACAGATAACGCGGCCGCGCGCAGTGCGCAATTTGATGCAGCGACAATTGAAATTGGCCAAAACGTTTTGGCTGAAAACAAAGGAACTTTGATTTTCGGCGGTACTGCATCGGACAAGTTAACCGTCGCAGGCAGTGTTTCTGCAAATAACGGTGGTACGGTTGAAATTTATTCTGATGATGCCGATGTTGGTTCTTTGTCTGGGAATGGCGCGTTTATCGCACATGGAACGCAAATTACTGCAACAACGGGCGCGATAGATATCCAAAATGGCGTTTGGTTTGATGGCACCAGTCAAACGACGGGTTTAATTGTTCGGGATACAAATGATTTGACATTAAAAACCGCCGCTGCGGGCCAAGATATCAATCTGGCGGGTGGTATTACAATCGGTACCGGTAATCGGTTGGGGGTTGATTCTGCGAACGCAGTGGCAATTTCCGGATTGGTGAACACCACGGGTACATTGGATGTTGATGCAATCACAACCGCGACATTTAATAATGCGATTACAAACGGCGGAACACTGACGGTTAATGCCCAAACCATTGATGCCCAGGATATTACAAATACCGCGACTGCAAACCTGACGGCAACAGGCGATATTACAACCAATAACATCACAAACAGCAGTGAATTTACCATTAATGGTGCAACAATCATTGCCGGGGCA
Source organism: Pseudomonadota bacterium (assembly GCA_023402015.1). Classification (GTDB taxonomy): domain Bacteria; phylum Pseudomonadota; class Alphaproteobacteria; order Rs-D84; family Rs-D84; genus Enterousia. The sequence continues at coordinate 13,510 of JAEXCU010000012.1, read as the reverse complement.
GTTGATTCAACGGCCGGTATATTGGATATTACTGGAAACAGTCTGAACGTTGCATATTTAACAATTACCGGTGGCAACGCCAATGTTGCGGCGGCCACAATAACCGCAACAAATGATATTTCTGTATCTGGTGATTTGATGCAGGGCAGTGGTTCAACAGGTATGCTGAATATCACGGAAAATAACGCGGTTGTGTCGGCGAAAAATTTAACAGTTGGTGGTGATTTTTCGGTAAATGGAAATGCGGTTGATTATCGTATTACAAATAATGCCACAATTACCGGCAATATTAATGTTGCATCTGGCGCGGATGCGGATTTATCCGCCCAGACAATCGCGGCATCTAATTTAACAAATGCGGGTACATTAAAATTGGCCGCAACGAACGGAATTACCTTGGGGACGGTTGTAAACAATGCCGGCACATTGACATTGGATTCCGGTGCGGCAAATTCAATTATCACCAGTTTTACTATGAACGGCGGCAATGCGGCATTGTCTGGAACAGGCATGGTATCGGGTGGGGTGTTTACAACCGGTGGTATGCTGTATCAGAATTATAATGGCGCATTGGAAACAGGTGATGTAAACGTTGTTGCAAATAACTATGCAATAACCGCAGCGAATGTAAATGTTCATGGCATTACCCAGAATTCAGGCGCAATGGTTTTGAACACCAGTGATATTACCGTTGGTGCAGATATTAATGCCACAAATTTACGTATTGCGGCAAATCCGTCAAACGATTGGCTGAATGTTAATGTTGCGGGCAATGTATCTGGCGGTGTTGGATTTATCGGATTGGAACAAATGACAATCGGCGGCAATTATGTATTTAATGATGGCAGTAAAATTAACGCCGCAATATTGCCATATGCGACAAATGTTGGCCCGAACAACACAACCAGAAATTATTGGTCCACTGTCAGTTTGGCGGATGACAATACCCTGGGCCAGATTACAAATGCCGCAGACGGCCAGGCATTAATCACAGTTGGCGACAAATTTGTTACGAATGTTAGCAATCTGGGCAACGGTTCAAACGGCGGCCCATTAAAAGATGCGCAAATTGGAATTGACCTGCGCGATATTGTTGACCAGGGTACGGCCATATGGTTCCTGCATGCGAATAACGGCATGGATGAATTGGCGACCAAGATTCGCAATCTGAACGTAAATTTCTGTAATGCCGACGGCAGTTTGTGCTTTAATTATTTAGATTCTTTAAAGCCAACAAATGGTGCAGATACTGATTTGCCGGCGTATTTATCAATGCGTGATACCGACGGCGATGGTATCCCAGACAGCATTTATATCGTGTTTGATCCGCGATTCGGTGGCCCGGTAGAGGTATTTAAGATTCAACCAATCGTTGAACGTACACAACCGCATACGAACGGGGAATATGTATCTGCGGGCGCGTTGGATAACATGATTGCGGGCCAGTTGCAGAATACCGGGTTTTACAACCGCACACCCATAGAGGCCATTCCATTGATATTCAAGGGAACAAACCTGGAAACAATGGCAAATGAATTGTACAAACGTATGGAATATTACGATTTGCAACGCGATGGCACCGGTTTGGCACGTTTCAGCCGCCTGTTCCAGGTTCGTGAAATTGAACAAATCGCGGGCAGTGTTTCATTAAACGAACACACAAATTTCCGTTCTTTTGAAGACCGCATGTTTGACGAATTTATTTGGAACCGTAATCGTAATTTAAAGAAAGCATGGGCTGATTTTGATTTCGGAATGTTCACCCAGGATGTGGCCGACGGTAAACGCGTTGACGGTAATCGTTTCAGCGTATCGGGCGGTTTTGATTGGCAGCATTCTGAAACACTGATATTGGGGTTGACCGGGCGTGTATCACATATGTCTGGGAAAAACGACGATACAATGGAATTGGGGTATCAACCGGGACAATCAATTATTGGCAATGTAAATGTTGATGTTGCGGATACAAATATCGGTTTGGGCGGATATTTGATGAAAACATTGGGTGAAAAGACACGTGTTTATGGTAATGCGTTCTTGGATATGCATTTGTTGGATGTTTCGCGCGACCAGAACTTTGTTGCATCAATTGACGGCACCGGTACCGCATTCAGCATTATGTCAGAATGGGGATTACTGCACGATTGGTTGAACCAATACATCGTTGGCAATATGTACGCACGCGTTGGATATAACTTTGGTTTTTCTGTCAAAGAAAAGGCCGCAGGTCATAATTATATGGATTTAAAAAGCGACGGATACTTGGTATTCACGCCGGGTTATTCATTAACCGCGCAAAAGCGTATATATCCGTCTGCATGGATGCAAATTCGCCCGTATGCGACAATCGGTATTGAATACGATGTTCTGGGCATGCCGGACAGTGCGAAATATAAATTTGCACCGGCGCATTCATACACAAAATATGATATAGACATTGATCCAATGTGGGCAAACATTGGTGGCGGGGTAGAGGTATTGTCCGCCCGCGGATACCAGGTTGGGTTGGATTACCGTTATCAATACAATTCACAAATCCAATTGCATAACATTAAAATATCTGGGTCATATCGGTTCTGATAAAAATCCCCGCAGTTGCGGGGATTTTTTTAAATATGTAGAGTGAAATGTGAAAAGTGTAAATTATGATAAATTAAAATTAATAAAACTTTTCGCTCTACACTCTTCACTTTCTCTCTTGTATTTTAATCCCAATAATTATATAATTTGCATGTCAACGGGTGTTCCGTTGATGAGGCGTGAGAACCTCTGCTGAAGCGTCGGAATACAAACCTGCGGCGCGCAACTGCGCCGATTTTAATAATTATATTGCGACGTAAAAATCTCCTGAATCCCAACTGGGTCAGGAGGGCCGCTGAATATCAAATATGCGGCGCAATTCTTCAGATTGTTCTCAACCTCCTGACCACCAAAGTTTTGGTGGTTTTTTACTGGTTCCATGGCGTCATTTTGCCACGGAATTAAAAACAGCAGGAGATTGACCAAATGAAAAAAATTTTTATTTTGTTGCCATTGTGCATGGTTATAACAGGCCGTTCCTGGGCAATATTGCCGATTGATGGACAAACAATGTGTCTGACGAATGGTGATTCAGGTGGTGGATACATGGTGGGTACAGACGGTAAAAAATATGTTTGTTATTCTGATGATGTGGGCAATCAAATGTTATATCCAGACACCGGTGCATTTGATTATATATGTGCGACATATACCAGCGTATCCGTCCATGATGCATCGTCCGGTATTTATCGGTTAAATAATTGCAACCCGGGTTCTGCAAATGTCAGTGGTGGTCATACGTTTTTGTGTGCATATAATCGCCACTTAAATTCATCGGCCAGTGGATGTGAAGATTGTCCCACGGGATATGTCGCAACAACCGGCGATGCGCATTATTTATATGATTGTTCATTGTGCGCGGGCGGATATTATAAAAGTTCCGGTTATTGTCGTCGTTGCCCAGAAAATGGGTACAGTAATATTGGTACGTCCGCCATTACTGATTGTTATGTTTCATATAATTACAGCGGCCAGGATGAATCTGGCAAATGGACATATGCCGGCATTTGTTATTACAGTTATTAAAAAATCCCCAACCCGGTTCCCATAAAAATTAAAAGTTTAGTGGAGCCCGAACGGGGATTTTTATTGTGTGCTTTGATAGGGTGGGCCTGTCTGAGTGCTGATAAAGAATCTGATATTGTTAATTCTAACAGACAGACCCATAAATCAGATAATCCCGCAGCCTTAATTTTCTGAATACGGGTTATCTGTGTTATTTAGTTTTACTGCCACGCCACATTTTTATAAATTCAAACCATGACGTATTTGTGGCATTTAACATTTTTGATATACTATACAAAGATGGCCACCGCGGTTTTCCACTTTTATCACAACGTTTGCTTTTGTTGAATGTGGTGGGACTCAGGCCACTGACAATGGCCAGTCGTGAACATGACATCGCGTTGTTGTGTGCACACATTTCAATCGCATGCCATAATTCCCTGTGTTTCATTTTGTTTTTCCCTTTGCTTTATCAGACTCCATAATCAACAGGGATATTTTCATTTATTTTGGATACTATGTTAACTGAAACAATTAAGAATATGTTCTTATTACAATATGTTATAAATGCATGTTATGATATAATGCGCGCCGCGAAAATTCCGCGCAATTCCGGGACTTTTGGTGTTTTGAAACCGCCGAAAAACAAACCGCCAATATAAAGGGCGGTTGGAGATTAGCAATCTATTATTCAAGAAAAATAGCGAAATGCTTTCGGTATATAACATTTCTCTCCAACCGAGTGTTGGAGTTTTTTTTGTCTTTCCATGACATCTTGAATTTTGAAGTTGCTAAACCCCAATATGATATTTTCATATCATATCAAAAATAATATATCAGAAAATTTTTATTCTGTACAGAAATATTTCCTATGTTTTTTATTGCAAATTACATTAGGGCCACAACTGTGATTATATGGGGCCTGGCGGTATTTGATTAGGCCCCAGCAACGCATTCCATGCGCACGCGGATGGATTGCCACAGGGCTGCGCCCTTCGCAATGACAAATCGCCCGGGCGGACGCATCTTTGGTTTTATGTATTATGATTGCGTACAAAGAAAAATCCCGCCGGGGCGGGATTAAATTTATGCATATACTGCATTTGTTCCTCTATTCCATTAAAATGGAATATCGCTGGGCATAGTCATGTCTGCGCGTATCCTCGGTAATGGCAATAAATTGCCAACTCGGATTCGTCGCCAATTTCTGCATTCACTGCATTTGCTCCTCTATCCCATTAAAATGGAATATCGTCGCCAATTTCTGCAACAGAAATTTCTTCGCGGGGTTGCGACGCCGTCGGGGCAGGGGCCGCGCCATATTCACCACCTGATGCCGCGCCGTCCAAACTTTTCGCGCCACCCAATATTACCATTTGGCCGGCGAATGGATTTAATACAACCTCGGTCGTGTAAACTTCTACGCCTTGCTGGTTTTGCCATTTACGGGTTTTCAGGGCGCCTTCAAGGTACAATTTTGTTCCCTTTTGCAGCATGCGTTCTGCAACATCAACCAAATTTGGGTTAAATATTACAACGCGGTGCCATTCGGTTTGTTCTTTTTGTTCGCCGGTTTGTCTGTCGCGCCAACGTTCAGATGTTGCCAATGAAAAACTGACCACTTTTTGTCCACTTTGCATTGTGCGAACCTGGGGATCTTGACCCACATTACCGACCAATATGACTTTGTTTATGCTGCCTGCCATAATCGTTTCCTTTGTTTGTTTTATATATTGAATTTGAGCAAGAAATACCACAAAAAGCAAGGAAAAAACATATTGTTTTTGCGACGATGATGGATTATAATAAATGCTGAAACCAAAGGGATTTGGCTTCGGGGCCGTAAGACAGCCTGTAAAAAAGCAACGCATGTATTATTGCGTTGAATCCGCCAGAAAATATGGCGCAATATGCGCTTTTATTTTTATGGCTTGTATCCCCCGCACAGGTCGGGGAGCCACCGGTTATACAACAGGGTTATCCCAAAGACCGGCGGGGTCATTCTTTTTTATGATTGTCTTAACTCCCCGACCGCCAAATTTTTGGCGGTTTTTTACAGCAATGGGGGAAAGATATGAAACAGTTTTTGGCAGTATTGTCCATGGTGTACCTGGTGGGTTTGGGCGCAGCAAACGCCGCCACATGTATTGCGCGGGGCAGTCCGTGTACATATACAATCGGGCAGGGCCAGGATCCATGTTGTCCCGGTCTGTCATGTGGGGGCGGGATGACCGACGGACCGTATGTCAGCGGTGTTTGTATGTCATGCGATGGGTGTACGGATTGCAATTCAACCGAATGGGCCGCCGTGCGGGTGGGTTATGAACGCAGAACCGTCGCAACATGCAATTGCAATACATGCAGCAAAAGTGTGCAATATCGTTGTGCGGCCGGTTATTATGGTACCAGTACGAACGGGTCATCCGGATGTACACCATGTCCGTCGTTGGACGGCGTATCTGCCACGTCCAGTGCCGGCAATAAATTAATCGGAAATTGTTATATCCCCGCCGAAAAATTAATAGAAGACAACGCGGGAAAATATTTTTTTACGACAAACTGTTATTACTAATCTTTTGGTAAAACGCGCGGTATCTTGACTTTTTGGGGAATATGTGTTATAATTCTGACATCAATAACCGGGCATGGTTCCATGGTCCCGGATTCCCAACAAAGGATTTTTTATGCATATTAATGAATTAAAGGCCAAATCGCCCAAGCAACTGTTGAAAATGGCAGAAGATATGGGGATTGAAAATCCATCGCAATTAAATGTTCAGCAATTGCGATTTGCCGTCATGCGCGTTTATGCCGCGGATAAAAAAATTACACTTATCGGTGATGGTGTTTTGGAACGTATGCAGGATGGATTTGGATTCCTGCGCGCACCCGAAAGCAATTACCTGGCCGGGCCGGATGATTTATATGTATCGCCCAATTTAATTAAAAAATACGGCCTGAAAACAGGTGATTATGTTGAGGGCCAGATTCAGGCGCCACAAAACGAATCTGAACGTTATTTCGCGTTGGAAACAATTGAACGCGTCAATGGCGATGCACCGGAAAAATTGCGTCATCGTATATCTTTTGACGACATGACACCGTTGTATCCGGATGAAATGCTGAAAATGGAAGTTGTTGATGACAAAGAAAAGGGGCGCAGTTTATCGGCGCGCGTAATTGACCTGATATCGCCAACCGGCAAAGGCCAGCGTTCGTTAATTGTTGCGCCACCGCGTACCGGTAAAACGGTTATGTTGCAAAACATTGCGCATTCTATTGCGACAAACTATCCGGATGTAAAGTTAATCGTTCTGTTGATTGATGAACGTCCCGAAGAAGTTACGGACATGCAGCGCAGTGTCAAAGGCGAGGTTATTTCGTCTACGTTTGACGAACCCGCCGCACGTCATATCCAGGTCGCAGAAATGGTTATTGAAAAGGCAAAACGATTGGTTGAGGCCGGCCAGGATGTTGTAATATTGTTAGATTCCATTACGCGTTTGGGTCGCGCATACAATACCGTTGTCCCATCCAGTGGCAAGGTTTTAACCGGTGGTGTTGATGCGTATGCGTTGCAACGCCCAAAAAGATTCTTTGGTGCCGCCCGTAATATAGAAGGCGGGGGCAGTCTGACCATTATTGCAACGGCATTGGTTGATACCGGTTCCAAAATGGACGAAGTCATTTTTGAAGAATTCAAAGGAACCGGAAACAGTGAAATCATTCTGGACCGCAAATTATCTGACAAACGTGTCTACCCGGCCATTGATATTACCAAATCTGGAACACGCAAAGAAGATTTGTTGGTGGGTAAAGATACATTGTCCAAAATGTATGTCCTGCGCCGTATTATCAATCCGATGGGCACGTTAGAGGCAATGGAATTCTTGCTGGATAAACTGCGATTAACAAAAACGAATGCAGATTTCTTTTCCGCGATGAATCAGTAAATATTGGGCCCCGTTTGGGGCCCTGTTAATACGGAAAATACTATGAAACTTTATATTCTGGCGGCTGTGGTCGCCATTTTTTGTTTTGCATATTGGTCGGGCGTGCGTATGGGGCGCGCACAGTGCAGGGTAAATGCATCCAGCGCCGCAATAAACACACAAAATCATATAATAAAAACGCAAAGGGAAATAGATGCACAGGTTTATAATTCTGGTACTGGGGGTATTCGTCGCGTCCTGCGCGAAAAATACACCATTGCCCAATAATGATTGTGGACCTGCCGTTATGGAGGTCTGTCGTCCGATTTATGGCCGCGCACATGATTGGGATGTAATCAGTGATGATTTGGCACGCAATATTTACCGGCATAATAAAATGTGCATGGAATTGGCGAATTAATGTATTGACAACAAATTATTTTTGTCATATATTTCCCGGAATGAAAAATAAAATGCAAATCTCATCTTGTGAACGGCGTCTGGAAAAACCAAAGCATGTGTCTTTGACACATTGGATGCGGCGCAAATGGAATCCATATGCGATACAACAGATAACGACAAATTGCAATATTTCGCCAAATGTTGGTGAATTGCCACCGGAATTGCGTACATTGGTACCGCGTGAAAAATTGGCGGAATGCACCGCGCAATTTCATGATGTGTTGCATGATTTTATTGTTAATAATTATTACACTGTTATAAATTCACCCATATACAGATTGGTGCCACTGCGTGGGGCAATTGATTTGTTCGGGACGCATTGCACAATTGAATACGGCGGCAAGGATGAGACAACCGGTCGCCTGAAATGGCATGGTTCATTGGGAATGGTGTGTCGTATATCTTTCCCACGGATAGGCGCGGGCTATGCATTAAAAATATTTTACGCAATGCCAAATCGCCATGGCGGGCATGGACCACTGTTTGAAATACCGACTGCCTTTGCCGCCATGCACGGTGAACCGCGCGACAATGCGCCGGTTTATATGGCGTCATTTCTGGGCGATGGGTACATGTTGTCAAAATGGATGTGGCAAAAAAACGACGGTGTATTTTATTGCCGTGATAATAAAAATGAACTGTTTACCACCAGTGAACGTGAAAACCAGGCGCGCAATTTTGCCCAGGGACGACGCATAGACTATGGGCAAACATATCGCACAATGTATGGTGGGGCATCATATCGTGTGCGAAAATTGGCACGTATTATTTGGCCACTGGCCGCCGCCCGGGATGTGCGGGCCATACGGGATTTATTTGCACAAAACAAAAATATGATTTTGCGTCGCGAATTAAATCGCGCCATGGAAATTGTCTGTATCAGTGCATACATGCAATCCGAAACAAAAATTCAACAATTCCTGGCGCGCGATTGGCAAAAATAATCATGTAATTATGCGATTTTTAAACGTCCATTGCCATTGCAACCAGTTTTTTTACGATTTCGTGGCTGTCTTTATCACCGGATGGTGCATATTCAACGAATTCAAAACTGTGTGCGTCTAATGCAAAAGATTTTATTAAATATTCGGCCGCAGACAGACTGATTCCGTCCGGGGCGGGAACCAAAACATCTGCAAAGTATTTTGGGTCAATTGCATCAAAATCAAATGATACAACATATGGACGCATTCCAATTTTTTTACGAACATATGCGACCGCATCTGCCAATTGCTGTGGCGTGGCCAGGTCGGCCGGACCGCGTGTAAAGATATTGTTTTCACGCACAAATTTTATTTCTGCGGGTTCATAAGAACGTATACCCAAGTAAAAAGTATTTTCTGGTTTTAATGCCGGTTTGTGGTGCTGTAATGATAACCAACGTTCATCGCCTTCGCCCATCAAGGCGCGCACGTTTGTGCCGTGGGGCGCACCTGACGCCTCGCGCTGGGCCGATTCGGGCGTGTGAATGTCCAAATGCGCATCAATGTAAATCAGACATAAATCTTCGTCCGGCATGCGGTCGGCCAGGGCGGCAAAGTGTCCAAAGTTTACAGAATGGTCGCCGCCAATCATGATATGCCGGTCATCCGGTGTTGCCGCAAAAATCTTTTTCTGGATTTTAAAGTTTTCACCGAATCGGTCGCGCGCGCATTCATCTGGGTCAAAAGGGTCAGCAATGACCGTCGTCCAATCTGCATCTGGAAACATTTCTTTGACCGCCGCCGGTGCCAACGCCGGACCACCATCAATGGCGCGGGCCAAACAACCGCGGCCATATTCTATACCCATAATATTTTTCATTTAAAAGCCTCTACTATGCTGTCGGCGGCATTTTTAATTCTTTGCAACGAAGATTCATATGTTGCGCAATCACGCGCAATCTCTGAACGATATGCATCGCGCAGGTTTGCCGCCATATAATAACATCCGCGCAAATGCTGAACACAATATTCGTGGCCGGTGGCAAATGCCTGCTGGCCCCGGACGCGGCTTTCTGTGCCGGCCCAATCAATATTTAATGCATTGTCCAAATTAACCCATGAATTATCCCCCGTATGTTTTCCAATTACGTCCATCCAATATTCATTCATTTCTGAATTTGTCCAGTGGTTTGTTCCCTTTAATGTTAAAATTTGCTTAATCAGACTGTCAATTGCTGGCTGATATTGGGCATCAATTTGGGCCAATTTCGCACTGCAATAACAACGATTGTATGATGTGTTTTCACGCTGACAATATCCGTTCATGCAATCAGTATAATCCGCCAGGCACCGCGCAGCAGATAAAGTTTCACCACCGGTTTCAACGGCACTGACATTACCGGAACGATTCAGGTTTAATTGGTCGCTGCGATTGCTGCGCGCGTTCATCGCACCGGTTCCGGTTGCGCTGCGGGCGGCCGATGATGCGCCGCGCGAAACAACGCGCCGTGCCGTGTTTCCGGCGCCGGATGTTGTACCCACAGCGGTTGCACTGCGTGCGGATGTGGATGAATTGTTGGCTTTGCGCGCCATTGCGGTATTTGTACCGGTCCCGCTGCGTGCGACAACCCGTCGGCCCGTTGATTGCGGTGTCTGAATGGTGCGCGCCAAAACATCAATCTGGGCATTGGTCTGGGATGGATTAACGCCCGGATTTAAATTGGTTCGCATTTTATTATTCATATATGGGTACAAATTGTTATACGTATTCGCGCTGACGAAATTAGATGCATTGCGCGCCGTCGCCGCCAATCCCGGTTGCCCAACCAGGATTAAAAAAAATACGCAAAAACCGAAACATTTAAACATTATTATTATTGTAGAAAGTTTCCCATATCCGGGCAAGCATAAAATAAACATAAAGATTTGCATTTGAAAAAAATCTTGATATAATGCGTGTCGTTTCGGGGTGTAGCTCAGCCTGGTAGAGTACTTGGTTTGGGACCAAGGTGTCGAAGGTTCGAATCCTTTCACCCCGACCACTGTTTAATAAAAAATCCGCCTTTTGGCGGTTTTTTATTTTTTGGTTATTTAGTGTTGATTTTATAATTACTTGATATTGCTGGGAAATATTTTAATATGGGCCAACGAATCACGGATTATGAAATTCTTATGAAGTACAATCGCCTTAGCCGGAACAAAAGTTTGAAAATACCAAAAAACATCACAAATGTTGTTGGACCCGCCAATACGATTGATGATTTATTTTCTGTAAAGCAGGGCAGTGCCACCGGATTTGATGTGAAATTTGACCCAAACCGAACTGCATCAAACGCGGCAGAAATTGATGCGGAATGGGCACGCGTGTCCAAAATATCTGATGATGCCAGTGATTTAATTGTTCTGACGCGTGCCAAGAAACTGGGGGCATATATTTTGGCAATATCACTGAAAACACCCCAGCGGTTTCGTGCGACATATATTGCCCGAATGCAGAATATGTGTTTGGACGCAATTTCAGATATTCTGCATGCAAATTCCATTATGCAAGATTGTCTGGAAAACAAAAGAACCCGCGAACAGTTTCAAACGGATGCGATTATAAAACTGAAAATGTTGGGCTATATCGCGTTGTTGGCCGAAAACGCAGGATGCATATTATTGCGTCAATATCGCCAGATTGCGATTCAATTATCCGATGTTATAAATCTGGCCGCGGCATGGCGCAAAAGCGACAATGAAAAATGGGGGGCAAAACAAAAATAATTCAGATTTGGCGTCCGGCGGCGCCAAATAAGGGAAGACTTATCTTTTCCGCGTGGCCGTTTGGTCGGCGTCCCCCAATGATAATAATGTCCGCGTCGTAGACAAAAACGGGGACAAGAATTGGAATAAACCGAATAAACGAAATGTGGCCGCGCGCCCCGATTTGCTCTTGAAGGGAAACGAAAAAATTGTGAAGGCAAAGCCACAATGTTTCTGAAAAACATGCCTGAAATATGGGCCCGGTATCGGGTTCATCCGCGCACAGAGCAAAGGAAGTTTTCTCTTTTTCGGTTAGCAAAAAATGTGGGCCGGAAGAATGAAAAACGGATAATTTCCGTTTCAAGGAGCACCACACACATTGACGAATATTGCAATATGCATGACTTTGATGGGTTATTGGGTGTTCCTTTTTTTATTTGGTGATAATATGAATTTATCGGAAATATTTAAATTTGAAAACCTGTTTATGGCGCATGAATTGTGTCGTCGTGGCAAGCAGCATAAACGCGGTACAATTATGTTTGAATTGGACAACGCACGGAATATAACACAATTGGCGGCCGCATTGGCGAATAAAAAATATAAAATTGGTAAATATCGTATGTTTAAAATATACGATCCCAAAGAACGCCAGATAAAGGCATTGCCATACAAAGACCGCGTTGTGCAAATGTGTTTTTGCAGAAATGTATTGGAACCCTGTTTGGAACGGCGATTAATTCACGACAATGCGGCATCGCGGGTGGGGCGTGGAACGGATTTTGCGATAAATCGTATGCATTCTTTTATGCGAAAATTGTTTATTAATACCGGTGGCAACGATGCGTATTTTTTAAAGTGCGACATCGCGAAATATTTCGCCAGCATAAATCATGAAATATTAATTTCCCAATTGCAGCGTTGTGGTTTCAGCGCAGATGAAATGTGGTATATGAAAATGGTTATTTCCAGCAGTGATGATATTGCCGGATTGCCATTGGGTAATCAGACCAGCCAGTGGTTCGCATTATTATATCTGAACGATTTGGACCATTTTATCAAAGAAAAACTGCGTGTGGGTTATTATGTGCGTTATATGGACGATTTTATTTTGCTGCACCGGGATAAAGAATTTTTAAAAGAATGTCGCGCCGCGATTGAACGTTTTTGTAATGAAAAATTACAGTTAAAATTAAATGCTAAAACTCAAATTGGTCGGATTCGCGATGGGATGGATTTTCTGGGGTTTAATCATCGTTTAACGTCAACAGGTCGCATTATAAAAACGATTCGTGCATCGGCACGCCGTCGCCAGCGCAGATATTTAAAAACGATATCGCGTTGTTATTTAGACGATATTGTGGATGACAAGTATTTATCTGTGCGCCAGGCGTCATTTGTGGGCCACATGCGCGGGGCAATTGGCAAGAAGTTCGTGATAAATGCGCTGAACACGATGCGGCGCATGAAAAGAATTGCAGGCGGTGGTGTTAATTGCTTGAAACATGGGCAAAAATAAGGTAAAATACCTAAATAAAATTATATGTCAACGAAGTCAAGGACAAACCAAATGGAAGCGACATTTTTAACCGAAAATCAAATTTGGGGCGATGGTGCCCTGGACGTTATAAAACAATACGGTAAAAGGGTCGGTGCAACAGATTTGGCAATTGCCCTGGGCGCATGTATGAGTAATGATCAAACAACATCTGATGGCCTGAAAACAACCGCCGTTTGGTCGGCGTCCCCCATTGCTCATGATGTCCGCGTCGTAGGCAAGAGCGGGGCCTGATTTGGAATGGACCGGATTCTACGGGATGTGGCCGAGCGCCCCGCTTTGCCCGCATCTGCCGCATCGGTAAT
>JAEXCU010000011.1 GCA_023402015.1 Pseudomonadota bacterium | reverse complement strand
CCATAGCGCATACCGTCATATCGGGCCAGGTTGGATGATGCCTCGGCCGGGGCGATAATATAATATGCCGCCAATGCGTCCAAGATATTTGGAATTGATACATCTATGATTTCGGCACCGGCAGATTTTAAATCGGCCAAACGCGCGTCGTACAGGCGTTTCATATCCGGCGAAACTGCGACATCTGCCAATTCCCGGATAACACCCACACGTAATTTTTTACCGTCGCCCAGCACCGGGGATAACGGAACGTTTGCAGCGAATGCGACGTCTGCACTGGTTGAATCCCGTGGGTCATGACCCGCCATTGTGGCCAATAATAATGCCGCATCATCAACCGTACGGGCGATTGGGCCCGGGGTATCTAAACTGGATGCGAATGCGACGCATCCCCATCTGCTGCACAGGCCGTACGTTGGTTTCATCCCAACCAGGCCGGTAATCGCCGACGGGAAACGAATTGAACCGCCGGTATCTGTTCCTGTGCCACCCATTGCCAGGCCGGATGCAACCGCACTGGTTGTGCCGCCCGATGAACCACCCGCGGTCAGACGCTTTTCCATTTGCCATGGATTTACCGGTGCGCCAAAGAAACTGGTTTTGCTGAATGTGCCCATTGCAAATTCGTCCAGATTGGTTTTACCCAATAAAACGGTCCCGGCATCTATGAATTTTTGTGAAACCGTTGATTCATATTGTGGAACAAAATTTTCCAGCATGCGCGATGCGGCCGTTGTTCTGATGCCGCGTGTGGCAAATAAATCCTTCATACCAATTGGAATCCCGTCCAGTGGCAGGGCCGTTCCTGCGGCATAGCGCGCATCCGCCGCCGCGGCATCGGCCAATGCACGTTCCGGCGTTGTCGTGATATAGCAATTTAAATCCGCGCCATATTGTGCGTTTCGGTCCAGATGCGCACGTGTCAATTCCGTTGCGCTGATTTCGCGCGATTTTAATTTTTCTAATGCTTGGGTAATTGTCAGATCTATCATTTTAAAATTCCGATTGGTAAATTATTCATCCATTACTTTTGGTACGGCAAAATATCCACGTGATACACCCGCCGTATCCGGTGCATTTGCAAATACAGCATCGCGGATGTTTCCGTCTGCGACAATATCCGAACGACGTGGCAATTTATGTTCTGATGGATTCAACATTGGGGTGATTCCCCGTGTATCAATTTTTTGTAATTTGTCCAACCAATCAATAACAGAATCAATATTCATTTTTTCCAATTTTTCATCTGGAATATCAATCCTTATCAGATTGGCAAATTTTTGTAATTGCTGCTTGCTAAATGCCATTTCAAATCCTATTCTATTTATATATATTTAACATCAGGAAATTATACAATGATTTTGCCAGATTGCAACGGTTTTCCGCCAACAGGACGCCTGATTGGGATTGATTGGGGCGCCCGCAGAACAGGTGTCGCAGTATCTGATGCGTCGCGCGAATTTGTGTTCACGCGGCCACCAATTGTAATGCCACGTGGTGGGGGAAATATTGCCGAACAAATTGCGCGCGTGGCGCGGGATGAAAATGCGGTTGGAATTATAATTGGATTGCCACTGCATGCCGACGGAACCGAATCAGAAACAACCGCGTCTGTTCGTCGCACAGCCACGGATTTATGCACATACAGCGATTTGCCCATTATATTTATAGAAGAAAATCTGACCAGTTTTTCCGCCCAAGATGCAATGGGAAAAATGCGTGTGGACCAATTAAAGCAACGTTTGGACAGCGAATCGGCCCGCATTATTTTGGAAAATGCAATTGCATTATTGGCCAGAAATAAATGATTATATTTTATAAAAAATCCCAGAAACGGTGCACATAGCACCGTTTTTTATTGTTTTATTCGTCGCGTTTGTCTGGTATATTTCCGTCGGCCGACAACAACACTGCAATCCAACGTGTTGAATCAAATTGGGCCGTGATAATGAACGTTGCAACCAACAATGGCACACTGAAAAACATTCCTGCAATTCCCCAAATCATGCCCCAGAAAACCAAATTTATCAGAATTGCCAATGTGGACAGATTCAGTGTTTTCCCCGTCAGTTTTGGTTCCAATATATTACCAAACAAAACCTGTAATCCAATTAATCCGACCGCAACCAATATCGGTTGGTGCAGGGTGGGCGCCGTTACCAATGAATACAATATTGGCAGACCACACGCAACGATTGCGCCAATGGTTGGAATATAACTGGTGATAAATACGATAAATGCCCATACGCCGGCATATTCCAGCCCCAGCATCTGCAACCAGAAATACGACAATACACCGGTTATTGCCGACAACAGGGTTTTCATAAACAAATATTTTTTCATGTTTTCGTCAATGCTGTTTATAATATAACGCATTTTCTTGGACTGGGTTTTATTGGGAAACAGTGATGCAAATTTCTTATTAAACGTGCTTTGTTCAATAAACATAAACAACATGTAAACCAATATCATGCCCATAGACGTAACAATTCCTGCGGCAGATGTTCCGACATTCGCAGCAATCTTGGTTATGTTTGGGAACATACTGGCATCAAATCGCAGCCCCAGTGATTCGGACAGGTAATTACCGAACGTCATCAGTTTGCTTTGCAGTTCGGGTAATGCCGCCATCAGTTCCGATGCCATTGGGCGAATCTGGGTTGCGAATAAATATAACATGCCAACCATGGCCAGCGCCGCCAACACAATTGATGTCCAATCCAATATTCGTGCAGCCGTCATTTTTTTCTGGCGTTCGCGTTCAGATTTTAACGGCATGATTCTGCGAATGTATGCCGCAATTGCGTTTATCAGATACCACAGAAACGTTGCCACCAACAGGGGAATTAAAATTGACCGTCCCAGCCACAGAAAAAATATCAGGCCTGCAAATAAAATTAAACCATTCATAAAATCCCCCTATGCCAGTAAATCGTGCACATAGCGCGTTTTTTACTGGGCGTTTGTGTCCTGTGTTATTATTGCGGAATCCTGAATCTGGACACTGGTGATTCTGGATGATGTTGTCAGAACTGCGATACTGATAACAGATACCAAAACAACAACGTTTGCGATTATTGCAAATGAAGTATAACGTCCACCGATTTCACGACGAAATTTTTCCATGCCAACAATGCGACCCCATATTGCAAATATAACCGCCAGACTTAACGTCAACAGGATAGAGTTAAATCCGAAAAAGAATCCTGAAAATAAAATCAGGGCGATTAACACAACCGCGGTTTTTACCGGGCCGGACATTATCCAATCGGTCAAACGTGCATACCATTTTGCGCGCAGGGGCAGCGCCGGATTCCGGGTCGCCTTTTCCGGTAAAACATATCCGGGAATCCATAACAGTGGAAAACCAAATGGCAATGTGCACAATGCTTTGCCAGCCGGAATTCCCATTGCGCGACAACGACGGAATTTGGCATATACATTTGCCATAAATAATCCCGCCAGATACAGATAAAACAATCCCATTGCAATCATCACCAACAGGAAAGTGTTATTGGAATTGGCCTCCATCCACATCATGCGCAGCATAATTTGTTGTGCGTTGGCCACAATCACCAGGGTGGATATTATAAACAATCCGGAAACAACGAATGTTTGCGCGTTGTTCAATGCGACAAAACTGCGACGGTCCAGGTTTTCATTTGGCAACCGGCGCAACATCATTATCGCCGCAACAGTAAATGCCAATGTCAGTAATATAACTAATGGCATACGTGGTGCAACAGTGGCATGAAATACATATGCCGCCGTCATGCCGTATAACAGTGCGACACCAACCATAAATGCAAATGATACAAATGCAAATTTCAGCGGGCGCCAAAATATCCATGACGACAATTTCTGATGTGTTTTTTCTGTCATTATTTATTCCTTAGGTTTGATGTCTATTGTATCATAATTTTGCCGTGCGACAAAGTGGTTGTGTTTGTTGGTTGCACCATATCTGTAAAATTCTGTTGGTGGCTGATGAACAAGAATGTTGTATCTGTCATACTATGCATTGTGGCAACAATCTGTTTTTGAACGGTTGGGTCTGCCCCAGAATCTGGTTCATCCAATATCGCAAATTTTGGCGCCGTTAAGATTAATCGCAACAGCATCAGTCGCTTGCGCTCGCCCCCGGAAAAGCCAACATTTATACTGCGGTTCAGCCATTCTTTGGGAATATTCAGTTTTTCACGTGCGGATTCCAGATTTTGCAAGAATTCCCCCATGGACAAATCGCGGCCCGTTTGGAAATGCGCATGCGCGGCCATTGAATGCTTTAAAAAACTAAGAACCGTTAATCCCGGTATTTCTGGCACATTTTGCGCACCAATAAAGATTCCGCGCAATGCACGCGAAGTTGTATTTTCGCCCGTTAAATCATCGCCGTTTAATATTATTTGTCCGCCATCCACGGAATATTGTGGGTTTCCGGCAATTGTTTGTGCCAATGTGGACTTTCCAGAACCATTATGACCCGCCAGCAGGTGTCGTGCACCCGTTTCCACGGTCAGGTTTATATCCGTTAACAATTTTTTACCGTCCATTGACACGGACAAGTTTTTTATTTCCAACATTTTTTATCCTGTATATCTCGTTAATTATACCATATTTTATTGCCGTTGCAACGCGTTGCGATTGCATGATTTCTGGTATTGACGCCGCAGGCAAAAAACGTTAAAATATTATATAATTTGTATGTGAATTTATGCTGAAAACAAACCACCGTTTGGTTTGTTTTCTTTTTTGTTTTTGTCATTCCCGGTTTTTCGGGAATTTTTTCTGTCATTTTATGCCTAATCCAAACGGTGGTTTGGATTCAACTAACGGATAACAGGGCAGAGAATGATACGGAAAATATTTACATTTGGAATATTGCTGGGGTTAACAATGGGAAACGCGTTTGCCACATTGGCCGATTATTGCGTGCTAAATAGCAATGGCATTTGTTATTGGTGTGATGCAAATTCATCTATGACGGCAAACCGTGGTGGATATTGTAATGGCAGTTATCCAGGATGTACATCGGGCGAACAAAATGTATACAGTGGTGGAACGGCCAGCGGCGCGGCACAGGGGATTGGCAAAACAGGTACGTTTAAATGCACAGTGAATGGTTTTTGCATGCAATCATGCAGTGCCACACGTTGGTATAACGTCGGGGATGGTTTAATGATTTATCAAACGGCATCGGGATGTAAATGTGATGAATGGATATCCACCAGTCAGTATCGCTGCGCAAACGGATATTATGAAAGTGAAAACAGTTCCAATGGGTGCGCCAGATGTCCGTCGGTTAAAAATACGGCCGGGGAAACGGTTTATGGGTATAGTATGCCCGGCGTTAATCTTAGTATAGAAGATTGTGTATTGATGGATTCTGATGGTCCATATGTGGATGATACCGGTGAATTTGATTTAACAGATATGTGTCATTACGTGAAAGATTAATATTAACTATTCTGCCAAGGCCATTTGAATAAGTTGTTTGGATTCAACCAAAAATTCCATTGGCAGGCGCGAAATAATCGGCGCCGCGACCGCACCGATAATCAGGGCGGTTGCCGCGTCCCGCGCAATGCCGGCCTGCATTAAAAATTCCAATTGCGCGGCATCGATGGCACCGGTGGTGGCCTCATGACTTTGGCGGTTTTCGCCATTTCCATGAACAATTGTTGGCAAAGTATTTGCAATTGCATCATCACCAATCAGGCGTGTATCGCATTTGGACGCATTCGCGCACCCCGTTCCAGAAAAACTGACCAGGCTGCGAAACGTTTGGCGTGATTTATCCAACGCGACACCATATGACACGATGTTGGAAACGGTGTCATTGCCAATATGAATCATTTTTGTGCCGGTGTCCGCCTGTTGTTCGCCACGTGTTATGGTCAGTGAATAAAAATCACTGTGCGCGCCATCGCCCGCCAAAATTGTTGACGGATATTTCCATGTCATGGCAGATCCGATTTCAACCTGGGTCCAATCAATTGTGGCATTTTTATCTGCGCGACCGCGTTTGCTGACAAAGTTTAAAATGCCGCCACGATACGCGGTTTTTTTATGCCCAGAATCGCTGTATGTGGCGAAATCCCCTGCATACCAATTTTGCACCGTTGCATATTTTACCGTTGCATTTTCATGTGCAATGATTTCAACAACCCCGCTGTGCAACTGATGGTTGGGACGGCGCGGGGCGCTGCAACCTTCCATATATGACAGTGTTGCACCGGCATCGGCGATAATCAGTGTACGTTCAAACTGGCCAATTTTTGCGGTTTGAATTCTGAAATAACTGGCCAAATCAATTGGGCATTTTGTATTTGGTGGGACGTAAACAAATGTTCCGTCTGAAAATACCGCCGCATTTAAGGCCGCATAAAAGTTATCTGTGGCCGGAACAACCGTTCCCAAATATTTTCTTACCAAATCCGGATATTGTTTTACTGCATCGGAAAAAGGCAGAAAAATAATCCCCAGTTTATTCAGTTCCGCCGTATATGACGTATGAACAGATTTACTGTCAATAACCGTGTCGGTCGCCATGCCCATCAGGGCGCGTTGTTCCGCCTCGGGCAGGCCCATTTTATCATATGCGGCCTTTAAGTCAGAATTATCAATTGGTGCGGGCTCGTTATAATAATTTAAACCGTCATAATCAATTGGTGCATAGTCAATTTCGGCCCAGTGGGGTTCCGACATTTTTTTCCATGCATGAAACGCCGCCAATCGCCATTGCAATAACCACTGAGGTTCATCGCGCATGGCGGATATTTCGCGAATAAGATTTTCAGACAGTTTTGTCATTTAATCATTTACATTTCGTTGCTTTGCGCGGCCAATTGTTTTGCCTGGGCAAAGAATGTCAGCGATTGCCCCAGCAAACCGTCCGTAAACGTTGCGGCCAATATTCCATCAGGTTCGGTTGTTGTCAAATGATGCAGAAATCCGTCCGCACGGTTCATATAGTTGTCAACACTGCGCGCGATTTCCGCGTCCAGTTTAATGCATCTGCGCAGTTTTTCCAATGCAAATGGATTTTTTGCGTATTCATCCAAAATCCCGCCCAGGGCGCGCCATAATGGGTGTTCGGCCGTGTTTCGTGGCATGATGTCAATTGCAGCCATAATTGGAATTAAATTTTGCAGTAAATCTTGGTATATCATTTCTGCGTTTTCGGCCACGGCATTTGTTGCGTATTTATTTTTCAAAACCATTTGCATTTTTACAATCAAATTATACTGGTGCGTCAGCGTTTTGGTCATATCCCGAACGCGCGTATTAATTCGCACCATGAAATACAGCAATCCCAAACCCATAACAATAACCAGGGTAATTCCCACCAAAATCAAAATATTTTGCATATACCACTCCTGAAAATTTAAACTGATGAAAACAGTATAACATTTTTTCCCGATTCGTGCGATTTTATCTTGGTGATATTTCAAATCGTGGTTGATTTATGTGCGTTTTAATCTTGCACAGATTCGGTCAAATTGTTATAATAAGCATAATAAATACGAAAAACATTCAGGAAAGGAAGTTTTTATGTTCCGCAAGATTCTTATTGTCGCCATGTTTGCAACTGCCGCAGGGTATTGTTTTGCCGCGCAAAATTTGCCCCAGGTTGTTACGTCAGAGGTTTTTTACACCCAGGACAAAACAATTGACGAAAATCAATATGTTGAATACGACACGTCGTATCAGGTTCAAGAAACCGTTGCCCAGCCTGCGCCGGTGCCGGTGTGGCCGTTAACTGGATCTGATGCCGACGTTGTTGTTGCATGTGAAGACGGGGCGTGTTCTAAAAATAAAGATTCTGACAATATTCGCATTGTATCTAAAATCGGGGCGGATTTGGTTGTTGAAAATAATTTCAATTTGGGTGCACGTGGCGATTTCGGTGGATGGTCGGGCGGGGCAAACATGTTGCATGGTACGCAAATCCCTGTCGGATTTGACGATGAATGCAATAACGGTTCGGAAATGCCGTTGCTGCATCGCGAAGTATTGGAAGATGACGGTGGTGATGTTTTAACTGTGTCGCGCAGTGGTCGTGGCAATTGCGGTAAATACGCCGATGGATATGCGGCGTTCGCGGCAAAAATGGGTATGACCCAGACAGAAAATGCAAATGGCGAAGTTAGCGAAGAAGAAATTTCTGTGGATATTTCCGCAGATGCCGAACCGGCACCGATGCTGATGGATCAGGTTCGTTCGTGGGTTGTCGCCAGTGGTCAATCCCTGCACGAAGTTTTACAAAACTGGTGTGATAAAGAAGGATGGGATTTGGTATGGGCGACATCGCGTGAATACCCGATTGAGGCAAGCGCTGTCTTCAAGGGACGCTTTGTTGATGTTGCGTCTGCATTGGTGCGCAATTTTGGTCGCGCAACACCGGTGCCATATGCCAAATTTTACAAGGGAAATCGTGTTCTGGTAATTTCTACGGCCGAAGAATAAGATATAATCGGGCACAGATTGAGGAGATAATGGATGTCAAAACCAATTAATTTTTTTGTTATGTGCACTGTGCTGACGGCGATGCTGACAGGGTGCACCACCAAGGAATCTGCAAAGGTTGCGGCGTCCGTGGACCAGGATTTTATCAACGCATACGATGCGTTTGAAATGGCCAAAAATCCACGTGCCAAGGTGGCCAGTGGTGATACCGTTTCCATGTCTGAGGGTGTATGGCTGGGGAATAAATCCACAATTTTGGAACACAGAAATAATTTGCCTGCGCGGTTTGAAACAGATACTGGTATTACAATTTTGCTGAACGAACCGGTCAGTTTGCAGGTTTTGGCAAATGACATTAATTCCATAACTGGCATACCTGTGAAAATTGACAGCCAGGTAAATTCTGAAAAATTAAAAAAATTGATGAACATTGCGTACACCGGCAAATTGTCCGGTCTGTTGTCCCAGGTGGCGACGGATTTAGACTTGCTGTGGTATTATGATAAAAACGCGATTGTTTTTTATGAAACAGAAACCAAGACATATACATTATATGCACTGGGGACGGAAATTTCATATCAGACGGCTGTCCAGACAGATGACGGAAATCAGGTGTCTTTGGAATCTACATTAAAAGAATGGGACGAGGTTGAAAACGCCATTTCTGGCATTATTGGCAAGGCCGACAATGCGGACTTTACCGTTTCGCGCAGTTTGGGAACAATTACCGTTACCGCGCCACCGTCTGTTTTATCACGCGTGGGTGAATACATTGCGCGCCAGAACAAACGTTTGTCGCAGTTGGTGACAATCGACGTCAAAGTATTACAGGTTTCAATCGCAAATGATTCTGCGTTCGGTTTGAATTTGGCCGCGGCGATTAATTCTGCATCAGGATTAAATTTGGTTGCAAACCCGAAAAATAATTTGGCATCAACCGAGGCCAGTTCCATGAACATTGCGGTTTTGTCCAATACTGTATCAGCAATGACGGGTGCAACCCACATGGAAAATGGCCAGGAAGTTGCCGGTGCATACACCCAGGATCAAATTCAAAATGGTTCGTTGTCAGGTGCCGCAGGCAGTAATGCATTAATTCAGGCATTGGCCAAGCAGGGCAAAGTATCATTGGTTACAAACGTTGGTGTCACCACGCGCAGCAACCGCGTTGCGCCGGTAAACAACACGCGTACAACCGGGTACATCAAACGATTTGAATCCCGCAACTTTACAACCGTTGAATCATCCACCGTTGACCAGGACGATTTGGAAACCGGATTTTCAATGCAGTTGCTGCCCAATGTTTTGGAAAATGGCAAAATATTGCTGTTGTTCAGAATGTCGGTGCGTGAATTGCTGAAAATGTCAACCCAGACAATTGGCGAAGTAACCCTGCAATTGCCCGAGGTTGAAGAACGTTCATTCATGCAGGAAGTAATTATGGAATCGGGCCAGATGCTGGTTGTATCCGGATTTGAAAAGCAAAGCAATTCCGATACACGTTATGGTTTGGGCGACCCGGACTTTATGGCGTTGTCAGGTTCGCGCGAAACATCGGCCCAGCGTGATGTTCTGGTCGTGATTTTGACGCCCCAGGTATTGGTAAGCCCAATGGATGCAGAACGCAGTATCCAGCAACATTGGGGCGCGCCGTTGAATTAAAAAATGCATTATTTTGCATAAAAAATATAAAAACCGCCCAGTTTTTCCACAAATTAGGAATCTGGGCGGTTTTTTGCACCGGAAAACCGCAGTTTTGGTACGTATCTATTCCGAAAATTTAATCTTGTCAAATGTGTTAAAATTCTATATAATGCCTGGCATGTAGGGCAAAATGCCTGGCCTAATCCAAATGGTGGATTATATTCGTAATATTTGGTTTACAAAAAATCCCCAATTTCTGCGTCATTTGTTCCCCCTGTGATAGCCTAATTTAAACGACCGCTTTTTTTTCTCTTTAACGTTTCTGTTGTTAAGTGTTTCCGTTGCTGGTGCGGCTGGGTATTCTTGCCCTACGTATAAGAAATATACATCGTGTAATGCGGGGTACTATTTGAACGGAACGACGGCCGGTAATTCATGTTCGTCGTGTCCGTCGGGTTGTACATGTGCGGGTGGAACGAACGCCCCGGTATGTTGCACAAATACGTGTACCAGCACGCCCAATTCGTCCAGTACATCATCAGGCAGCGAATCTTGCGGTATAACAAACGGCGCCGGGACGCGGTCATATACCAACACCTGTAATGGTTATTACACCGGTGGCGATAACTGTACCGGGTCATGTACGGGGTGTTCATCATGGGGGCGTACATCCACCGGAACATGTTATGTTTCATCATGCAACAGTGGATACACCAACAGCAATAATTCATGCGTTTGCACTACGCCATGCACCAGTGTCGCAAATCGCGCGTCCACCCAATCGTGTACGCGGTCATGTTCTGTATCAGGGGGAACGTGTTCTTATTCCGGCGCATATCAGATATGTGCGGGTAATTACACAAATGGTGATTGTTCGTCGGCCGGCGCATCGTGCAGTGGTTGTTCCTCGTGGGGCACATGCACCGGTGGCACGCGATATATAACGTGTCCGGCCGGAACATATTGGAATGGTTCGGCATGTGGTTCATGCCCGTCGGGCAGTTATTGCCCCGGATTCAGCAGTGTTGCCGAGGGGAATTTAAGCAATGGTTATGGCCTGAACAGTTGCAGCAACAAGCCTGCAAATTCTGAATACGTTGGTTCTGCGACGGCCAATTCATGCCCATGGTCATGTAATGCTGGATATTACGGATCCAGCGCAAATGGCAATACATCTTGCGCCGCCTGTGGCAGTGGTAATTATTGTACCGGTGGCACAAACCGCGCAACATGCGCCAGCACGGTAAAATCCGGTTCGCCAACACCGGAAAGCATTGTCAGTTTGTCCAGTGGCAGTTGGTCTGATTATGAACATGCAGTCAGTTCGTCAGATTGTATTTGCAACTGGTACCTTAGCGACAGTACCAGAATACAATATTTAAATCAGACCACATGTTATAACGGCCCCAGTGGAAACAATTATACCCATTATGATTGGTGTCGTACGGGATATTATGCGTCTGACCCGTTGAATTTTAACGATTGGTACAACATTTGTACGGCATGTACCAATGCACCGGCCAACGCCACATACACCAGTTATAGTACACCGTCATCCATGTATGCGGTTGAAGATAATTGTCCATGGCAATGTAATGCGAATTACTATAAATCGGGCAGTTCATGCGCCGCATGTTCATCCGTTTCATTTACCGAAACCGGCACGGATAGTGAATCCACCACGGGTGGCACGCGCAGTCGCAGCAAATCGCGCACATGTTATCGCACCACCAGTCCCGCGGGCAGTACGTCTGCGTCCGCATGCACCGGATCGGCCAGTTGTGGTGATTGGTCATATGGTGCATGGACATACAGTTGCGAAACCGGATACACTGCGACCGCATCGGGATGTTCATGCAATACTGTTTGCACCAGTGTTGCCAACCGGTCATCCACCACGTCATGCACGCCGTCAAACAGTGTTGCAAATGCATACAGCGTGTCTTGTCCCGCGGGCACAAAAACATGCAACGGAAATTATACCAACAGTGCGTGTTCGTCCGCGGGTGCATCGTGCACCGGGTGCAGCAGTTATGGCGTGTGCAGCACATCGTGCGTCGCCGCCAGTTGTAATGACGGATATTATTTGTCGTCTGGGGCATGCGCCGGATGCCCGGCGACGTATCCCAACAGTGCCAATGGCACCACCGGGGGCATTGGGGCATGTTGGAAATCATGCACACGCGCATGCACACAACAGACATGTCCCGCAAATGCAACATGCACCCACGGTTCGTCGTCCACATCTGGCACAGAATATTACGGTGGTTCGTGCAGTGCGGCGGAATCCACCTGCGATATAACAATAACATGCAACCCTGGCTTTTATAAAAATGCCAATGGCACATGCACCGCATGCGAAAGTGGATATTATTGCCCGGGGGATAATTCACGCAAAACGTGCCCACCGACGGCATCTGGTTCTGACAATGGACGCGATGAAATTGGTGATTGTTATATCAGTTGCACGGCCAAATCAATTTCAGGCGGTACCACCACGGTGGTCAATGCCCATGAATATTATTCTGGTTCGGCATATCGGGCGTGTACATATAATGTAAATTGCAATGCCAAATATGGCGCAGCGGGTAATAAAACCGCAAATCCAACATGCACAGAATGTGCGGTTGGAAAATACAGTGCGGGTGGCGCATCCGCATGTGTGGCATGCACAAACAAAATTGCCAATTCATCATATACGTCCAACGCGGCATCCAACAGTTGCCCGTGGGTATGTGATTCTGGATACAATCTGACATCGCAAAATGTCTGCGCCCAATTGTGTAGGGCCGGAATAACACAATTAAAAATGGGTAATGGAATTACAGTTCCGCTGTATTCAGCAAAACAAACCGACCACGCATTGGGTGTTGGTTATGCATCCCAGGTTTGCTATGGCAGTTTGGCCGCCGGAAATTCCCAAAATGCGATAAATGTAAATTTTGGTGGTACAACATATCATGCGATTCAATAAAAATCCGCCAATCGGCGGATTTTTATTTATGAAACTATTCCAGATAAATCAATAAAACTGTGATATAATCAGTTATGTCAAACAGATTCAAAAGGAGAAATTATGTTTTACAAAATAGGTTTTTATATTTTATTGGTTTTATTAATTGGTTGCGTTGCATTGTTCTTAAAGACAAATCCAATGAAAACAACCGGCGCGTTGTCTTGGATTGATATTTATTCAAATAACCCCACCGCAACGGTTGAATTTTTAAATGATAATTTGGGTATCAAGACAACGGCTGCGCATAAAACGCCAACCGGCCAGGATTATATAATTATCAAGGCCCCAGGCCAGGTATGGCCCTTTGCCGGTGTTATGGAAACGCCAAAATTGCCCGATGGCAGTCGCGGTCCCGTTGGCACAACCGCATATCTGACGGTCAAAGATTATGATGCCATGCATGATAAAGTTGTTGCCGCCGGTGCAACGCCAATTTCAACGCATATGATAACCGATGGAATGAAATTTGGTTTTTATGTAATTCCGGGTGATGTGGGAATTGCGCTGGTACAGTATGAACATGTGAAATCAGACAAAGAATAGTTCAACATATGAAACCGGCATTTGCCGGTTTTATATTTTTCTGTACATAAATAAAAAATCCGCCAATCGGCGGATTTTTTAATATCTTATCAAAAAGAATTACGCCATTTTCGCAACTTTCTTGGTCAGACGGGAAACCTTGCGTGCGGCGCGTTTTTTCGGCATAACTTTGCCGGCAGATTTCATAATTTTGCTTTCTGCATTGCGTGCGGCGGCGGTTGCGGCGGCTTTGTCGCCGGATTCAATTGCCTTTAACGCCTTTTTGGTTTCGGTTTTGACCGCGCTGCGACGTGCGGTATTAACAGCGTTTTTCTTGGCTGTTACCAAAATTCTTTTTTCTGATGACTTGTGATTTGCCACTTTATTTTCCTTTTATTTAGTCATGTTTTTTGTTATTTTATAGAAAACAAACATAAAATCAAGGAAAAATAAAATGATATACGCAATCGCAATTATTATTTCTTATCTGTTGGGGTCCATTCCAATGGGCCTTTTGCTGACACGTGCAATGGGCAAGGGCGACCTGCGCCAGGTGGGCAGTGGAAACATCGGTGCAACAAATGTTATGCGTGTCGGTGGCCTGCGTATGGCGGCGGCTGTTTGGTTGCTGGACATGGCCAAGGCCATTGCGGCCGTTTTTATCGGAAATTGGATTGCTGGTGATGCATTTGGTGCATGGTGTGGTTTTGCCGCGATTGTTGGGCATTGTTATCCGGTGTGGCTGCGTTTTCATGGGGGCAAAGGAATTTCGTCTTTGTTTGGCGTATTGTTGGCGGTCAGTCCGCTGTCATTTATTATATGCGGGATTGAATGGCTGATTGTTGCATTGTCATCGGGATATTCATCCCTGGGGGCGGTGGTGGTTTTCTGTCTGATGCCAGTGTTGGGTTTTGTTATAGGGTGGAAAATCGGATTGGCATTTTTGGCAATCGCATTGCTGTGCATGTGGCGGCATCGTGAAAATATTGGTCGCCTGGTGGGTGGGACCGAATCCAAGATAGTTTGGAAATGGAAAAAATAATCAACCGCGCATTATGCGCGGTTTTTTATTAAATCGGCCAGTATTTATTCTTTATTTTACCGCCCATTTATGGTATAATACACCCAGAATACATCAGGATGGGAAGAATGAAAAAAATTGTATCAGTCTTGGCAATATGCTTAATTTCTGGGTCTGCATTTGCGGCCGCGCGTTCTGAAATGGGTGGTTCGCCACGTCGTGCGGTGAACGGACCGGTTATGGCCGCACCACGCGCAACGGCATCTACAAATCAACTCAGCGCAATGGCGTCAATTTCTGTATCCACCAATCCTGATAAATCCAGCGTTAGGGTAGAAGAGGTTGAAGCAACCATCCCAACCGTTGATACCCGCGAAAAAGAACGCACTGCGTGCATTAATAATAATATTGGTGTTGGCAATACATTTGTTTGGGCGTCGCGATACAGCAATACAAACAACTATGCTGCAATGGTTGAAGATACCGAAAACCCTGAAAACAATACTTGTTTTGTCAAAGTGGAAATAAAATCCAATGATGCCAAGGTCAGTGTATCCGATGTCCCCAGTCAATATTATGAAATGGGGCGCGATATTACATGTGGTGCATGGGCCGACGAAGGCAAATTAAAACAGCGCATATTGGATGCAAAAAAATCCGGTCGCACATGGGGCACGGTTGCAGGTGTCGTTGGTGGCGCAGGTGTCGGTGTTGGTGCAATGGAATTATTCGGCAACAGATTAATTGGCGGCAAGGTTATGGGACAAAAGGCCCTGGAAGGTGATGAATTGTTGCGCAGTCAATTATTGGTTCTGAAAAAAGAAAATGGCAGTGAATATGACCAGTTTATTCGCAATCTGAAAATTCTGAAACAGGAATGTGAAAGCAAAGTTTGGGATACCGCCCCGGATGGTAAACCAGAAGAATGCAGCAGCATTGATTATGATAGATTGCTGAGTTTGGATTCTTAAAAAATAAAACGCCCATTGGGCGTTTTTTTTATTGGGCCGTTGGTAAATAATTTGCTTTCGTTATTGGTAATATATTCTTTATAGTATGTGCATGTCAGATTTGTTTAACAAGTTATTGATTTTGCGTACGCCCGGTATTGGACCGGCAAAATATAACGAATTGGTTGCGAAATTTGGCTCTGTGGATGCGGCGGCAGATACACTGGGCCGTGATACGACGATTCGCGATGCAGTAATGCGTGAAATGGAATGCGCAGACAAATTACATATATATTATATATGTGATACAGATGAATTTTATCCAGCCAATTTGCGCGAAATAAAAAATCATCCCCCCGTTATAACGGCGCGCGGAAATGTGCATACCCTGACGCGGGCGGCTGTTGCGATTGTTGGCACCCGCCATGCAACGGCCGCCGGAATGGAGTTTGTTGCCACGCTGGCCCGGGTGTTTGCAGAAAATGGCCACGCCGTTGTATCTGGGATGGCCATGGGAACAGATACCGCGGCACATCGCGGTGCATTGCGTGCGGCCGGGGACGCGCAGACGATTGCCGTTGTCGCGGGCGGGGTGGATTATATATGGCCATTAGAAAACGAATCGTTATATTGGGATATTGTCGCGCGTGGTGTAATTATCAGTGAAATGCCCGTTGGATTTGTCCCAAAATCAACAAATTTTGTTCAACGCAACCGCTGGGTCGCAGGAATCGGGGAAAAATTAATTCTGGGCGAGGCTGATTTAAATTCCGGCAGTATGGCAACCGCCCGATTCGCTGCCCAATATGGACGCCAAATTTATGCAATTCCATCGCATCCGGCCGATTCCCGGGGCATGGGACCGAATTCCCTGATACAATCAGGGGCGGCAAAATTGTGTATGGGGCCACGGGATTTTTTTGATAACAATGAAAAATCCCCACAACAAAAAAATTCTGACAAAAAAAATGACAGCGAAAATTCCTTGTTGGATAAATTAGGCAGTGTTGCGGTGTCCGAATCTGTATTGGCAGACGTTGTCAAAAAAAGTATTTCGGAAATTAAACGTGATTTAGTGATATTGGAATTGCAGGGTTTGGTAAGAAAAACAGACGGTGGATACGTTCGTGTATGAATGTTTTCATGTCAATACAATGTATATACAAACCGCGGAAAACGGGCAAAAAAACGAATCGTTGTCAAAAAATAAATGTTCAAAAATCGTTTAACAATAAGTTGCAAATAGAAATAAATCTTATAACTTAACTGACGTATCCAAAACGATTGAGAAACCTCAATCACCAACGCGAGAGAGATTAAAAGTAGGGCTTTACATAAACACTTAATTTTTATGACATCTTATCGGATGAAGTAAAATTTAGCGTTTATGTGCAGGTGATTTTTATACTCTTGCGCAGGCGGAACTCTTTTAGGGAAGGAAAGGAGAAACAGCATGCAGGCAGCGGCAACAAAACAAATGACTAACTTGGAACAAATCAAGGGGGCCATTGCCGCAAAAATGGATTCTGCAAGTTTTACTTCCTGGATTGCGCCGTTGCAGTTTGATATTTCTGATGGCGTATTAAAACTGACGGCACAAAATCAATTCTCGGCCGACTTTATTGGCAGTGTTCATGCAAATGTATTAAACGCCGTTGCGGCCCAGTTTGGCTTAACATGGAACATATGTGCGCGCGGTGCGGTGAAAACGGTGGATGGACCAATTGCAAACGACAATAATGTCCAGGTTTATGCACCGGCGACAACCACCACAGAAACGGTTTGTGTTGCGGATGCATTTGATTCTTTTATTTCATGCGATGAAAACACATTTGTATTATCTGCATGTAAAAAATTGGCGGCGGGGGCGGTTTCGTTTTCACCGCTGTTTATTTACGGCGCGGCGGGTTGCGGTAAATCATTGCTGGCACGTTGCATTAATAATGCCACCACCGGTCGCACAATTATGATGAATGGCGGTCAATTTGTATCTGAATTCACACGCAGTTTACATGATCGCACAGTATTTGCATTCAAAGATTACTGCCGTAATTGCGATACATTTATTTTAGACGATGTTCAAACACTGGCCGGCAAACGCGCAACATGCGAAGAATTCTTGCAATTGGTTGTGGATTTACGCGCGGCGGGCAAGAACGTTGTCCTGACGGCGAATGCGGCACCGAACAATCTGACGGGTTTTGATCGTCGTATGCAATCATTACTGGCATCTGGTTTGGTTGCAGATGTTGCGGCACCAACCACAAACGTAAAACGTGTTATGCTGATGCGTGCGGGTGTTGCAACAAACGTTGCAGATGAATTGGCATCACGTATTGCGGGTGATGGTCATTTGGTTGCAGGCGTTGCGATGAAAATCAAAACATATTGCGAATTAATGGGAACATCTGTTGATATGGCCGTTGCACAGCATTTGTTGGCCGATACATTGCAAAAATCCAAAACGCCAATTGCAATGGTTCGCACGATGTGTGAAAAATTGGGTGTTTCATATGATGCAGTATGTGGCCGTGGTCGCAGTCGCGCTTTGGTTTTGGCGCGTCAGACAATGATGGCGGTGTTAAAAGGTGCGACAAATATGTCTTTGTCAGAAATCGGATGCCTGGTTGGTGGTCGTGATCATGCAACGGTTGTTTATGCAATTGCGCAAATTGAAAAATTAAAGAAATCAGATTTGGTATTGTCCGCGCAAATCAGTCAGTTAATAGCCGAATGCAAATAAAGAATTCAGTTTAATAATAAACCGCCCAAATTGGCGGTTTATTTTTTTGTTAATTCATGTATTAATTTATTCCCACGCGGAACTGATCGCCCCAACCGGCAACAACCTGGCCACCAACGGTGCATTGGATATCTTCAAAGCCATTCGCAACCTGGTTCTTTTTTATTACATTACTGGTGATTAAACCGCCCGCAGTTCCCAATACAACACCCGCAACAGAATCGGACAGCAAACGTGTACTATTGAACTTGCCATCTTCGGTCTTCCATACCGTGCGTTCAAAATCTGATTTCTGCGTGTTTATTTTCTTTATTGTTTCACTGATTCGCATGGCGGATTTATTTTGCAGGACTATGCGTGATTGCGCCGCAGATTCTTGCAGTTTTTGCGCTATTGCGTTTTCCTGGGAAATTAACGCACGCAGTTGCGCAATCATATTATTGTAATCTGTGCCTGTACGGTTTTCGCCCGTGGTGCAAAATAACAGGATTTTATCAATCAGATTAACAATTGCATTGTTATTTAAATATTCATCCCGCCACATATACAATTGTGTTAAATCATTTACACTGCACACATATGCAGACGTTTGCACAATTACCGTGATGTCCGCAGACGCGGTTATACAACTGTGGGTAGTAATGTCAAAAACCTGGGTATTATCGGTACAAACGCATTTGTTTCCATTCCAGGTTGCGACCGAATTTGGTACATAACAGCACGCCCGGCCTTCGTCAGTTGTGCGCTGGTCCAGACATTTTTGCAAACTGGTGGTTGAATTTTGTTTCACAGGTGTTTCTTTTTTAGGATTGTTGTCGTTTGAGGTGGACTTGGACTTTGTTATATACAGGCATGCGTCCCCGCTGTATACATTAACACCGCTGGCAACTGGTTTATTCACCGTTGCACGGATTTCTGCATATGTGCCTGTGGTATCTTTGCTTTTAATCGGACTGTTTGAACATGGGGACAATGTATATTCTTGCCAGTAATCGCCACCGGATGTTGTATGGCATTTTAATACATGACTGCCATTTGAAACAATTGTTCCGTTGGGGCATTCGTAATGTTCGCCCATTTGATATGTGTCGCATTCCAGACATGTTTTATCGTCAAAATATATGTATTCATTGGCCGAATATGCTGTGGATAATTTGCCGCCCAAATTATCCCCGATAACATATCCTGCGTATCCCCCCATAATTGTTCCGCCGGATATGGGGGTAAAAAATCCAATTTTTGCGCCCTGGGTTGCGCCCAGAACCGCAGCCAACGTTTTTAGGTTGCTGCGCGCGCCACAATGGTTTGTGGCATAACAGGCATTGGTTATATCATCGTTGGTACCACCATGGCCCAGGATTGGCGTGAACGTCATAACAGACAAACAGATTATATTAAAAATTGGCTTAAATCTCATATTCCTACCCCTTGGTGATATGCATAAGACAAACGTCCCATTGGATTAGGCCAAAATTCATTGTTGGAAAGGCGCAGAAAATATGATAAAATGTTTATAATAATTAGGTGTAAAACACCAAAAATAAACCGACGTTTGCATTAGGCAGGGGATGGAGAAGAATATGAAAAAATATTTAGTAATTTCAGCATTGTTTTGCGGATTTTTTGGATTTATGTCTGGGGCAAATGCCGCTGCTAATTGTCAATTGTTCAGTTGCGGTGGTTCTGATTCTGTGAATGCCAGCGCGAATGGTTATGGTTCGCAATGTTATTATTGTAATGATTCTTATGCTGGTGATAAACAGTGTGGTGGCGGCGCTGTTATCGGACAGGTTGATCCCCAAGGCAGAATCACAAATCTTAAACAGTGTATAGAAACATGGAAAAATGATTATTGGAAAGATTTTAATCCACCGATTTTTTGTCCTGACAGTGATATTCAAATAGGAGATCCGGATGCAACATTTCCCCATTCCTATAAATCATACAGTTTGGATAATGGAAACAAAACAATCGGATATGTTTCTGGTGATGATACGGTATTAAAGGCCGGAAATACAGCGTGTGTGTATATAAAATGTAATGATGGATATATGCCAAATGCAGAAGATAAAAAGAATAGTTCTGAATGTATTGAGGATAATCGCCAAAGCCAATGTGAATCGTCTGGTGGGACATGGAATGGTTCTTCTTGCGTATGCAGCAGTGCTAAACATTTAAAACCGAAAGCGGATGGAAAATCTTGTGAATGCATCAGCGGTGATTATGAATACGACAGTGGCGCAAAACGTTGCAATAAAAAACAGTCTGTTATTGACGACGAAGACCGCCGGCGTCAACAAAAACAGAATCAACAGCGTCAATTGGCATGTCAACAATCAGGGGGTACATGGAAAAACAATAAATGCGAATGTGATGCGGCCAAAAACCTGGTATCGCGTAATGATATTTGCCAATGCCCGGATGATGTAAATTACAAACGCGTTGGCGACCATTGCGAAATAACGGATGCTGCGGCATTACAACGCGATTGCGAAGAAACGGCCAGTCGTAATTCTGGTGCGTATTGGGATGCAACGACCAAAAGTTGCCTGTGCACCAACCCCCAGCATGTTTGGTTAAATAAAATCTGCCAAATTAATCCAGCAATTGCGGCATGCACCCAGATATACGGTGCGGCATGGAATAATGCGACCAAAACATGTTATTGTACGGACCCTGACAAAGAAATGAATTCGGCGGGAACGGCGTGTATAGAATCGTCTGCGGCACGTGAAAAACGCGAATCTGCCAACAGCCAGTTATTGTTAACGAATTCGCGTAATCGCATAAAAGAAACAATAAAGAAAATAAACACGCAGAAATCAGATTTTGAACGCACGGTATGGAAGACCGAGGAAGGTAAATTCAACAGTACGCGTTTATTATCCGATTCAGTTGCAGGTGTTGTATTGGGAACTGCGGGCGGTTTAATCACCAGTAATGTAATAAAAAAGAACCAGGTTGCAAATGGCTTCGAAGATATCCAATGCACCGTTGGCGGCCAGGTTGTTGCCGGTTGGGGCGACCAGTTCCGCGTGGGTATTCATTAATAATAAGAAAGTGAAATAATAAAAACACCGCGATGCGGTGTTTTTATGTTTTAATTGATATTAATTTCTTTTCTTTTGCATTTCGTTTCTTATGGCTGTGTCAATTAATTGGCTGAGTCTGTTAACCTGGTAATAAAAATCACGGCGTGATGCATGATTCAGGCGTTCCATATAATTATTTTCAAATCCGTCATATACATATACATCGGTTGTCGGGAACAACATTAATACCGGTTGACCGGTTTCTTTGTCCAGGTATTCTGTAATTGTTCGTGCCAATTCACCCATAACCGGCGACAATACTTTATATTCAACCGCCATATTATATGCGCATGGGTTGGGAAATTCTGTTAAAGTCATAAAATCAGATTCGTTCTGAACGGGAACACCGTTTCTTTTAACGACGGCCAAAGGTATGTTCCGACGGCCACCAAATAATGTTGCATCGCAAAATGGTGA
Source organism: Pseudomonadota bacterium (assembly GCA_023402015.1). GTDB lineage: Bacteria > Pseudomonadota > Alphaproteobacteria > Rs-D84 > Rs-D84 > Enterousia. The sequence continues at coordinate 52,351 of JAEXCU010000011.1, read as the reverse complement.
ATATTTAATCACCATTGTATTTTTCTTTTTATGTGTTGCCTTTAAATTGCGTGCGGTTTTGATAACAGCGGTATTTGCAGGTTTTGGCTGATTGATTCCTTGGTTATCACTTAAAAACGACATTTGGTTCCCCTTGGGTTGTTTTAATCATAATCAAAATATAATACAAAATAAATAATTGTCAAGTATTGGATAGGGGGGGGCTTAATTTATTTTATGTGCCGTAATAATTGTATTGCTGTGCGCATTAATTGTGATTATGTAATTTTCGTCATGTACATAAAAATTTTTCCCGCGCCGGGAAATTGTGAAATTTGTATTGTCGCGCAATACATTCTGGCACCATTTTACGACATCAGTATCCGGCGCCAGGCCCAGGTTGCGTTTTACGCGTATTGCGCCGCCATTTGTTGTATGCAGAAGTTGGGGATTTATTTTCTCGTTCATTTTAAACGTTTTCCCATTTTTATTGCCCAGCAACGGGGCAGTCCCAAATCATTGGGTGTTTCGCAAATGAAGATATCTAATATTTCAAATTCCATTGTTGGGGCATTTGCGCCATATCCGCGACGGAAACGTACAATTTTATAAGGGCAGGGTGCCGCATCATCTGCGCGTATAAAACGTGCATTCCAATAATCTTTGCATTCACGATATTCGCATGTTTTTTCGCCACCGGCGATTTTATCGTACCAAATACCCTTTAAAACCAGGTGCAATGTTTTCATATTACACAAACAGGTCTTTGACAAATTGGGCATGTTCGGTGATAAAACGGAATCGGAATTCGGGTTTCTTGCCCATCAGTTCGGAAACAATTGTGCGTGTCTTTTCCGTGTCTTCGGCGCCTTCGTCGGTGCGTGGCGGCAATTCAACACGAATCAGACGACGGGTTTTTGGCGACATGGTTGTTTCCTTTAACTGGTTCGGCATCATTTCACCCAAACCTTTAAACCGGGAAATTTCCACTTTTTTATTTTTGTATTTGCCGTTCTGCAATTCTTCCAATTCTTCGTCTGTGTCAACATAACGCGATTCGGTACCACAGGTCAGTTTATACAATGGCGGGCAAGACAAATATAAATGGCCACCATAAATCAATTGGGGCATGTGGTGGTAAAAGAACGCCATTAACAGTGATGCAATATGACTGCCGTCAACGTCGGCATCGGTCATGACAATAATTTTTTCATACCGCAATTTGCTGTCGTCCCAATCCTTGGCCGTGCCGGCACCGATAATGTCAATTAATTCATTCAATTCTTTGTTCGCGCCAAATCGTTCGTCAGAATTTGAAATTACGTTTAATACTTTCCCGCGCAGGGGCATAATTGCCTGGGTCGCGCGATCGCGCGCCTGTTTTGCGGTTCCACCGGCCGATTCGCCCTCAACCAGGAATAATTCCGTGCCGGCGATACCGTGTTTGGAACAGTCGGCCAGTTTTGCCGGCATGCGTGCGCGTTTTGTTGGTGTTTTACGCGCGATTTCTTTGACCTGTTTGGTTTTAATACGCGCATTTGCCAAATTAATTACAAAATCCAACACCGCGTTTGCAGTTTTCGGATCAGATGCCAGGAAAATATCCCACGGATCGCGCAAAGCATTTTCGGTATAACGTGCAATTTCCGGGTTAGACAGTTTTTCCTTGGTCTGACCCAAGAATTGCGGTGTTTTGTAAAATACAGATACAATTGCCGCCACAGAATCAAATACGTCGTCGCCGATTATTGTGGATGCGGCCTTGTTATTAACCTTTTCGCCGTATGCCTTGATACCCTTGGTTATTGCAGATTTAAACCCGGTTTCATGCGTTCCGCCGTCAATTGTTGCAATGGTGTTGCAGTATGATGCAAAGAATCCGTCATCGGATGCGGCGCCATTTTCATCGGTTAAAAACGTCAATGCCCATTCCACGCGTCCCGAATCATCTGGGAAATCCACGCTACCACTGAATATGCGGGGCAAAATGCGCGGCTTGGCGTTTGTTTTTTCTTCCAGAAAATCGGCCACGCCGTTGGGGTAATAAAATGTTTTTTGAACCGGGATTTCCATATCCTCGGTCAACAGTTCGGGATTGCATTGCCAATCAATTTTAACCCCACGCGACAAGAATGCCTTGGCGCGCGCCATGCGATAAATTTTAATTGGTTTAAAAACTGCCGATGCGCCGAATATGTCGTCGTCCAGGGTAAATCGGATTTTTGTGCCGTGGTTCTTGGTTTCTTTGCCGCGTGTCATCGTGGATGTTGGCAGACCGCGTGAAAAAGTTTGCCGCCATTCATACCCATCGCGGGAAATATCAACAATCATTTCAGATGACAGGGCATTTACCACCGCACTGCCCACGCCGTGCAGGCCGCCACTGGTTTTATATACATTATTATTGAATTTGCCGCCCGAATGCAGGGTGGTCAAAATAACTTCCAGTGCGGATTTACCCGGATATTTTGGATGTTCGTCCACCGGAATACCGCGACCGTCATCGGTAATTTCAATTGTTTTAGAATCAATCAGGTTTACGGTGATTTTCTTGGCGAATCCGGCAACCGCTTCGTCAATCGCGTTGTCCATGATTTCCACGGGCAAATGGTGCCAGGCCTTTTCATCGGTGCCGCCGATGTACATACCCGGACGCAGACGGACGGGTTCCAACCCTTCCAGAACCTGGATATCTGATGCATCATAAGTGTGTGTATTTTTTTCTGTCATAGCGTAATATTATTAGCGCAAAATTTGTTTTTGCGCAAGTGAAACAATTCGCCAACCGGCCAAATTCTGCCATTATATGCAGAAAAAATCCAGGTTGACAAAAATCGGGCGATTTGTATAATGGCCGGGCTAAAAATTAGAAACCAAGGGTCGTTGTATGAAAAAAATTGTAATCTTAGATTTACATGGTGTTGTTTTTTATCCCATAGACAGAATGGTGATACAATCTTCTTTGATGAAATATAACTTGGCAAAGTCTGCGGCATTGTTTATGTGCTATAAAACGGGCCTTGGTAAAAAATTTATCGAACAAAATTTATCCGATGTTGTGTATGACAGTGCGCGTGATGCATTGCCAATTCCGGGTGCGTTTTCCGCGATTCAGAAAATTGCAAATATTCCCAATACCCAATTGAATGTTTGTTCGCGCAGTGCATTTCCCGCCCGTGTCAGCGACATGGAAAATCATTATCGCACGCAATGGCGGACAATGGATTTGGTTGCGCATTATGAATTAATCAGTCCTTTGCAATCCAAACGTGCATATCTGTCAAATGTTAATGCGGCAAATGTGAATTCAGATATATATGTTGTTGATAACCAATTGGAAAATTTGGTAATTGCGCACGATTTGCGTATGAATCCCGTACTGATATCCGATAAAGCGTCTTTGTGGCGCCGTGCCAAAGATGAATTGGGGGCGCGGACATTTATGACGTTGCAGGAATTTGCAAATTATTTGGAACGCAGAAAATAATCCGATAACATCAGGTTTGTTTTCCGTACCGCATGTTTTTTTCGTTCATGTGTTTTCAATTGGGCTTGATTTTTAGTATAATAGACTTATATATTTCGGTACATAATAACATTGGGCGATGATAAATGAACAAAAATCCTTATGAAGTTTTGGGTGTTGCGCGCGACGCATCGGATGCCGATATTAAAAAGGCATATCATAAATTGGTTATGAAATATCATCCGGATAAAAATCCCGGGGATAAAAGCGCCGAAGAAAAGTTCAAAGAAGTCAACAACGCATTTGATATTTTAAAGGACCCGCAAAAACGTGCGGCATATGACAGGTTTGGTGATGCGGCATTTGCCGGCGGCAACGGGGCATCTGCGGGCGGTGGTTTCGGTGGTGGTGCAAATCCATTTGGAAATGGGGCCTTTCGTTTTGATATGGGCGGTGGCAACGGAATGGAAGACATTCTGCGCGAGGCGATGCGTGGTTTTGGCTTTGGCGATTTTGGCGGTGGTGCACCACGTGGTCGCGCCCAACGTGGCGGGCGCGATTTATTGGACGAGGTTGTAATTGACCTGCGTGATGCATATTTTGGCACAACCCACACTGTTAAATTTTCCAGTGATGTTGCATGTGAAAAATGCAATGGCAATGGTACGGCGGATGGCAAACCGGCGCCTGATTGCGCGCGGTGTGGTGGCACCGGATATGTTCACACAAACCAGGGATTCTTTGCCGTGGAAACACCGTGTCCGGACTGTAATGGTTTGGGACACAAAATTGATAAGAAATGCAGCGAATGCGACGGTACAGGGACGGTCCATAAAAGCAGAACGCTGGAAGTTAAAATACCCGCCGGCATAGAAGATGGTGCGCGTTTGCGTTTGCCCGGCCAGGGCGAAGCAGGCCAGGGTGGTGCACCGGCCGGTGATTTTTACCTGGATGTGCGTGTTCGTCCCGACAAACGTTTTGAACGCATGGGCAGCGATTTAATAACCAGAATGGAAATTCCATTTACAACATTGGCCCTGGGTGGCGAGATAGAGGTTGAAACAATTGATGACAAGAAATTGTCCGTCAAGGTTCCGGCCGGAACCCAGGTTGGTGAAAAATTACGTGTCCGTGGACATGGAATGCCAGGTCGTCGTGCGGGCAGTTTTGGTGATATGTATATCACGGTTGCGATTCGCATTCCGACGAAACTGAATGAAAAACAAAAGAAAATATTGAACGAATTCGCCGGAACTAAATCGGACAAAAAAGGTTGGTTTTAACATCAAAAAAATAAATGCATAAAAACGCGCTATGTGCATGATTTATTGCACATAGCGCGTTTTTTATTCTGAATAAAAGCAATTTTCAGAATATGCAAAATCACCTGATGTATCTGTGCCGATTGTGCCGGACGGTAAATAACATTTGGTTATGGATGTTGCACCGCGCGTGGTTGTCCCGTCCACACCGTACGACGATGGACATCGCGAACAAACAACGCCATTTTTATAATATCCGACATTGCATGTAAAACTGGTGGCACTGGTGCAGGTGCTGTTTGTCGGACATGCATTACATGTACAATTGGTGGTTCCGCCACCGGTTGCGTAATATCCACTGTTGCATGTACATGTATAAACTGGCGATGTTCTGCAACATGGACATGTGCCGGAACAATTGGGCGCAACGTATGCGCAATCTCTGCGTACAATTTTTCCGTTTGGTATTTCTGTGGTGATTTCCGTGTCCGATGCACACAGCGCATTTGCAGATGTTGTGTACAACAACGGTATGATAAAGATGTAAAAAAGTTTCATAGTTTTTTTCTCCGCGTTTTTGTTAAGAAAAACACCGCCGTTTTTAAGGGCGGTTGGAGGTTCGAAACTATAAATTGGTATAGTGTGCTTATTTTGCGCGAACGCATTATTCACAACCCTCCAACCGGATTAATCCGTTGGAGACATTTTTCATTCTGTTGCCAGAACGCCAATTTCCGGGTTTCGACACCCCAAACCAGGTATCCCTGATTCATTTGTTTATTAAATCAGCAAATGCATATAAAATCAAGCCCGCATTTGCTGCGGGCCAGGTAATAAAAAGGCCGGCATTTGCCGGCCAATTCGTATTATTTTATTTTTTTAATTTTTTCCAAGAATGTGAATGTGTATTGCGTCGCACTCCACACCGATGCAACCAGCGCCAGCCACACGCCAATTATACCTGCGTACATTAAAACCAAAAACGCATATGGTGCGGTTCCAGCAAATGTGGGAACACCAAACAAAGTGGGCATGCACAATCCCAACAACAATGCAGACGATGCAATCATTTGCAACGTTGTCTTTATTTTACCCATGGAAAAACGTGCCTTGGGTACCGGCATTTCAATTTTTTGTGTCCCCAAGAATTCGCGCAGGCCACTGATATACAATTCACGTGATACCATCAGAATAACAGGGATAATAATCATCCATGGCGCTGTATATGGCACAAACATGGGCAGAATGAAAGTCAAAACCATTGCCAGAACAATTAATGTGTTCACAACCAGCAATTTGTCGCCAATGTGGTCCATAACACCACCAATTTTACTGCATACATCATATTTACGGGCCAGCCATCCGTCAAAGAAATCAGACAGCGATGCCAGTACGTACAATATGAATGAAATCCAATACCAGCCGACCAGCATGGTCGGAATAATTGCAAATGCCGCGGCAATACGGAATGCAGATAAAAAATTAACAAACGATTTCATATTTTTCTCCTTTATATGAATATGTGCATTATACCACCTGGGCATGGAAATATGCATAAATTTTTTCTGCGGCCGCTTTGCCCAGACCCGGCACGCGTTTCAGTGCCGATAAATCCGCGTCCACAATTGCGCGTACAGAACCAAAGTGGGTCAGCAGGGCATGTTTGCGCGTTGGACCGATGCCGTCAATTTCATCCAATACAGATGCGGTCATGTTTTTTGCACGTCTGGTTCTGTGGAATGTTATTACAAATCTGTGGGCTTCGTCGCGAACGGCGCGCAGTAATAAGAACAATTTGGAATCTTTGGGCATGTCGCGGTAAACGGTACCGTCCGGCATAATAAAATGTTCATCGCCGTCGCGAACTTCGCCCTTGGTAACGCCCAGAATTGGAATGTTGGGCGCAACCTGGTGTGCGATATTCCATTGTGCAATTCCGCCGTCAACAATTATTAAATCCAATTTGGGGCCACGTGCCACGGCGCGTGATACGAATTCGGCCATCATGGCAATATCATTGCCAGCGCGCGCGGCATCGCGCAATTTAAAATGACGATATCCAGATTTTATAAAGCCGTCATGACCAAATGCAATCATGGCGCCAACGGGACTTTTCCCGAACAAGTGCGAATTATCAAACACGCCCGCGGATTGGATTTTTATCCCCAGCCATTGTTCCAATTCAGATACCGTATTGTCCCAATCAATTTTACCTGTATGCGTTGCGGGTCGCCGCCGACCGGTTATTGACGTATGTGTTAACGCGGCGATTTTATCGCGGCAAACGGCGGCCGATTCAAAATCCATGTTTTCAGAATGTTTCTGCATTTCCGCGGTCAGGTCTGCGATAATCGGTTGGCTGTCCCCGGTTAAAATGCGCCGTGCCAAATGAACGTTTTGGGAATAATCCGCCTGATGCAGGACGCACGGTGCGCTGCACCGGCCGATTTGATGCAGCAGACATGGCCGCGTGCGGTTGCGCATGAATGTGTCGTTGCATGTACGCAGGCGACATACCTTTTGCAAAATCTTGATTGTTTCATTCAGTGCCAGAACCGACGGATATGGACCGAATACATCCCTGCGCTGGGATATTTTGCCACGAAATTTTAATAACCGGGGGTATTCATGATTGGTCAGTGCCAGCATCGGATACATTTTCCCGTCGGTCAGCATTATGTTATATCGTGGTTTCAGCGTTTTAATCAGTTCTTCTTCACGTACCAATGCATCTGATTCGGTCGGGACTATTTCCCAATCAACACGTGCGACCAACGTGCGCATAATCTGTTTATGCGGTTCCAATTTGGATATGTCCAGATATTGTTTCAGACGATTGGCAATATTCTTGGCTTTGCCCACGTACAGCAGCGTCCCATCCGCATCGTACATTTTATATACGCCGGGGGCATTGGGACTATTTTCAATTAAATCAGAAAATTGAATATTCATGGTATTTATGATAGAATAATAAAAAATAAATAGCAAATAGGGGATAATTATCATGAAACAGGAATATGGTCGTTCTATGATTGAAATGCTGGGGGTGCTGGCTATTATGGGGGTTATTACGGTTGGCGCCATCAGTTTGATGTCAATCGGGATGCGCACACAAAAACGCAATGCAATTAATGACGAAGTCATTGAAATGGTGACCCAGGTTCGTTCTTTGATGGGTGAATACGATGATTATTCGCATATAAATGGCGCAACGATTTTCGGCGCAATTGGAATGAGCAATAAAAATCCCTATGGCGGATTTTATGAATTGGCCGTAAACCCTGCAAATTCCCGTCAATTTATTGTGTCCATTACAGGGCTGAGCAAATCTGATTGTGAATATTTTATTACCAAGGCATGGTCTGATTCTGTTGGATATCAAATGTCAGGTGGCAAAATAGGCGGCGCAACTGGTAAATGCAACGCAGCCGACGGCAAAAATGTTGTTCAGATAACATACGGCGAATAATTCGCGGATTCCTGATAAAGGGCTGATTTGCCATGGCAGAAATAATTATTGTTCCCAAAACCGAAGATGGAACACGTCTGTTGCGATGGTTCCTGCGACGGTTTCCCGCAATGCCCCAGCGTGAATTTTATCGTCTGTGCCGGGGCGGGCAAATTCGCGTGAATTCCGCACGCGTGCGTGGCCAGGAAATCCTGCGCGCGGGCGACGCGGTCAGAATTCCCCCCACAATTGCAACATATGCAGAAACAGCGCCCAAGAAATCTGAATCAGGGGAAAATTATTCTTTGGCCGATTTGGAAAAATTACGTCAATGCATTGTTCATGATGACGCGGATATTGTTGTTTTTAATAAACCGGCGGGTCTGGCAGTGCAGGGTGGAACCGGAATACGTAAATCCGTTGATAAAATGGCGGCGGCATTGTTTCCATATGACAAAATATCGTTGGTTCATCGCCTGGACCGCGAAACCAGTGGATTGTTGGTTGTTGCAAAAAATCAGCATGCGGCCCAGGTTTTGGCGGCGGAATTTCAAAACAAAACCGCGCATAAAGAATATTTGGCATTGTTGGCAGGGGACGTAAAACCACCCCGCGGTGAAATTGACAATTATATTTTAAAGGGCCAGGTATTTGAAACGCCTGCGCGCATGAACGACGGTGCGGGCCAGCGTCCACAACGCGCAATAACTGAATACCAGGTTCTGTCCCAGGCCGGGGGTCATCTGGCGTGGGTTTTGTTTTCCCCAAAAACGGGGCGCACACATCAATTGCGCATCCACAGTGCATTAACACTGCATGCGCCAATTGTTGGTGATACGTTGTATGGGTATGTAAAAAAATCAGATGATGTTTTGGGGTCATTGATGCCAACAAATAACTTGTTTTTATTGGCGTACAAGATAACATTCCAACACCCCGGCACGGGCAAGATGATAACACTGCGCGCGTCCGTTCCGGATTTTATGATGCCGGTGATAAGGTTCTTGGAATTAAAACTGCCATAATAAGGGGGCGCAGTAAATATCATGGCTGGTAAAAAAAGATTATTTTTTACGATTACACGCATACTGGGCCTGTTTATAATGGGACTGGCGGTGGCGGTTATAATCGCACTCAGCCAGGTTAACCTGGAAACACTGCGTGGGAATGTTTTGGCAATTCTGCGCGATGCAACCGGATTACCGGTGGAAATAGACGGCGCAGTTTCATGGAAATTTTCTTTGCGTCCCCAGGTGGAATTAAACCAGGTTCGTGTTCCCAATGCCGATTGGGCAAAACATAAATACGCGTTCAGTGCAGAAAAGGTTGACGTTCGGATGAACCTGTTGTCGCTGTTGCGCAACCGACCGACAATTCAAAATGTAAAAATTTATGATGCAACAGTTTGCATTGAACAAAACGACAAGGGACAATTATCTGTTGTGCCGTTTCAGGATCAAACAGAATCTGTTGCGTCATCAGATGCGACGACAACGGATGCCAAACCCGTGGCCACAACACCTGCCAAATACCCGTTTACTGATCCGGGCCTGGGTGGGGTAGAGGTTCGCAATCTGGTCGCACATGTTTTTGATACAACATATTCTTTGGCCGGATTTCAAATCAGATATGCACCATCCCAGAATGGCCGTGAATATGCCGGTTGGATAAAATCTGAAAAGGATGTGTTCCCGTTTATTGTTTCATATTCTGAATATAATGCTGAGCGGAAAATTTATCCCGTTCGGGTTGCGTTTTCTACCGGCGGGGACGCGTTGATTGCAAACATTGCATTGGAAGCCACCAGCAAAGCCCCCATAGACTTTATAATCACCGGCGACATACCAGATATTGCCGCCCTGGGGCGAATTATTGATTTAGACTTGTTGGAAATGCCAACATTAAAGGTAAATATTGCCGGTGGATTTGACCGAAAAAGATTGACGGTGCGTAAATCAACAATAATTGTTCGCGGAACAGAAATATCTGTATCCGGGGTATACGATTGGTCCAAAAAAATCCCGATGATAGATGCAAATATCGACTCGCAATCTATCGATTTATTGGAATTATTCCCTGATTTATATGGGAAAAAATGGATTCATCCGGACCGACCACTGAATGTTTTTCATGACATACCGTTATATGGTAAAGAATTTTTAAAGTTCAATCTGCATCTGCATGCGGATATCGGTAATTTAATTGTTTATCGCGAATTAAATATACGAAACATTGACCTGTCTGTTAAATTGTATGACGGCGATGCGCGTGTTGATGCAACAACAACGGTTGGCGGGGGGAATATATCAATCGCAGGAAACGTCGCAATTGATGCAGACGGCCGTATGTTTGTTCGCGCAGGTGTTATTGGGCGGGATATTTCTGTGGGAAATATATTAAACGAAATTCGCATAAACGATTTAATTTCTGATTTACCGGTTAATGTTGATGCGTATCTGCAAGGAAACGGAACAAACCTGTCTGAATTAATGAACACAATCACCGGGCCTGTACAAATGTATTCTGTGGCGCCGGGGTATGCACATTCTGCATTGGTTGCAAATATGTATGGTTCTGATTTCCTGACAACATTGCGCCACAGTATCCAGGATTTATTTCGGTCTGAAAAGAAATACAGTCAAATAAAAATTTCATGTGTGTCATTAAATACAAAATTGCGAAATGGTTATGCCGATACCCAACACGGTGTTGCGGCGGAAACAAATGCGATAAATGTTCGCCTGGCGGGCAGTATGGATTTAGGCGATGAAAATATGAAATTATCACTGACGACGGTGCCGGTGCGTGGATTGAAATTGTCATTAACCGGCAATGTTGTAAATTCCATTGAAATTAATGGAAATTTGGCAGAACCCGATATAAAAATCAGTGGCGCCGCCGTCGCCGGCAAGGTTGCATCTGCAACCGGAATTGGTTTGTTATTGGCGCCGTTTACCGGCGGTATCGGATTGGTTGCAGGTGCGGGCGTTGGATTATTGGCCGGGGATTTATTGGAAAATTGGCTGGCCGATGATCATCCATGTGAAACCGCGTTGGAACGTGGTGCACCGGAAAAGCGCGGCGACCCAGAATGGCTGGGGGTGCCATTGAACGAATTGCTGAACGAAATATTTAATAATTAAAACAAAGGATGTAAAAGAATGTTTAATTGGATTGGTTTAATTCAAATTGTTATTATTGCGGCGATTATATGGATGTTTTACCGCAGTTTTATACAAAACACGTCATCGGAAAAATTGGTGCGCGGTTTGTTGGGTTTGGCGGTGTTGTGGGTGGCCAGTTTTATTTTGTCTTGGGCGCATTTGGATTTGCTGGCCGGATTTTTGCATTGGACCGCGTTATTCCTGTCATTGGGATTGATTGTTATATTCCAACCTGAATTGCGCAAATTCATGGCGCTGATGGGGAATTTGGACGGATGGCGTCGCATGTTCAAACGTGGCGGGGTTTCAAAACGTGATACAGAATCGCTGGATGCGATTGTTTCTGCGGTGGAATATATGTCGGGAAAACATACCGGTGCGCTGATTGTATTCCCGTCAACATTGGACGAAAGTGCAATTGATAAAAAGGGCGTTCGCATTGATGCAATCATCAGCAGTGAATTATTGTTAACAATATTTTTTAATAAAACACCATTGCATGACGGTGCCGTTATAATTGAAAACAATCGCATTGCGTATGCGGGTGGAATATTGCCGTTATCACAAAACAATCTGAATTGGAAATATGGAACCCGTCATCGTGCCGCATTGGGCCTGAGTGAAGTATCCAGTGCAACTGTTTTGGTTGTCAGCGAAGAAAGCGGCGACATTTCCATTGCCGAAAAAGGAAAGTTTACCAAATATGACGACATGAAAAAATTGCGTGCAAAATTGGAAAAGGTTATGAATAAATAACCATGCGCACAAAAATAACACCGCCAAAAGGGCGGTGTTTTTGTTTGACTTTTCTTATTTTTTGTACATTCTTCGGATGTCGTTTTGGCCTTGCACCGAATCGGCATTTTTTGGTAAACTGAAACCTAAGAATGTAGGGCATATTTTAATTAACAGGAGCACATAATGGAATTTTCAGTATTTCGTCAGGTTTTAATTCGTGCGCTGGGGCATATGCAGTCCATTGTGGAAAAGCGTGCAACCCTGCCGATATTGATGAATGTTAAATTAGAAGTTGCAGATGACTTGGTTTTGTCTGCGACAAACGTGGATTTGGAATTGGTTGAACATGTCGCGGCGGATATCACATTGGGTGGCAAGACAACGGTTCCGGTCCAGATGTTGTATGATATTGTTCGTAAATTACCAGACGATGCCGAAATCAACTTTAAACAATCTGGGGATCAGTTGGTTGTTTCCAGTGGCCGCGCGGTATTTCGTCTGCCAACATTGCCGGCGGAAAATTTCCCAGCAATGGCGGGCAGCAATCTGACCACCAAGTTCCAGATGACAACCGGTGATTTGGCACATCTGATTAATCAAACAAAATTTGCAATTCCAACCGATGATGTTCGTTATCACCTGGGGGGAATTTATTTCCATATTTCTGACGAAGGCAAAGAAAAAATGCTGACTGCGGTTGCAACCGATGCCCAGCGTATGGCACTGTGCGCAATTCCGGCCCCGGCGGGCAGCGCGGAAATGCCGGCGGTTATTTTGCCACGTCGTGTTATTGGCGAATTGTCAAAATTGCTGGAAGATGCAACGGTTGACGATTGCCTGGTTGAATTGTCTGATACCAAGGCACGCTTTACCGTTGGTGCCGCAACATTGACCAGCAAATTGGTTGATGCCCAGTATCCGAATTACCGCGTCGTTATACCCAAGGGTAATGACAAGATTGCCGTCTTGGACAGAAAGCAGTTTGTTAACGCGGTTGATCTGGTATCTGTTGCCAGTGTTGATAAAACAAAATCGGTTCAGTTAACATTTTCCATGAATAAATTGGTTGTTAATGCATCCAGTCCCGATGCTGGAACCGCAACCCAGGAATTGGATATTGAATACAATGGCGACAGTGCGTTTACCGTTGTGTTTAACGTGAAATTCTTGCTGGATGTTGCCGGCCAGGTAGAAGGGGACAAATTCCAAATGGAAATGCAGGACCCATTATCACCGACAATCATTAAATCCACGGATAAAAAGACAGACGCATTGTTTGTATTGATGCCAATGCGTATGTAAAAAATATATCCGCGAATAAAAAAATCCCGCCGCGTGCGGGATTTTTTCATATGAATTAATTTATGTTTAATATGGGCGGTGCGGACACAGTTTTCGCTTGAAACATGCGGAAATCCGGGGTATAATAAAACCATTAACAATGCTGAATCTAAACCTCCCATAATTTTAGCGGTTTCTTTTCTTATAAAATTCGCGGATTTCTGCATGTTTTCTTCCTTGGTTTTTGCCGAATCTTAACGGACGTTTGCTTGTGGGTATTATGGTTTTCGTGTTGGGTACAGATGCATATGCTGCGACAACGCCAACTGCAAAATGCCAGGCCTGCATGGCATACATATCATGCAACGCCAGCAAATATTTTTATAATAAACTGGATGCGGCCAGTGCAAAAACATTCTGCGATAACCGATCTAATGCCGCCATTGCCGCAATGTGCACAGAATCACCATACATGTGTGAAGATTTGGCCGATTTGGGATGGCGGATGGGCCAAGATTACGATTATGACGCGAATACGGGGATGAGTGCCGAACATTTGCAGGAACAATTGCATCAGATTGCGCTGATTGCGGCGCGTCGTTGTATGGAACATGGGGTATGCGAATTTCCGGATGCAAATTATTTCTGGGCGGGCGTGGGCGTGCAAAATGATGCGCAACAGGCGTTGGTTGTGCAAATGATATATTCCCAATGTCCAAATGGCGGGAAAAGTGATTATGGTGATAACTTTTCGCTGAATAAATGCTATTTGACCGGAAATTTCAACGATGATACCGGCGCCGGTGAATACTCAGATAAATGTTATTATGTTTATGATTAAGGAATTAAATACCTGGGTGCCGATTCGTAATTGCAAATGTCATTTTTTGTGATAGTATTGCCCGGCAAAAAAGAAGGTATAATAAATGACATTAGAAGAAATTGCACCGGGCAAATTACCGCCCAAAAAGATGAATGCAATCATAGAAGTGCCGGAAAACGGCTTTGTAAAATATGAAATTAACAAAGAAACGGGCCTGTTAAAGGTTGACCGTATTCTGCATGCGCCCATGGCGTATCCTGCAAACTATGGATATTTTCCGGGAACATTGGGCGATGACGGCGACCCGCTGGACTGCGTGGTTGTTTGCAACGCGCCGCTGCGTCCCGGCGTTTTAATAGAAGTGCGCCCGATTGGCGCGCTGCTGATGGAAGACCAGGCCGGTGGCGATGAAAAAATTATATGCGTTCCGCGCGATAAAATTGACCCTTATTACACAAATACTGAATACGTGGAACAATTGCCGGAAATCCTGCGGTCAAAAATTGAATATTTCTTTCAGCATTACAAAGACCTGCAACCAAACGCATGGTCCAAGATTTTGGGCTGGGCAGACCGCGCGGCGGCCGACAAACTGATTATGGATTCAATTGACCGTTATTGGGCGCACAAGCGCGAAGTACAATAAACGCTTGCGGTTTGGGGGATTGGTTCTTATAATCCAACCATAAAATAAAGAGGTATAACAATGGCATCATATATTGCAAATGATATGCGCGTGGGCTGGGTTATTTCCCACAACGGCAAACGCTATTCCATAACATCAATTACCAAGGTAAAACCCGGCAAGGGCGGCGCATTCGTCCAGGCCGACCTGCGTGATATTGATTCGGGCAACAAAGGTGGCGACCGCTGGCGCGCCGAAGACAAAGTTGAAAAACTGATGGTGGAAGATTTTGAATGCCAGTATTTGTATTCGGACGGCACAGATGCATTCTTTATGAATCTGTCCGATTATGAACAGTTCACAATGCCGGTTGATTCACTGGGCGATCAAATGAAATTCTTGGCCCCTGAAATGTTGGTCAAGGCAAATTTCGTAGAAGGCCATCCGGTTTCCATTTCTTTGCCAAAAACCGTAATTGCGACCGTTGAAGAAACCGAACCGGCCCTGAAAGGTCAAACCGCATCATCCAGTGGCGGCAAACCGGCCATTTTGGACAACGGTGTTCGCGTTCAGGTTCCCTTGTTCGTCAATGCAGGCGAAAAAATCGTGGTAAATACGGAAACCCTGGAATACGTAGAACGCGCCAAATAAAACAAAATTTATCATAACAACACATCTACAGGCGAAAAATTTGCTTGTGTATGTCTAATACACTACGCAAATTTTTCGCCTGTATCTGTATCGTTCTAATAAATTTATGCTGATCGGCTGATGTAGCATTTGTACACTACGCCATCGGGTTTTCGCATATCTGCACCATTCTAATTTATTTGTAATACGAACACCGCGTCGTTACCCCCGTCCGCATCTAAGCCATTCTAATTTATTTGTAATCAGAATACTTATTTCAAATCCCCCGTCATGGGGGATTTTTTACTTTTAAAAAAATTCATATCAGATATAATAAATTTGTTTCGGTGTGTTGCCGAAATGGGGTGTGGAAACCCGACATGTGTGTTGCAAAGAACATCCTGCGGTATTTTATATCGCCGGTGGCAACAATAAAAAAACTCCTGCCCATTGGGTCGGGAGGGTCGCGGAATACAAAATACGCGGCACAATTCACATGATTGTTTCCAACCTCCTGACCACCTGAATTTTTCGGTGGTTTTTTGTTTAACAAAACAAACAGGGGTTTGAAAAATGAAAAAATTCTTTTGGTCATTATTTTTTGTCGTATTAATTATGTGTGAATCTGGGGGCGGCACAATAAACCTGGGACAATCATGCGACAGTTGCGTTAATTTTGTATCATGTGTTGCGAATGCGGTGTATCCCAATGTGGCGGCCCAGAATTGCAATTCTTATGACGTGGCGGATTATTCAGATGCCGCTGCAATATGTCTGGATAAATATCCATCCGTTGCGGAATTTTCAGGAACATTGGCCGAAAATGCCAGGGATATTACCAATACGTATTGGTATGATAAAACCTGCGACATGTTGGAAAATGTCCGTATGAATGAAACACATAAAACGCTGGCGGGCAGGGTTTTGGAATCCTGTGTTAATATCGGTTATTGTTATTGTACCAATGGTTCGTACATACAACCGCGTGGTATTTCGGCCCTGAAATGGGGAATAAATTCTGAATGTTTGCGATGTCCCATGAATGGGTTGTCATATGAAAATTCAATTTTTATTACGTCGTGTTTTTTGGTGCCCGGCAATTTTTCGGATGAAACGGGCAGCGGTATCCTCAGTGATTTTTGCTATGCCAGTTATGGCGAAGATGATGATTTAACTGATTGGCAATAGGGCAAATTTTGTTATATGGCTTTGTAAAAATCCCCCGTCATGGGGGATTGGTTATTGGTTGCGGACAAAGTTTCGCGCGCGCATCATCATAAATCCCAATGTCAGCAAACTGTGCAGCATCGCCCGCGGTATAACCGCCTGGCCATGTTCGTATCGTAATAATTCCTGGTACGATGTGTTCAGCATTCTGGCGGCCTCTATCCGACTGAACGCTGCGTTGCGTCGTGCACAGCACAACGCTGCGCCGACGTATTTTGAATCAATTAATGTTGTCATGTTTTTTCCTCTCTGTTTTTTGTATGGATTGCCGCGGTCGTTTCACTCCCTCGCAATGACAGAGAATTGTCATTGCCAGCAAACGAAGTGCAGCGTGGCAATCCAGTTAATAAAAACACCGCCGTGATTAAGGGCGGTTGGAGGTTGATAACTACTAAGACAATAGTGTCGCTTATTGGATATTCGCGACCCTCCAACCAATGTGGAGTAAAAAGTGTCTTAAAGGGTTATCACACCCCGCATCGGTAATCGGCCGATGCATGGGAATTATATAATATGCGTTTTAACTTTGCAAATACTTAAATTTTGGTTATTTGAATCAGGTTTTTATTAATCATTTTAATTGCTACATCTGCGCGTTTTTTGCTGGGGCATAAAATGCCGACAGAAATTTTTTTGTCGTCATTTTTATAATCCCAAAAATCGCAATCGCTTTCCACAATGCCAAAGAATTTTTTTTGTAAAATCTGATGCGCGGATATATCCAATGAATAAATTTCGCCACCATATTCTATTTCATTTGGAAAGGGTGCTTCATAAATCACAGGGGGAATTTCATGACCAAATTCCAGTACGTCATCATTGGATGAATCTGTGCAGATTACATGATTGTCTGACAGAAATATTTTATAATATGTTGCGCCGTCATGCGTTTTATACTGCGCCATTCCGACCACCACATAATTTTGGTTTTCAATTGTCAGTTGGGTGCCGTCATGAATATTTTCAATGTTAAATTTATTTGGCATAATTTTTAAATCCGGTTTTCTGAACCCATGATGTCGCGGATTTCGGCAATGCAATTTGCATGCATTGCGCCGCGGCCTGACGATAAATATTCGCGCGGGTTAAAGTTTGTCGGATGCTGGGCCAGGTTCAGTCGCACCGATGCGGTGAATGCCAATCTGGAATCACTGTCTATGTTAATCTTGCAAATGTTCATCTCTACGGCGCGGCGCAATTGTTCCGCCGGAATTCCGCGTGCACCGGACAATTCACCGCCGAATTCGTTTATGGTTTTAACAAACTGGCCGGGAATTGTTGATGCGCCATGCAATACCAATGGGAATTCGGGCAATGCCGCCGCAATTTCCGTTAAAATATCAAATCGCAGTTCTTCATCATCGCCTTTGCGTTTGTATGCGCCGTGGCTGGTGCCGATTGCAATGGCCAGGGAATCAATTCCTGTTTCCTGGACAAAGTTAATTGCATCGCGCGGGTTTGTATAACTGGAAATATCGCTGAATGTGTTTTCGTCCTCGATACCGGTTAATTGGCCCAATTCGGCCTCTACTGATACATCGTTTTTATGTGCGTATTCCACAACGCGGCGGGCCAGGGCGATGTTTTCATCGTATGGCAGGCTGCTGCCGTCTATCATGACGGATGAAAATCCCAAATCAACCGCCGTCGCGCATGCAACAAATGAAGACCCATGGTCTAAATGCAATGCAACCCCGTCAGACGGTGTTAATTTCTGGCCGGAAATCATTCCCATTAATGTATCGCCGCCCATATATTTTAATGCCGATTCTGATACCGCCAAAATAACAGGGCTGTGCGTGTCGCGGGCGGCGGATAAAATTGCCTGCATCGTTTCCATGTTGTAAAAATTAAATGCCGGTACCGCATATCCGCGGGCAATTGCATCCGCGAACATTTCGCGCGTATTTACCAATCCAAAATCTGTATATTTCATATTTTCACCTTTGCGGAAATTATAGCATATTTCTAATTATTTCGCGCCTTTATTTTTTACCTGCGCCTTGACAACGTCGGTTTTTGTGCAACAATAAATACATACGAATCGGGGAGATGGACAGGGTATAAAACGATTTTAAAAGGACACGTGTTATGAAGAAAATGTTTGTTTCTGTTTTGGCCCTGACGGCATTGGCCGGATGTGGTGGTTATTATGATTATTACAAGGGCGGTGTCAGATACACCCAAGACGGCGAAGACTGCATTTATTATGCCGGCGAATATGGCCGTAATTATTCCCGCGATATTTCCGGAATGGACGCAAACAAAAAAGTTGTTTACCGCAATACACGTTGTGCCGATTTATTCAACCGCGACAACGAAGGTTTAATTCCGCAACCGGCACGCAAAGTTCTGACCCAGGCGGCCGATGTTGCACCAACATGCCCATGCCAAGCATGCAACCAGCCGGTTTTGAAACGCAGATATATTATTGTTCCGGCAATCTAAGTGAACAAATGCGCATTACTGAAATCGTCGCCAAATTTGGCGGCGATTTTTTATGACGTTTATGATGCTTGAATGGTGGCAAAATTTATGATAAAATTACAGAAAAGGAAAGGGGTTTTATATGAAAAAATTGGCAAAAAAAATAAATATGGCGCTGATTGGCGTTATGGTTTCCACGGCGGCGTTTGCGGCCCCGGGCGTTAACAACAGTGGTCTGTGCGCATTGATACAGCAAATGCATGGCGTGTTCCAAATTCTGCGTACACTGGCATTCGTTGGTGCGGCGTTTACAATTGCCGGATGGGCATGGGGATATATTTCCAAGGGTGATGTTAAAAAAGATGACCTGAAAGACAAGGGTACCGGTATGCTGGTTGGGTTTGTATTGCTGTTTGGTATCGGGGTTGTTTTGCAGTTCTTCTTAAGCTCAACCGGTATGAATGCAATCGGTTGCAGCCAGATTATCATGAACTGGTAATAGTCAATAATAAAAACAAAAAACGGGACGCCAATATGGCGCCCCGTTTTTTGTTTTATTCGCTTTTGTCATTGCGAGGGAGTGAAACGACCGCGGTAATCATTATATAAGGTAGCAAAGTTCATTAATAAACTGGATTGCTTCGTCCCGTTGGTCCTGGCAATGACAAAGGGGAAAATGGCATTGGTCCTGGCAATGACAATGGTGAATAAACTGTACTTCGTTGCAATGAGATAGTGATACGTGAATTGCTGATTTTGTCATTCCCGCATACTTTCATTTGTCTTTACTACGTTCCCCCAATTTGTCATTCCTGCGTCCGGGCCCCGCGCAAATGAAATTTACGTGGGTGGTCCAGACGGAAATAGGGACGACGAAATTAAATATAAATTTATTAAATAAAATTTTTTATTGTTTCGGCAACCGCGTGCAGCAGCAATAAAGAGCGAAAAAATGAAAAAGAAATGCGGGGGTTATTTTCCGTCTTCTATGTTCGCCAGGGAAAATAATACCGACGATATTAATGACTGATATGGAACGTGTTGTTGTTCAGCCAATTGCTTAATCCGGTCCAAAATTGGACGCGGAATGCGCATGTTTATAACGCAATCTGATTTATTAAAAGTGCGATAGGCCGCATATTCTTTCAGCAATGATTCTATGTTCATAATGAACAATTGCTGCATAACGTTTGGCATACACAATCTCCTATACAAACCACAATACTGACGTCTTTACAGATGACTATAACATTGTATTGGCGTATGTCAATACATTTGTAATTGCGTCTGTAATCACGTGTGTAATGTCGTTCGTGTGGGCAGGTGTATTGTTGTAAAAATGCGATTAATTTTGATGTGTGGGTGATAAAATCCCAGGACCGTTGGGATTAAAATGGTTGGTGGGCGGCCTTGCTTTTTTAATAATATGTATATAAAATTACGAATGATTGTTTTTATGGAAAGGAAACCCGTATGTTGAAAAAATTAATGTCTTTTCTGGTATTGTGCACCCTGGTAATTATTCCAGCGCGCGGTGAATTAAAGGTGGATATTATTGCCGGGGCGACGGAACCCATTCCGGTTGCCGTGCAAAAGTTTCAGGTCAAAGGTGATGTTTCCACCAAAGATGCCGCGATGATACGTGGCGTGGTTGAATCAGATTTAAAATCCACCGGATTGTTTCGCATTGTTTCGCATGATGCATTTCCTGAGTATGTAAAAATGGGTGAATTACCGAACTTTCAATCATGGATGGCAATCAAGGCCCAGGTATTGGTCCAGGCCGAATTATCTGCTCAGGCCGGTGGCAAGTATAAATTGGAATTCTATGTCTGGGATATTAATGGCAAAGAACAGATAGAGGCGCAATCACTGGTATCTTCCCGGAAATCTGCGCGGCGTTTGGCCCATATTATGGCGGACGCAATTTATGAACGCCTGACCGGTGAAATCGGATATTTTGATACGCAAATTGTATTTATCGCCGAAACCGGCCCGGTACATAATCGTGTAAAAAGAATGGCGATAATGGACCAAGACGGTCATGGTATGCGTTATTTGTCTGATAAAAAAACTTTTGTTATGTCGCCGCATTTTTCACCCAACATGCAGACAGTTGTATTTTTATCGTTCCGCGATGACGATCCAATGGTCTGGACATTGGATTTAGATACCGGTGAACAACGACGCCTGGGGCAATTTGGCGGGATGAACTTTGCACCGCGTTTTTCACCCGACGGAACCAAGATTGCGTTATCTTTGGTTAAAAATGGAATCACACATATTTATGAATATGACATTGAATCCAAAGCGCTGCGTCAATTAACATTTGGCAATTCATTAAATACCAGTCCGTCTTATTCCCCGGACGGTAAAAAAATGGCGTTTAATTCAGACCGTTCCGGTAATCAACAAATTCACGTTTTGGATTTGGAAACGGGCGTGGAAAATCGCCTGACATACGGGGCGGGTCGTTATGCCACGCCGGCGTGGTCGCCCGATGGCCAGTTTATCGCATTTACCAAAATGGCCGATAATACGTTTTATATCGGCATTATGGATCCACGCGGTCGCAATGAAAAAATATTGGCCGGTGGTTGGTATATGGAGGCCCCGTCCTGGGCCCCGGGCAGTCGCCGCGTTGTTTATTATGAAACAGAACGTGCATTGGACGGCATAGAACGCATCAGTCATATCCGCAGTGTTGATATTACCGGTCAAAATGTATATGACATTGAATTGCCTGATGATGTTAATGGTGTGGAACCCACCTGGTCCCCGAAATTACCCTAATGACTGTAAAACCGCCAATGGCGGTTTTACTTTTAATTATTTTATTTAATTATTAAGATGATTATATGAAGAAAATAATATTTAGTATTTTTATGTTGTTTTACTGCATGAATTCATATGCCATGCCGGCGACGGTGGAATATATTTTTGATGGTGATACTTTTGCAGGTTTTGCACATGTGGATGATGACATCAGTATTCCCGTGCGTGTTCGTTTGATAAATATTGATACACCTGAAATTCATGGTGAATGCGCGGCGGAAATTGTCGCCGCAAAACGTGCGCGGGACAGATTGGGTGAATTAATTCCGATTGGCAGTCGCGTTGAACTGGCAAATATCAAAGATGATAAATATCTGGGCAGAATTGATGCAAACGTTATCATGCCCAATGGTCGTGATGTTGGGATTGTCTTAATAAATGAAAAATTGGGCCGCCCATATAATGGCGGCCGCCGGGCAGGGTGGTGTGAATAAAAATCCCACCAGCGTGGGATTTTGGTTAATTTGTGTAAAAACAATTCGTTGTAAATTGATATTTACCTGCCGCATCGCTGATAAATACACTGGCCGGTAAATAACATGATGTTGCAGATGTGCTGCCCGCGGTACACGTTTCGCGTGATGTACCGGATGACGGGCATTTGGTACAACCGCTGGTTCCGGTGCTGGGGGTGCCATAATAACCCGCCGCGCAACGATATTGTGTTCTTTTGCTGCATGTTGTGCAATCACATGTGGCATAAACGCGTGATTGATATCCGGTGCTGTATGATGTCCAGGTGGTTGTATCGCAATTTGTGCAACCCTGGGAACAATCGGGAATTGGTTGGCATGTGCCTGATGTACCACCGGAATTAAGTTTACAATAATACCCGTCCCAACATGAATTGGAATTTACGCAATAACAACCGCTGCTGCCGCAACTGCCGCCGCCACCGCCACCACCACTGGGACAATCGCCTTCGTAATCTTCTTGATAGCATAAACCATTACAGCATTTTTGGCCGGCTGCGCAATCTGCATCCATTTGACACATGTATCCATATCCAAATGCAGGTCGGAAAATGCATGTTGACGTTAACGATACGATTAAAATAAAAGAAGAAAGTAATCCTCCGTTTGGATTCGGCGAAAAAAGAGGAGAAAAAAATGCAGAAATCCAGGACTTTTTTACAGGCGATAAAACCTATTATAAACGGAGGTTTGCATTAGGCACATTATTCACCGGGAATTTAATCAAAATTCCATGGTTTTCTGGTATAAATCATATAAATTTTACGGTTTTACACCCGGTAAGTCAACAATCATTTTTTCTTTTAACCAATAATAGGAATTTTTACAAAGAATTAACCATTGAATACATTTGTTTTATCAATCAAAATTACAACTTATTCCTGTATTAAAAAAGGGGGAGAGAAAATGACTCATGCAGAAATATGGCATGCCATTGATATGATTGCAACCCGAAATAAAATGTCTTGTTCCAGATTGGCGATTTATTGCGGTTTGGATCCGACCACGTTTAACAAAAGTAAACGGTGGACAGTTTACGGCAAACCACGTTGGCCTTCTACGAAATTAATATCCAAAATATTAATAACAACTAGCACCAGTCCCGAAGAATTTGTTCGTCTGTTTAATCAACCCAATAACGTATAACGTTATTCTGTAATATATCGCGCGCCCCAATTTCTGATTTGGGGCGATAATTTAATTTGTATAAAAACAATTTGCGGTATATGTAAATTGGCCTGTTGTATCACTGGAATTACCGGGTATCATATAACATTGGGTTATGGATGTGGCACCGGTGGCGGACCATCCGTTTTGTGGGCAATCATTGCACACAATATTTTCGCCGTTTGCGCCATATGTACCAATCCAACATTGGCACAAAGAATAATTTTGGCATGCGGCGATAAAATTGCCCCCTGATAAATTAACATCCAAATTTGTGGTATCACCGCCCGCAATGATGTTAAATATTGCTGCAACATCACCATTGTCATAGCCTTCGTTATCATAACATTCCTGTAATGCGGATGATGTTGTTGTGCCCATATTGTAAATTTTATCATAAACACAACCCATTATATCTGTGCACATACTGCATGCCATTGTGGATGAAATTGTATAACCCGCCAGGTATAATTTACATGCGATATCATCGGGGAATTGTCCCGTATCACAGATTTGAATCGTGTTATCTGACATTGCCATTGCATGATAAGATATGATTAATCCGGGCCCCAGCAAAAAGATACGCATAAATTTTTTCATTCAAACCTCCTTTTCTTTCGTACGAATGAAAAAACCACCGAAAAAATCAGGTGGTTGGAGGCTTGAAACTATCTTATAAAATAGCGTGGATTATTCATGTATATCACCACCCTCCAACCCATTTGGCCGGAGATTGTTTGCATACTATCGCGATGCACCACGTTATAAGAGAGGTTTCAAGTCCTCGTCCCGGGAACGCCCCGAAACAATTAAACTGTAATATAAAAATGACAAAGTGTAAAGATTAAATAAAAAATCCCGGTGGCCCGGGATTAATTTCTTATGCACTGTGGCGGTTGATTGCGCCGCTGATTTCGTCCAGTGATGCATTGCATGGCAACAATGGTTCAAACCAAACATTCGCGGTGCCGCGGCGCATTTTTCCATGTTTTGGCCAATACAGACCGGCATCAGTTCCCACCGGCAAAATCGGCAATTTTAATTGGTGCGCCAAATACAACAGGCCGCGACGCAATGGAATATGCTGGCCTGGTTTTGCACGGGTTCCTTCGGGGAAAATGATTAAAACCTGGCCGTCCATAATTTTTTTTGCAACCGCATTTGTTAATTTCTGCATATTGGTTGCACCACGCGCGCGGTTAACAGGTTGCAACCCCATACGCCAAAACGCCCAACCGTAAATTGGAATCCACAGCAATTCACGCTTAATAATAAAAAATGAATTTGGAATCACGTTTGACAGAACGGCAATTTCCAAAATAGACATATGTTTTGCGGCAACAATTGCCTTGCCATCCAGGCGGTTGTTTTCATTTGGTGCCGCTGGAACGCCGTCTTCTTCTGGGCATGGATAATGAACCTGGTATTTAATGCCACCAACCACACGTGCCAGCATCAAAACACCGTTTGCACATGTGCGTACCAACCATGTCGTTAATTTTTTATTTACCAATCCCACCAATAAAATTGGCGACCATAACACGAAATACAATCCCAGTATTATTTTAAAAGCAATTGTTTTTAACATTCAGACTTCCTTTTAACTTTCTTTGATTCCCAACATTGTTGCAATGTATTTTATATATTCTGTGGCCCATCGTTCAAGTCTTTTTCCAGGTGGCATTCCCGCCAGTGTCGCAGGGCAGGCCACAATTTCCGCATATGGCATTTCCTGTTTTATCAAATAACGCGCGCGGTTCATGTGGTCTTCGGTCGTAATAATCACCAATCTGTCCAGACCGGCCCGCTGGGCAATTTCTTTGATTGCCAATGCATTTTGATATGTGGATTTCGAATCGGATTCAATTGTAACGCGTCGTGCCATATCAAAAGATCCCTGGGCGCCGGCACCGATAATATATAAATCTGCATCTGGATATTTGCGCAGCAATCGCATTGCGAACGGAATGCGCCGCGCATCACCCGTCAGGACGAATATGCTGTCATCTGGCAAAATTGTCGCGCAACGGGATG
Source organism: Pseudomonadota bacterium (assembly GCA_023402015.1). Lineage (GTDB taxonomy): Bacteria > Pseudomonadota > Alphaproteobacteria > Rs-D84 > Rs-D84 > Enterousia. The sequence continues at coordinate 26,772 of JAEXCU010000011.1, read as the reverse complement.
GGGCCATTGATTTAAACATCATTCCACCCAATACAAAACACGACAGAATTAATAAAGACGGCGTTAAAAATTTCATCAGTTATTTTTAAGAATGTTTAATGTTGTACGGCGTGTTATCCAAATTGCAAATACAATAATCAAAACCGGTAATAGCACCAATGCAATCCATCCACCACCTGATAATCCCAGCATTGCCATTAATCCAATGCGCGCGGAATGCGCCGCCGACAATATCAGCAGTAATACAGGAACCGCCACCGCAAATCCCGCCAGTCCCGCAACAGCGCATATTTTGGCGACAATAATCTGCATTTGGTGTGCAACAAACGAATCGGTTGCGCCAATTTGATTTAATATTTCCAATTCACGACGATGTAATAATGCGGTGTTTCGTGCAATGTATGAAATGCATACACCAATCGCCCCCAGTGTTAATGCCAAAACCAATCCAGAAATCAAAATCATTTTCCATCCCGCGTTGGTGGATGTCTTTAATGCCTGGGCGTGGGTCAAGAAACGTGCATGTTTGGAAATTTCCTGGGCGACATTGGCCAAATCGGATTTGGTTTTAAATTTTAATTCATACATTTGTGGCAAATAATTTTTCAACGCGCCACCACCCGTTATCCATGGGCGCAATAAATCCTGCATTTGGTCGGTCGTTAATTCATTTATTGTTGCGATTTTGTCGCGGTTGTCGTTCAAGATTTTTTTAACGGCCGGTGCGTTATCTTTGTTCATAACCTGAACAGTTGCGAATAAATCCCACTGGGCATTCCAACGCATGACACCGGTGCCAATTGATAATGCAATACCCAATGCCAGCACAGATAAAAATGTCAGCAATGACATAATTGCCGTCATAAAAATTGACTGATCGCGAACCAGTGAAAATACAATCGGTTTTTTCATTTATGCGTTTCCAATATCGTCAAACTGTTTTGATAATTCTGTAAAATAATTTTGCGGTTTGGGGCCTTTCCATACCTTTTTGGTTTCGGCCGCGGGTGTGGATGTTTTATTTCCAACAAAACTGACCCGATGATTTTCAACATGAATAACCGGGAATTTATATGTATCCATTAATTTTTTACTGTGCGTGGCCAATATAATTGTGGTGCCGAACATTTTGTTCATCTGAATAAATAATTCCATTAAACGCGATGCATTTTCATCATCCAAATTACCCGTCGGTTCGTCGGCCAGTAAAATTGCCGGCTGGACAATAATCGCGCGGGCAACGGATACGCGCTGCTGTTGACCGCCAGACAGGGCGCGGGGATTTGCATCGGCATATTTCCCCAGGCCGACCCATTCCAAAACCTTGGCCACCAGTTTTTTTATCTTTGCCTCGGGCAGGCCGCGCACGCGCAATGGCAATGCAACATTGTCAAAAACCGATAAATGGGACAGCAATGAATATTCCTGAAAAACAATTGCCATTTTATGACGCAGGCGCGCAATGTCATCACGCGTCATGTCATTTGTGGTCTGACCGAATAATTTTATTTGACCGCGACTGGGGCGATGCAATTGATATATCAGACGCAACAGCGTTGTTTTACCCGCCCCCGATGCACCAGACAGGAAATAAAATGCACCCCCACTGATGTTAAAAGAAACATCTGTCAGAACTTCGCGTGCGCCGTCATATTCCGCGCCAACATTTGCAAAAGAAATTGCTGTATTATCTTCCATAATATGCATAGTAGTAAAAAAAGATTTTTCCGTCAAACCGAAAGTTTTTTATAAATTTGCTCGGTGATAATATTTGGCTTTTTGATAAAAAATAACCAAATAAAAAATCGCCCAAATGGGCGATTTTTATTCATCAATAACTTTGGTCGTTACATTTCTGTTTTTGGCCCAGATTTCTTCGCCTGTACCTGGGTACTGCGGATTTTCTTTGCCATACGAAATTGTTTTAATTCTGTCTGGTTCAATACCGTCTTTGATTAAAACGTGGGCCGCGTTTCCGGCACGCAATGCACCCAATGCCAAATTATATTCTGTGGAACCACGTTCGTCGCAATGGCCCTGTAATACAATCTCTACATTTGGATTTTTTTTCAAGAACAATGCCTGTTGTTCCAAATCTTGACGTGCAGATGGCGTAATTGCCGCAGAATCAAACGCAAAGTAAACCTGGTCGCCGTTAATTTTATCCGGCGTTCCGCAACACGCGGCCAGTCCCAACAATGCGATAACTGATAAAATTTTTTTCATTTTTAATCCTTTCCTACTTAATAGTGTTATAAAAAATGTAGCAAAATAACAGAAAAGAAGTCAACAGCATATTTTATGTTTTGGATAAGGTCTGAAATTGTGATATACTTAGGAAAAAATTTGGAGGAAGGATAATCATGAAAAAATTGGTTTCTTTATTTGTTTTGGTCGGCTTGACCACTGGTGCGGCGCATGCGGCCCCCAGTTATATTCAACGCGATAATCGTGGCGGATATAACATTACATATGATTATACAGACAAGGCAAAAACCGGTTGGTATGTTGTCGGTCGCGTGGAGGCCAGTTTCCTGAATTGGAAAAATAAATATAAATCTGATTGGCCGTTGGCAAACGCGGATTTTGATGACGATAAATATTCTTTTGAACCTGTGTTCACTGGATCATTGTCGGCGGGACGTCATTTCGGATATTTCTGGCGCGGTGAATTAGAGGCTGGATATATCGGACAATTCAGTGATAAAGATGCAGGAACAGAATTTAAATTGTCTGCGCCATATGTAATGGCAAATGGTTATTATGACTTTACAAATGGTTTGTATGTTGGTGCCGGTGTTGGTATGGCGATACCAATTACGCAATTGGACGGAAATTTCTTTATCCCAGGCGACAGAACAAAAACATCTGTATCACCGATGGCGGGCGTAATGCTGGGTTATACAACAAAATTGGATGATAATCTGGTATTGGATTTGCGGTATCGTTTCGCCGGTTTCAGTGGAACAAAACAGACGCGTCATTTTGAAACATATGACAATAACCAGTACTATTTGGAAAATAAAATCGGCCTGATTCTGGACAATTCCATATCTGTCGGGCTGAGATATGAATTTTAGTCTGGGAAAATAGTTGACCCGATTCGCACAAATGTGATATTATCTTACTAGGTAGAGAGATTTTATGAAAAACGAACTGAAAATATCAACGTTGGCAATGGTTTGTGTGCTGTGCACGACCGTATCTGGTGCATATGGTGCTTCGTCGGTTCGGTCGCTGGGGGGCAGTGGAACCTATAACAGCGCATCCAGCGCGGCGGCGGCAAACACATCGTCTGGTTCTAATGCGATTGCTGCGGCGCGCGGTGGTTCTGTGCGCGTCACGCCAACAACCGGTAAAACCGGAACGGTTGCCAAGCCTTCTGCTGGGACAACAACGTCCGGTCGCGTGGCGACAACACCGCGTTTATCAATCGGAAAATATTTGGGTGGCGGAACATCAATCAGTGGTGGCAGTTCTATTAAACCCCAGGGGCCGGGCAATTCATCCAGTGGTTCAACCGGTGGTGGTTCTATGGATCCGGGTACGGCCGCAGATTTGCAATCCCAGGTGGATCAGGTTCGTCGTGATGTTGATAAATTGCAAGATGCCGATATTGCGTTTTCGGATAAATTGCTGGAAAAGCAGGATTTGTTAAACACGACTGCGGATGGGTACATTATTATTGATGACACAACCAATGAAATTTACGTTGATGTTGAAAATTTAAAAGATGAATTAAATACTGTTGCCGGCAAAGACGGTCGTGAAGTTGAAATCGGTTCAAACGATGACAATTTATTATGGCGTTATGTTGGCGATACAACATGGAATGTTTTGATTTCTAAGAATGATATCACAGGTCCCCAGGGTCCCCAGGGTGAAAAGGGTGAAAAAGGGGACAAGGGTGAACCCGGTGATGCGGCCAGTATTGATTTAAGCGAATATGCAAAAACGGCGGATATTGCCGCGTCATATGCGACGACCGCTGCAATGAATACGGCGATTGCGTCTGCGATTGCGACGGCGTCCGCGAATTATGCGACCGCGGCCCAGGGGGCGTTGGCGGAAACGGCATTACAGCCAGGGGCGTTGACCGGATATGCAACCAAGGTTGATATCGCGGATATGGCGACCACGACCGATTTGGCGGGCAAAGCAGACAAAACCGAATTAACGACATTGGCGACCAAGGCAGAATTGGAAACCAAGGCCAATGTGGCGGATGTTTACACCAAGGGCCAGGTTGATGAAAAAGTTGCCGACGTTGTTGCCGGTGATATGGGCGAAGCGTTAAAGGCATATGCAAAAACCGCAGATGTAAATTCGGCGTTGGAATTAAAGGCAGACAAATCACAATTGGCGGGATATGCGACAACAACAGATTTGGCGGCCAAGGCAGATAACACAACGGTTAATACGTTGGCCGGACGCGTTGATGCCATTAATACAGAAATTGGCGAAATCAATGATTTGGCCGGTGATGCCGCAACGGCGGCGGCCAGTGCGCTAAGCACGGCCAGCGCTGCAAATTCTACTGCGAACGCGGCAAATACTGCCGCGGGCGAGGCCAAGACGCTGGCAACAACGGCGAATACAAATGCAACGGCTGCGAATACTGCCGCGGGCGAGGCCAAAGAATTGGCAACCACTGCAAATACAAATGCGACTGCGGCCAAAACGGCGGCTGATAATGCGGCAACTGCGGTTGCGGCCAAGGCGGACAAGGCAACCACATTGGCCGGATATGGTATTACAGATGCGTATACCACCACACAAATTGATAAAAAATTAGAAGACATAACCGTTGGCGGCCTGGAAGGCGTTGAAACCGTACTGGCAACCAAGGCCGACACAACATATGTCAATGAACAATTGGCAACCAAGGCAGATAAATCCAGTCTGGGTACCTTGGCAACCAAAAGTGCAATTGTAAATGCGGATGTTGCCGATGACGCGGCAATCGCAAAAACAAAACTGGCCACAGATGTTCAGGCATCTTTGACCAAGGCGGACCAGGCCGTAAGCACGTCTGATGCGCCACGTACGGGGGACCATGTTCTGGCCGTTTCAAATGGCGAAAAGGCATGGTTTGAAGTGGTTTATTAAACAAGGATGACGTGATTTATGGACGGATTTGGAAACAAGTTATGGTCCTGCAATTTCTGATTCTGGGGATAAGGTAAAAGATGAAAAACAAAAAAATTGCTTTCTCGGGTGCTATGGCTGCAATTATGTTAAGTGCCGGTGCAAACGCGGCGACCACACAGATTGCCAGCAAACAGTATGTTGATGACAAAGAAACAGCCATTATGACAACGGTTGGTGATACGTATGCCACCCAGTCAACGGTTGAAGGTATTACAACAAATATCACCAACATAACCAAACAAATTACAGATTTAGATGATACGTTAAATAATGCCGAAACGGGTATTTCCGCCAAGGCTGACCAGGCCGCCACAGACGCCGCCGCTGCAAAAAACGCGGCCGAAAACGCCCAGAAAGACGTTGATGCGTTGGAAACAGTTGTTGGCGATGAAACGTCTGGATTGGTCAAAGGTGTCGCAGACGCCGCCGCCGCCGCCAAGGCCGCGGATGACAAAGCCGTCGCCGCAGGAAATGCCGCCGCCGCCGCCCAGGGTGATGTTGATACATTGGCCGGCAAAGTTAACAGCACGACTGATGGTTTGGCAACCAAGGCATCACAAACAGATTTAACCGCGTTGACATCGCGCGTTTCCACCGCCGAAGGTGAAATTGACACATTGCAGGGTACAGTTGGTACGGGTACATTGACAACAACTGCACAGACAATCGTCGCGGCTGTTAATGAATTGAAAACCAAAACAGACGGTATGGCGACCGAAGGTAATTTTGAAGAAATGAACAACAAAATTACCACAATGGAAACCACCGTTGCGGGCAAAGCAGACAAAGCAACAACTTTGGCCGGATATGGCATTACGGATGCATACACCAAAACGGAAACGGTTGAACAAATTGAAGATTATGCAATTCCAAAACCGTCCACAAATTGCACCGCTGCATCTGGAACATGCGTATTATCTGTTAACACCAGTGGCGCATTGGAATGGGTAGAGGTAACAAATCCGGTAAAATAAGAATTTAACAAAAAAAACTAACCAAACGAAAGAAAGGAAAAAACAATGAAAAAATTAACAGCAGGTATCTTTGCAACTTTACTGACCGTGGTCGGTGTTGGTGCGGCGAACGCGGAAATCGCGTCCAAGGCATACGTTGACACGCAGAATACAACACAAAATACAACCATCGCGGGCAAAGCCGACAAAGCAACAACATTGGCTGGATATGGCATTACAGACGCTGCAACCAAAACTGAATTAACAACCGGTTTGGAGGCCAAGGCAAACACAGCAGATTTGGGCGCATTGGCAGAATTGGATGCCGTTGGAACCGCACAGATTACAGATAAAAACGTAACCAAGGCAAAATTGGCCGACGATATCGTAACATCTTTGGGTAAAGCCGACAGCGCATTGCAATCCGCAGATTTGGATGCGTATCAGACAAAAACAGCGGCCGACGCAGCATATGCTGTCAAGTCAACAGAAGGTGTCGCAAACACTGCATCCACAAATGCATCGGCGGCATTAACAAACATTGGTACTTTGTCCACATTGACAACAACAGCCAAAGGAAACACGGTTGCTGCAATCAACGAAGTTAACGCAACGGCCAAGGGCACAGCGGCAACAGTTGCAACATATGGCGACGTTGTAACACATGACGCGGCGGATTTCGCAACCGCGGCCCAGGGTGCCAAAGCAGATACAGCATTACAGGCAGCTGACCTGGACGATTATGCCAAGAGTGCTGATGTTGCAACAACATATGAAACCAAAGCAAATGCCACCGCAACATATGCAACCAAAACCGCAATTGCAGATATGGAAACAAAAACTAATGCAGCGGCAACATATGCAACAAAAACTGCATTGAGCGATGGTTTGGATGGCAAACAGGATACTCTGACCACGGCACAATTGGCGGCGGCAGATTCCGGCATCACAGCGGCCAAGGTAACAACATATGATGGTTATGCGGCAACAATCGCATCCAACACAGCGGCGGCGGCAACTGCACAAACCGCGGCAGACAATGCCCAAGATGCAGCAGATGCGGCCCAGGCAACGGCAGATACCGCGAACACAACGGCTGGCAAGGCCATTCCAAAACCGCAGACAGCATGTTCAGCAGTTGATGCAAAATGTGTTCTGACAACAAACGGAACCACATTTGAATGGGAAGTTGTACAAAGATAATTGTTCAATCTGATAATGGTATGGTTCGTGGAACCGAACCATACCAATCAGAACTTTGCGCCGCGGATAGTATAAAGTAAACAGAGTGTGGTAATATAATTAAATAAAATCAGTCATGAAAAAAATAACAAGTATTTTTACAGTATCTTTGGTTGCAATTTTGGTTGCGGGTGCGGCGAATGCCGATATATCCTCCAAGGCCTATGTTGATACCGTTGTTAAGTCTTTGGCGACAACTGCGGCATTGAATCAGGTCAAGGCGACCGCGGACTCGGCGGTTCAACCCGGTGATTTGGCAACCGTTGCAACGACCGGTTCATACAATAATCTGACGGACAAACCCACAATTCCAGCCGCAATAACGGTTGATTTCGCGTTAAGTGCGACCAGTACAAACCCAGTCCAGAACAAGGTAATAAATACCGCCCTGGCGGGTAAACAGGCCTCTTTGACCACGGCACAATTGGCGGCGGCAAATTCTGGAATAACGGCGGCAAAGATAACAACTTATGATGGTTATGCGGCAACAATCGCATCCAATACGGCCGCGGCCGCGGCGGCGCAAAGTGCCGCAGATGATGCCCAGGCCGCTGCGGATGCCGCACAAACTGCGGCAAATTCCAAGGTTGTGGCCAACGCTGCAATTACAGCGGGAACGGGAACAAAAATTACATATGATACCAAGGGATTGGTCACGGGCAGTGCCGCATTAACAGCGACCGATATTCCCACAATCCCCAGTGGCAAAGTTTCCGGTCTGGCCACGGTGGCGACATCTGGTTCATATGACGATTTGTCTGATAAGCCTACAATCCCGGCTGCGATAACTGTGGATACTGCATTAAGTGGCACCAGCACGAATCCTGTTCAGAACAAAGTTGTCAGTGCGGCATTGGACGGCAAATTAAGCACAACCGGCACGGCGGCCAAGGCAACGGCCGACGCCAGTGGTAATAACATTGTGTCCACGTACGCAACAAAATCCGCAATCGCAGATATGGAAACAAAAACCAATGCGGCGGCGACATATGCAACCAAGGCCCAGATTAATGCACTGGACAGCACCAGTACCGGTACCGGCGCCGTTGTAACAGCGGTTTCCCAGACGGACGGCAAGGTTGCCGTTACAAAGGGTAATGTACAAATTCCGGTGGGTTCTGCAACCGGAACAACGTACGCCACAATTTGGGTTGAATAAGTTTCCCGCGAGGGAGGATGGGACGGGGCGGCATCCCACATGGCCCCCCACATAGAGGAGAGAGAGAAACAGCGGTCAATGACCGCTGTTTCTCTGTTTATCATTAATAAAATTTCGGGCAGGGGAATGTTTTTCGCAACTGTTTCAAACTTAATCCCGTTTGTCATTCATGTTTCTTTCTGATTAATCGTGCCCGGGCAGGGGGTTGGGTAATATAATTTTTAAAGACCGTGTTTCTGGCGCGGTCATCCCGTATAAACACGCGTTTGTATGGGGCACCAGGGCGCAGGAATAACAAATTCATAAATATTATGTGAAATGCGTTGGCCTGTTCGTAATCCAGCCATCTTTACCATACAAATCCGTGCGGGTTGTTTTTTATTAACTTGATTCCCGTTAATTTACACACACGTAAATATAGCGGGCCCATGCGACATCGCCAATAAATAAAACCACCAATTTCATTGATGGTTTTGGGATATGTGTTTTAAATAAAATTATTTGCACAAATTGTTTGATTTAATATCACAGCATCAGCATTAATCCAATACCCAGGCCGGCCACAATTATTGCAACCAACGTCAATGGCCAGAAATATTTTTTTACAATTGCGTTTGCGCGTTCCTGAAAGAAATACAGCAATGTTGCCACCGTGGCAAAGCGGCCCGTGCGGAATATCGCCGAAACCCCGATAAACAATGCCGCCGGGAATCCCATAAATCCCGCGCATATCGCCATTAATTTATATGGAATGGGCGTTACGGCTGTCAGTACAATAATAAATACCCCGTGTTTTATAAATAAATCCTGGGCCATTTGAAACTTTTCCATGCTGGCAAAATTATTAATCAGCCACATGCCAACCGAATCAAACAACCACAGTCCAATCATGTATGCGATAATACCGCCCACAATTGACCCCAGTGATGCCGCAACAGTTATTGGAACCGCGCGCTTTTTATCCGCGATAATGGGTGGTGTCATAAAAACCTCGGGCGGGATGAACAAAAATATAGATTCACAAACCGTTAATATGAATACAATCCATGAATACGCAGGATGCTGCGCCTTTTTAAGTATATATTCGGCAAACTTCATGCCAGATTCCTATGTTTAAAAAAATTTACTTGATTGTAATTTAATATTTACTACTTTACAATCATTATATATTTCAGGGATAAAAAATGATGAAAAAGCAAACAAATTCAAATCGCGCAGAACGCATTGCAGCCAAGGTTCAAACACTGGTGGCGGAAATTTTACGTGATAATTATTCAGATGATACAATTGTTTCAGGTGTGTCGCTGGTGGGCGCCATTGCCCACGGCGGGTTGCAATTTGTTCGTTTATTTTATTATTCACGTAATACTGATATTCCCGTCGTCCAGCATCGTTTGGATGAAATTACCAAGACAGTGCGTTATGAATTGGCCGCAAAAATGGACCAAAAATATGTCCCAGAAATTCAATTTTCATATGACGACACATTGGACCGTGCATCGCGCATAGATTCTTTGTTAGATGAAATTTCAGAAAAATAAATTATTAATCGTCCGCCCGTGCAACTCGCCGGGCAATTTTTTTGCCCTGTTTATAATCATATTTGGTAAATTTCACCTTGCGGGGACGCATATACTGGTGTATCATTGCCGCATACATTAGGTGTTTTTACATGAGCCAACATAATATCCGAAACTTTGCAATCGTTGCACATATTGACCATGGTAAATCCACACTGTCGGACAGATTAATTGAATACACCGGCGGCCTGCAATCGCGCGAAATGAAGGCGCAAATATTGGATTCTATGGATATTGAACGTGAACGTGGTATCACAATCAAGGCCCAAACGGTGCGTTTAAACTATACCGCCAAAGACGGCCAGGTTTATCAATTGAATTTAATGGACACACCGGGGCATGTTGATTTCTCGTACGAGGTATCGCGCAGTCTGGCTGCGTGCGAAGGTGCGTTGGTTTTGGTTGATGCAACCCAGGGGGTCCAGGCCCAAACACTGGCCAACGCGTATTTGGCACTGGACAACGATTTGGAAATGTTGCCGGTATTGAACAAAATTGATTTGCCATCCAGTGATGTTGCCGCCACGCGCGAACAAATTGCCGATGTTATTGGTCTGGATGCGGCGGACGCGCAATGCGTATCGGGCAAAACGGGCGCAGGTGTGCCAGAATTACTGGAAGAAATTGTTCACAAATTACCCAGTCCACATGGCGACGAAAATGCGCCAACGCGTGCGTTGCTGATTGATTCTTGGTATGATTCATATTTGGGCGTTGTTATATTGGTGCGCGTGGTGGATGGAAAATTAACCCGCGGCCAAAAAATAAAATTCTTGGCAACCGGTGCTGAATATACCGTGGATAAAATCGGATACTTTACGCCAAAAATGATTGATTGTAATGAATTGGCGACCGGTGAAATCGGATTTATTATCACAGGAATGAAAACTATTCACGATTGCAAGGTTGGCGATACAATTACAGATGCGCGCACATCTGATGCACAACCATTGCCGGGGTTTAAACCATCTGTTCCGGTTGTTTTTTCTTCGTTCTTTCCAGTAGAGGCCGATGATTATCCAACCCTGCGCGACAGCGCAGAAAAACTGGCGCTGAATGATGCATCATTTATGTTCACAACGGAAAAATCATCTGCGCTGGGGTTTGGATTGCGTTGCGGATTTTTGGGTTTGCTGCATATGGAAATCATCAGCGAACGCCTGGCCCGGGAATTTAATTTAACCCTGATAAACACTGTTCCCAGTGTGCTGTATAAAATACACCTGCGTGATGGCAGTGTGATTGATTTGGAAAATCCCGCTGATATGCCAGACCTGACGAAAATTGCAACGATTGAAGAACCGTGGGTGCGCGCAACAATTATGATGCCGGATAAATATATGGGCGGAATTATGGCACTGTGTTCTGAACGCCGCGGTATCCAAGAAAATATTTCATACGTCGGCAATCGCGCGGTTTTGGTTTATCAATTACCATTGGCAGAAATTGTATTTGATTTTTACGACCGGGTGAAATCATTGTCTTCGGGATACGCATCATTTGATTATGTTGTCCAGGGGTATCAGGCATCTGATTTGGTCAAGGTTTGCATTTTGGTAAATGATGAAAATGTGGAACCGTTATCGTTTATGTGTCATCGGTCTTTTGCAGAAAAACGTGGTCGTCAAATTGTTGAAAAATTAAAAGATTTAATTCCACGTCATCAATTTAAAATTCCTTTGCAGGCGGCAATTGGCGGCAAAATTATTGCACGTGAAACCATTGCGGCATTTCGCAAAGACGTTACGTCCAAATGCTATGGCGGGGATATAACGCGTAAACGCAAATTGTTGGAAAAACAAAAAGAAGGTAAAAAGCGCATGCGCACATTTGGCAATGTAGAAATACCGCAAAGCGCGTTTATCAATGCATTAAAAGTCTAAGAAAAGGTGCAAAGTTATGTTTGCTGTTATCAAAAAAAAATGGAACCTGTTTCGTAATAATTGGAATGCGTATAGGGATGTGCGGTATTTATGCCACCAGTTTGAATTAGAAACAGACAACGCGCGTCGCAAAATAACGTCGTATCCGTCGTCGGAAAATGGCGAAACCATGCCAGAGGCATGTATTCGTGTTCATTTTATTCCGAATACAAACCCATTTGAAAATTCCAGTACTTCTCCGTCATTCACCATGCGTTTTTGCCAACATTTTGACGAACAACGGTCTGTGCCATGCACGCAAATCGGATGTAAATTCTGTCGTAAAAATCACAGTTATTACACCGCACTGGCACGATATCAGTCCATGTGTGATGTTCGTAATTCTTTTTGGAAAAATGCAATGACACGCAAAAAATAAAAACAGCAAAGGGGGCGCGAATGGCCCATCAGTTCTTTTTTAATCCGTTTATATTGGATAATTTGCCTGCGCCGCGAACGGGGTTTGATGTTGTCCAGGATTTATCTGATCCGCGCTTGCGCATGTATATAACGCGACGCGGCGTAAAAACGTTCTTTGTGCGAAAACGCGTTCATGGCCGCGATAAACGAATTATCATTGGAAACTATCCCGACATTGACATAGAAGATGCGCGCGCGGCAGTGCCGGAAATATTGGCCAAGGCGGCACAGAAAACGAAAACCCGTCATCGTCAAATTACATTCCGCAAATTTTTGGATTTATATTTAACCAACCGTGTACGTCGTGGGGAATATTCGCGCGAAAAATTGGTGCGTGCAATAAACAGACATTTGTCGTCATTGTTTGATAAAAATTTATCTGATATAACCCAGGATGATATAACGAATGTTATCGCAAATATTTCCGGCCGTGCGATTGCAGGCCGCATGCAGGAATTGCTGCAAAGTTTTTTTAATTATGCATGTGAAACCGGGTACGCACGTGAAAACCCGGTATCTGATTTACCACGCGTGGAACAAAATCGTCGTGTGCGCCCATTAAATAAATTCGGATTTAATAAATTAATCGTCGCAATAAACGAAGAAGAAAATCAAATTTTGCGTGCTGCGTTTTTAATGTTGATTTATGGTTTTGCAACAAAATCCCAGGTCTTTGCCATGCAATGGTCTGAATTAGATTTTAATCATTACACGTGGGATTCGCGGCCTTTGTCCGATGCGGCGGTTGTTGTTTTACAGAATCTGCCCCAGGATGGACGTTGGGTTTTCCCCGGCCGCGGGCGTGGTCATTTGACCGATCCGCGATTGGCATGGCGCCGCGTTGCCACGCGGGCCGGAATACCAAATTTAACAATGGATGACGTGTATAAATTTTTAATGCGCCAGTTGGTATGGGTGTCAGACAAAGAAGACTTTCGCGTTAATATGAACCAGTTATTAACCGAAATAATGAATTAATTTCAAGAATGCGTATTTGTCAACTTTGTTATTATTTGTTATAATTTCTTGACACCATGTGCATAAAATGATAGTTTTAAGTAATGACGCCCCTAAGCGGGGCCAGAAATTTAACTGAAACAAAGGATAAAAAAATGGCAACTTTTGAAAAAGTACAGGAAATCGTAGCAGACAAATTGAGTATTCCAAAAGAAAGAGTTGAAGAAACATCTGATTTTGTAAACGATTTGGGTGCGGATTCTTTGGATATTGTAGAAGTCGTTATGGCTGTGGAAAAAGAATTTGATATCACAATTCCTGATGAAGAAGCGGCCAAACTGAAAACAGTTGCTGATGCTATCAAATACATTGAATCCCATAAAAAATAATAATTTTTGGTATTTAATTATGAAAAATTATCCGTCGCAATAATCTATTATTGTTGGCGGATTTTTTTCTGTACGTTCGCGCATAAACAGGTTATTATACCAAGGTATATCGTTGAACATTTAATAAGGATGTTAAGTATGAAAAGAGTTGTTATTACTGGCATGGGTATCGTTTCCCCTGTTGGAACCGGAATTGAATATGCATGGAAAAATATTATTTCAGGTGTATCCGGTGTACGTAAAATTGATACCTTTGACGCATCAGATTGTGCAACACAAATCGCGGGTCTGCCGGTTCCAGGAACCGAACCCGGTCAATATAATCCGGACGCAGTATTAGAAGGTCGTGAACAACGCAAAATGGACAAATCCATTGTTTATGGTGTTGTTGCCGCCGACGAAGCATTGCGTGATGCAGGATTAATGGAATACGACGGCGACAAAGAACGTTTCGGCGTTTCAATCGGAATGGGTATTGGTGGATTAAATACAATTTATGATAATTGCGTTGAATTATATACTGGTGGTCCACGCCGCATCAGTCCGTTCTTTATCCCCAAGGCAATTATTAATATGGTCGCCGGCCAGGTTTCCATTAAATATGGATTAAAGGGACCAAACCTGTCGGTTGTATCTGCGTGCGCGACCGGCGCCCATTCCATTGGCGAAGCGGTACGTATGATTCAGCACGGTGATGCAGATATTATGTTGGCCGGTGGGTCCGAGGCCGCAGTTGGAAAAATCGGTGTTGCCGGATTTAATGCAATGAAGGCATTGTCAACCCGCAATGATGACCCGGCGGGCGCATCACGTCCATGGGACAAGGGCCGCGACGGTTTCATCATGGCCGAAGGCGCCGGTGTTTTGGTTCTGGAAGATTACGAACACGCCGTTGCGCGCGGCGCAAAAATTTATGCAGAAATTGCCGGATACGGCATGTCTGGCGACGCATATCATATTACTGCGCCGGCACCGGGTGGCGAAGGCGGCCTGCGTGCGATGAAGGCGGCATTGCGCGATGCGGGCCTGCAACCATCAGACGTTGATTACATCAATGCGCATGGTACATCAACCGGATTGGGCGACGTTGGCGAATTATCTGCGGTCAAAGAATTATTTGGCAATTTACCAGTCAGCATGTCTTCTACTAAATCAATGACCGGGCATCTGTTGGGTGCCGCCGGCGCAGTAGAGGCAATATTCTGCGTTCTGGCAATTCGCGATGGCATTGTTCCGCCGACAATCAATCTGACGGATCCCGAAGATGCGGTTGGTGATTTTGATTTGGTGCCAAACAAAGCCAAAAAACGTAAAGTTGATGTTGCAATCAGCAATTCGTTCGGATTCGGCGGTACCAACGCCAGTTTGGTTATCAAAAAATTCGCAGAATAAAACTACGTGTTATTATAGGATAAAAATGCAGGAAATTAATTCCTGCATTTTTTATTGTTTTACGGGGACAGATTTAATATAATTGCACATGAACCACAGGGATGTGCGTTCGGGGACGTAAGAAATCCCATAGAATATCGGTGCAGTATTTTTGCATCGTAATCCGTCAACAATGACGGCGCATTTGCGCCCGTTATTTGTTGTGATACCCCGCTTGGCCGGGGGGCCGCCAGCGTATAAAACAGGCTATGTCCAAAGGCTGGCGGGGTCATTATATTCTATGATTTTCTTAACCTCCCGACCGCCAATTTTTCCTTGGCGGTTTATGTTTTAACAAATGGGGGGAATAAAAAATGAAAAAATCATGGTACGGTTATTTAACCATTTTGATGATTGTATGGCCACTGGGCGTACAGGGCATGTCATGCGAAGTGGATTGTGGCGATGAATATGGTTGCCAACATGTTTCTGGCACCAATTATATTGGATGCGGATATTATGAATTAAACAGTCGCTGTATGTGCACTGTTCAACATTACAGCACGTATGATTGTGTATCTGGGTATTATGGTGCATCGGGTTCATTTGTGCCCACATGCAACGAGTGTCCCAGTGGTGGGTACAGCCCCGAAGGCACCCAAAGAATCACCGGTTGTTATATTCGGGCAGGACAGAACTTGTCTGATGGCACAGGCACGTATACGTTTACAAACAATTGTTATTATTCTGCATAAAAAATGCGGGATTTAATCCCGCATTTTTATTTTTCCTCATCTTTACTAAGGCCCAATGAATCCTTAATCGGTTCAATAATTGTGGTTTTGGTGCTGTCAATCGTTCGTATCAGGGCGCGACGAATTTTTCCACTGATTGTCATTGGCAAACTGTCCACAAATTCAATCACGCGCGGACATTTGTATGGGGCAGTGCGACTGCGCACATGGTCCTGTAATTGGCGAACCAGAATGTCTGAACCCTGGAAGTATTTGTTCAAGACAACTGTGGCCTTGACCGCCATGCCGCGGGATGCATCGGGGATGCCGGTTACGGCAACCTCGCGCACGGCGGGGTGTTCCAATAAAACACTTTCCACTTCAAACGGGCTGACGCGATAGCCAGATGTTTTAATCAGGTCGTCATTACGTCCAACAAACCAAAAATATCCGTCCGAATCGCGATATGCAACGTCGCCAGTGTGATAGTATCCGTCGCGATATGTTTGTGCGGTTAATTTTTCATTTTTGTGATAACCCTGGAATAGACCAACCGGACGTCCGTCTTTTAATGAAACACATATTTCACCAACCGTTCCGTCGGGCACCGGGCGGCCACGTTCATCCAATAATTGCACGTCCCATCCGGCGGCGGGCATGCCCATACTGCCCGGTTTTGGTTCGCACCACTGGTGTGTGAATAACATAACACAGGTTTCTGTTTGGCCGAATCCTTCGCGCATTTTAATTCCTGTTTTTTCCAGAAAGCGTTCATAAACCTCGGGATTTAAAGCCTCGCCGGCGATGTCTGCTTTTTTCCATGCGGACAGGTCATATTTTGACATATCGGCGTGTATCAGCATTTTATAGGCCGTCGGGGGCGCGCAGAATGATGTGATGTGGTTTTCTGAAATCGCGTGCAATAAATCATGCGCGGTTGCAATGCTTTCAAAATCATAAATGAACACGGTTGCCCCCGCCATCCATTGACCGTACATTTTTCCCCATGAACATTTTGCCCAGCCCGATTCGGATAATGTAAAATGAATGTCGCCATCGCACAGTCTTTGCCAGAACAGGGCAGTATTAATATGGCCCAATGGATACACGTAATTATGTGCGACCATTTTTGGTAAATCGGTTGTCCCACTGGTAAAATAAATCACCATGGTGTCGGTATTTTCGTTCGGTACGCGCGCGAATGTTTGCGGCATTTTGGTCAACGAATCGGCAACTTCGTCCGAAGAAATCAGTGGTACCGGTTCGTCGCCCATGGCAGATTTAATTTCGTTAAAAATATATCCGTCGTCATATGCAATTATTGCCCGGACATTCGCCATTTGTATGCGGTATTTAATATCTTCGGCCTTTAACTGATTTGTTGACGGAATTGGAATCACGCCCAATTTGTGCATTGCCATCATTAAAACCCAGTATTCCCAACGGCGACGCATAAACATCAAAACCGTATCACCATGGGTCAGTCCCCGCGATGCCAAAAAATTCGCCGCGGCGTTGGACAATAATGATAAATCACGAAATGTAAAAGTCTTTTTTTCGCCGGCATCATTGGTCCACAGAATTGCCACTTTGTCCGGTTCTTCGCGGGCCAATACATCAATTACATCATATGCAAAGTTGAAATTTTCAGGTATTTGTGGAATCGCGTTGTGAATATAATCATCATAATTATCAAATTTATCTTTTGTTAAAAATCTATGGGCAAACATATTTATTCCTTTTTGCTACCAAAAAAGAGTATGCCAGAATATTTTAACAAGTAAAATATAAATAAGAAATAAAAAAGGTTGATTTTTTTCTTTGGTGGTAGCATAATCCGCCCGTCGTAAAAGTTTACGGAGTGTAGCTCAGCCTGGTAGAGCGCTACGTTCGGGACGTAGAGGTCGCTGGTTCGAACCCAGTCACTCCGACCACAAATTAACCCGCCCATTGTGGCGGGTTTATTTGTATTTAGGAATATCTGTCATTTTGTGGTATAATCTTCCTATTTTAGGGAGAGAAAATTATGGCGTTTCCAAAAACACTGGTTCGTTTTTATTGTGATGTTTTTCGCACGCACCGTTTTGGTATTTCGTGTTATTGGATTCTACGCATTTTTAACAAAGCATCTGATTTTGTATTTCCGGCATTGTTGGCGAAATATGTGGTTGGTGCGCTGGAAACCAAGCCGATTGGGGAACTGGCTTTCCCAGATGTTATGCCGGTTTTAATCCTGCTGGCGGCATGGATTGGTATTTATATTGTTTCCAATCTGACGGAACAGGTTTTTGAATGCATTGTTTATCCACGTACCAAACAGGCGGCGCATGTTAAAATGTACCAATATCTGATTGATCGTTCCGTTGCGTTTTATAAATGTCATTCTGCGGGTTATCTGGAATCCCAGGCCAAATTTATCATAAACGGTACATGGAATTTAATGTTTAAGTACCCCACGCGCGTGTTTGCGATATTGTTGGGTATAATTGTAAATTTTGGCATGATGTTTCAATTAAACGGCATATTTTGCGCGTTGATTGGGGGCGTTTTGCTGTTTCGGATTCTGCATGCGGCGCGCAATCTGCGCCCAATGGCCCAAACCCATATTCGCGTGGCCGAAGCCGCATCCGAAGTCGCTGGCAAGAACATAGATATGTTGTCCAATTTCCTGAATTTAAAAATTTTTGGTGATATTCAGCGGGAACAAGAATACGTCGGGCAATATTTCAATAAATGGACGCACGCCAAAGAAAAAAATCTGTGGGTACAATTGAAATTTTTCGGCCTGCCAATGACTATGGAATTTATAACGCTGATTATAATAATGTTCTTGGCGGCGTATTTTTATATTGTTGGTCGCATGGATTTATCCCAGGTGGCGTTTGTTTTAACTGCGTTTTTCGGTTTGCGTTCATGCGTGGTAAATTTTGTGTGGGATATGCCGGATTTATTGGAAGTATATTTCTCGGCCGACCAGGCGTTTCGCAACCTGACACATGTATCGCCAGAAATATGCGATGTTAAAACGGGTTCACGCAATTGTAAATATAATGACATGATTAAATTTAACAATGTGTCATTTAAATACGACAGTGAATGGGTATTGCAGGATATTAACCTGTGTATTAAAAAAGGTGAAAAAATCGGCGTTGTTGGGATGTCGGGTTCGGGGAAAACGACATTGGTAAATTTGTTAATGCATTTGTATGACCCAACATGCGGCAACATAGAAATAGATAATACGGACATTCGTAAATTCAGCCCACGTTCGCTGAAACGTGTGATATCATTCGTGCCCCAGGAATCAATACTGTTTAATCGCAGTCTGGCGGAAAATATATCATATGGGGTTGGCAATGTATCGCGTCGCCAGATAATAAATGCCGCCAAGCAGGCCCAGGCGCACGATTTTATTATGAAAACGGAACATGGTTATGACACGGTTGTGGGCGACCGTGGGGTAAAATTGTCCGGCGGCCAGCGCCAACGCATTACAATCGCGCACGCAGTGTTAAAAAATTCGCCAATATTATTGCTGGACGAGGCGACGTCCGCACTGGATTCTGAAACGGAAATGAATATTCAGCAATCACTTAATCATTTAATGAAAAATCGTACGACCATTGCAATTGCCCACCGTTTATCCACATTAAAACAAATGGACCGGATAATCGTCATGGACGGTGGCCGCATTGTGGAATCTGGAACGCACGCCCAATTGTTAAAACGCCATGGCATATATTATAAATTGTGGAAAATGCAATACAGCGGATTTTTATAACGAAACAGAATGCGGGATTTAATCCCGCATTATTTATTTATAATAACATACCGGATTATAGTCATATACACCCGCGGTGTCTGAGCCATTGTCCAGATAACAATCATTTACACTATCATGGGCTGCGGCGGTTGTTCCGGTCGTTTTGCCCGATGAAGGGCACGCAGTGCATGACGTATTGCCGGCGGATTCTTTGTATGTTCCACTGGCGCAGACGGTGCAAGAACCGTTGTTGTAATATTTGCCAGCACTGCAATAAACGCTGCATGAACAACTGCTGGTGCCCTGGTTTTGAACCGCGTAATCTGTATTGCATGAACAAGAATAAGTTGTCGCAGGGCAGTTTGTGCATCCGCTGTATCTGACCGTTGTGCGCGTCCCACCGGTAATGTTCGCAGATGAAGATGATGACGTACATGTGCATGGGGTACTGCCCCCGTCGCACATGCCTAATTGTTGACATCCTTCATTGGGTGCCACGGAACCATCGGATAATTCATACATCATTTCCCCGTAATCTTGCAGCATATTTTTGCATTGATTTTGTATCAATGCCGCCAGTTGGGAACATCTGGTTTCCATTGCATATGTAAATTGGTCGTATGTAATGATTGTTTGTGAAACATCTATGGCCTCGTTGAAAATATATTCACACATATTGCATTGGCTGGATGATGCGGCATATGACGGATGTGATAAAATTATTGCAAATGCGCCGAAAAATATAACAGAAAATTTTCTGATGTGTTTCATGGTTTCCTTCTGTATTTGTTTGTTTTTACGATTAATTATTCGGTGTAATAACATACCGGATCAAAACCGTATGAACCCGTGCCGTCTGAACCGGTGTCCAGATAACATTTGGTTATGCTGTCGTGGGATGTGGCGGCCGTACCGGATGTTTTACCCGATGACGGACAGGTTGTGCATGATGTATTGCCGGCCGAACCTTTGTACATGCCACTGGCGCAAACTGTGCATGCACCATTGTTGTAATATTTACCGGCACTGCAATAAACGCTGCATGAACAACTGCTGGTGCCTTGGTTTTGCACGGCGTAATCGGTGTTGCATGAACAACTGTATTGTGTTGCGGGACATGTGGAACATCCACTGTACGTGGTTGTGTTTCTTTTCCCACCGGTAATATTTGTTGATGACGATGATGGGGTACATGTGCATGGTTCGCCGCTGTCGCACAGGCCCAATTGGATACAGCCTTCGTTGGGGCTGAAATCACTGGTAACCAGTTCGTACATCATATACCCATACTGTTGCATCATGTTTTTGCATTGCGACATTAATAATGCAGTCATTTGTGAACAACGCGTGTCCATTGCCATATCAAATTGTTCCCAGGTAATTAAAATATTTTCGCGATACAATTCGGTCGCATCATTAAAAATATATTCACACATTGTGCATGATTGACTGGACGAAGCGGCAAATGATTGCTGATAGGAAAATAAAACACATGCGCCACTGAAAACAAAGGAAAAGATTCTTAGGATTTTCATTCTACGCCTCATCTAAACGGTCCTTTGGATTCGGCACTTTTTCGTTTGACAAAGTCTTGGAAAACCGCCAGAATGATTTTGTATAAAATGGTTGAATTAAATTGACCGTTTTCCTTCGGCATATATTTTTATTTAATTTTTCCCTGATTTCTGCGGTGTTGCAAGGATTTTTTATTGTGTAAATATTCCTGTCTGAAAAATTGGTTGCACAATTGCGTTTGCAAATGAAATTTATTTTGTAATAATCAAAAAACTATGAAATGCAGAAAGATAAAAATCCCTTGTTGTTTTTGGACCCGCTATGTTTTGCCGCCAATTATTGCGATTGTTGCGCTGGGCATATATATGTTCGGTATTCGGTCGCCAATTAAAAACGATGTTGTTTTTAATCTTAATCGTGGGGACACGGTTGCCGGTGTTGCAATGCGATTGGAACGTGGTGGATTAATAGATTCGGCCGCGTTGTTTAAATTTTCTGTGCGAATGAATGGGGGAAAAATTCAAAGTGGTGAATATGACATACCGGCAAAAACCAGTGTTTGGCACATTGCACGTATGTTTGCCCGCGGTGATGTTGCCGCGACCACAATTGTTATTCCCGAAGGTTTAACCGTTAAACAAATTAAACAATTATTGTTGGGAAATTCCACATTGACCGGTGCGGTGGAATGCACATCTGATTATAATCGGTCCGTATGTAATTTGCATGACGGGGAAATATTTCCCGATACATATCGTGTGGCCAAGGGAACATCACGTTTGGCATTGTTGGAATTGGCGCGGAAAAAAATGACTGCTATTGCGGACGGTTGGCAAAATGCCGGCGCGATTGCGCCGCACCCATTGAAAACATGGAATGATGTGATAACACTGGCATCAATTGTACAAAAAGAAACGCCGCGCAGCGGGGAAATGCCGATTGTCGCCAGTGTTTATTTAAATCGCCTGCGTAAAAATATGCGATTGCAGGCAGATCCGACGGTTGTTTATGCACTGACCGACGGACTGGGCGATATGCGTGGGGCGCCATTATTACGCGGACATTTAAAGGTGGACAGTCCATATAACACATACACGCATAATGGACTGCCGCCGGCGCCAATTGCCAATGTTGGCCAGGCCGCTTTGCGCGCAGTCATGAAACCGGCGGATACAAATTATCTGTTTTTTGTTGCCGACGGCCAGGGCGGACACAAGTTTGCAAATTCTTATGAAGAACACATGAAAAATCATGCTGACTGGCGCCAGATAAAAAAAATTAAAAATAAAAATTAATAAACCGTAATTCGTTAAATTTGTTAATAATTTTAATGTATAACAATTTTTGAGTTTTTTATTTAAAAACGCCCAGAAAACCGGGCGTTTTTTAACAATGATGTGAATTAATTCCGAATCGCAAGCGCGCGTAGCATAGCATATTTTTGCCAATTTTGCAAAAATCTTTTCGCTTGAAAGGGGTGTATGGCACGGGGTAAAATATTCCTAACTAGAGCAATAAATTCTAGTCTAAAAGAAACTAAACGAAAGGATAGAGTAATGAAAAAATTGGCTTTAACGTCTTTGCTGGCAGTTTTTGTTGTATCTGCGGCAAACGCAGCAAATGTTATCAACGATAATCCGTTATATCGTCCAAGTGAAGGTCATTTCTACAGCATGACATCTGTCGCATCACATTCCGAACACACAAACACATGGGCGTTGGGTGAAGAATTCGGTTATGGTATCACAGATAAATTGGCAGTTGCGGTTGCAACAAATTTTGCCGAAGCAAATTGGTTTGATTCCGCATCATGGAACCAGTTTGCATTGGGTCTGAATTACCGTGCAGTTGATTACGGCAATTGGAAGGCAGATATCTATGGTTCTTATGCGCTGAACCCGGTTTGGGGTGATCATCAACCGTTCTTGGATGAAGATTACACAAACTATATGTGGACAATCGGTCTGCGTGGCGGTTATGTTGCCGATGGTTGGACCGTTGCCGCTCACTTTGCATTTGATTACATGAACAATGAATCATTCAACTGGGATGACGAAGGCGTTCATCGTCTGCGTGCCGGATTGGATGGATTCCTGTCTTTGACGTCAGAATGGGCATTGATGGCCGGTGTTGAATATGCAGGCATCACAGATGACTTTGCAGACAACGCGGGTACATGGACCGGTAAATTGGGCGTTAACTATAATATTGACGCAACCAAATTTATTGGTGCATACATTTCTGGTGAAATGGAACACAGCACAGGTGATTGGGAATTTGTTGACGGCTTCGGCTTTGGCGTGAAGTTCGGTATTGATTTCTAATCTTGGAAATGTACATCCTGCAACCCGGCTTGTGTGGCCGGGTTGTTTTTTATGGGGGATACCTTCCTGTTGCCTTGCTATGCGCATGCGTGTCAGAATTTCTGTACAAGGGTGTATCGCTATGAAAAAAATTGCGCTGGGGGTTGCTGGAATATTTGGTTTATTTGCAGGCGCGGCGAATGCCGCACGATTGGATGTCAGTCGTTTAACCCTGCAAGACGAATTTTCTGCAACCTTTGGCGCATATTATAATACCGGTATGACCGACAGTGGTGATTCACAAACGGACTTTGGGGCAGGGCGCATAGATGAACTGGGGCTGGGGGTGGCATATACACCAACAGAAAATTTAACACTGTCGTTTGGCGTTGGTACAAATAATTATTCTGATTCCCAGGTTGGTATGCAGTACAAATTATTTAAAAGTGCGCCGTTCAAATTGGATTTCCTGGCCAATTATGGAATTGCGTGGACCAAAAGCGCGGGCACAGACGACCGTTTTGGTAATAATAACGCGGCCGCGGGATTCCGCATTCATGGTGTGGCGTGGGAAAATTTCCAATGGGCGTTTTCGGCAATGGGGCAATATATTTGGGCGGACCCGTCCAATTTTTGGAATGTTAACCTGACGGCCCAGGCGATGTATTATTTCTGTCCAGATATTGCCGCGACATTACAGTTTGACTTTAATTTCCTGGAAATAGAAGAACCGAAAACTTTGTACGACAAAACCATCAGTGCGGGAATTGTTTACAATTTGTCATCTGTATCGTCAATAAACCCATTTATTGAATATCATTTCCATACCCAGGATTATCAAAACAGTTATGTTTCATATTATAACTATTGGCAGATTGGGATAACATTGTCTACCGAGTTTTAAAAATAAAATTTTCATAACCAATATTAAAAATAAAAACCGGCGAAGTTTATTTTGTCGGATTTTTTATTTGTCCATGCGTTTAATTGTACTGATAAATAATTTTGTCATGTAGTGCGATGTGCAATGTGCCCAAAATCATGGGATTTCCAACCCTTTTTTTGATAAATTTTCCCAGTTTCCGCTTGACAATGTTGGGGTTGCCAGTTATAGTATGTTCGCTTTCCGTGTAAGTAAGGAAAGAAAAAACACAGAAATCTGCGACATTTAACAGATTTATAATCACGGAATTTCCGTTGAAATAATTCTGCTAGGCAGGTTTTGTGCAGACAAAAGTATGCTAAAAACAAAGAGATTTTGAATGCCAACAGTAAATCAACTGATTCGGAAACCACGTAAAAAGGTTGTTGTGAAATCCACAGCGCCTGATATGGTGGAGTGTCCGCAGAAGCGTGGTGTTTGCACACGTGTGTACACAACCACACCTAAGAAACCTAACTCGGCGCAGCGTAAGGTTGCACGTGTTAAATTGGCAAACGGTCGCGAAGTAACCGCATACATTCCTGGCGAAGGTCATAATTTGCAGGAACACAGCGTTGTTATGATTCGTGGCGGTCGTGTAAAGGACTTGCCTGGTGTTAAATATCACATCATTCGTGGTGTCTTGGATACCAAGGGTGTAGATAGCAGAAAACAGGGTCGTTCTTTGTATGGGGCCAAAGTAAAGAAATAATAATTGCACGCAGGTAATATCTGTGTGAGTAATTTGCGGCCGCGTCCGCGAATGAAGAAACAAAGGAAAACAAAAAAATGTCAAGACGTAAAAGTGCAACGAAACGTGAAATTCTGCCAGATTCCAAATATAACAATCTGGTGGTTGCAAAATGTATTAATGTAATTATGTGGGACGGCAAGAAAGAAGTTGCCGAAAATATCGTTTACGGTGCATTGGAAAAACTGAAAAAAGTTGCAAAAGACGGTGATGAATTGACTGCTTTCTTAGAAGCGGTGGATGCATTAAAACCATCCGTAGAAGTCAAGGGCCGTCGTGTTGGCGGTGCAACATATCAGGTTCCGGTAGAAGTTCGCCCGGTGCGTCAGCAGACATTGGCATTGCGTTGGTTGGTTATGTTTGCCCGTAAACGTGGTGAACGCAGCATGGACGAAAGACTGTTCGGCGAATTGCGTGATGCATTGAACGGTCAGGGTGGGGCGTTCAAAAAGAAGATTGACACCCATAAAATGGCAGAAGCGAATAAAGCATTTGCTCACTTCCGTTGGTAAAATAATTGGTTTTAATGGAACAAAATCAATAGGTTAATTAAAAAAATAAGGAAAGAATAAATGTCAGTCGGAAAAACCGCACCTTTACATATGTACCGCAATATCGGGATTATGGCTCATATTGACGCAGGTAAAACAACTACATCAGAACGTATTCTTTTCTATACAGGTAAAACGTATAAAATTGGCGAAGTTCACGATGGTGGCGCGACGATGGACTGGATGGAACAGGAACAGGAACGCGGTATTACAATTACATCCGCGGCAACAACATGTTTCTGGCGCGATCATCGTATCAATTTGATTGACACCCCGGGACACGTTGACTTTACAATGGAAGTTGAACGTTCCTTGCGTGTTTTGGACGGTGCGGTTGCGGTATTTGAATCTGTGTCCGGTGTTCAGCCCCAGACAGAAACAGTATGGCGCCAGGCCGACCGTTATAACGTTCCACGTATTTGCTTTGTAAACAAAATGGACCGTGTTGGTGGAAACTTTTTCCGTTGCGTGGACATGATTCGTGAACGTTTGGGTGCAAATCCTTTGGTTGTTAATTTCCCAATTGGTGCAGAATCTGAATTCCGTGGTGTTGTTGACGTTGTTGAAATGCGCGGTATTGTTTGGGAAGATGACCTGGGCAAAGAACCACACATCGTTGAAATTCCAGAAGATTTAAAGGCCAAGGCCGAAGAATTGCACAACAAATTGATTGAAGAAGTTGTGACCTTGGACGACGATATCATGGAAGCCTATATGGAAGGCAAAGTTCCTGATACAGAAACAATTAAAAAATTAATCCGCAAAGGTACAATTAACCAGAACTTTAACCCGGTTCTGTGCGGTACTGCATTTAAGAACAAAGGTGTTCAACCACTGTTGGATGCGATTGTTGATTATTTGCCCAGCCCGCTGGATATTCCTGCAATTCAGGGTACAAAAATGGACGGCGAAACCGCTGCCGAACGTCATGCGGATCCCAAAGAACCGTTCAGCGCATTGGCGTTTAAGGTTGCAAATGACCCGTTCGTTGGAAACCTGATGTTTATCCGTATTTATTCTGGTAAATTGACATCTGGTTCTTATATTTACAATTCCAACCGCGATAAACGTGAACGCGTGGGTCGTATG
>JAEXCU010000003.1 GCA_023402015.1 Pseudomonadota bacterium | reverse complement strand
CGTCGCTACGCGTCGGAATACATGCTTGTGGCGCGCATTTTGCGCCGTTTTTAGTATTACGACGAAAAACATCTCCTGGCCCACGGTCAGGAGGGTGTGAATATTAACAATAAGCACACAATTCGTAGTGATTGTCTTGAACCTCCTGACCACCTGAATTTTTGGGTGGTTTTTTATTCGTAAACACCGAAACAACGGGGGGGAAAATGAAAAAAATTGCATATATAATGTTTCTGGTAATTTTGCCAAATATTTCACTGGCGACCACAAACACACCCGGTGCCCCCGATAAGCAGGAATTATCCAATGAAAAAATCGCAGAACTGCGCGACAATGCCCAGGCAATGAAGGACAAAGAACAATCCACCGCCAACAAATTAATTGGTGCCGCAGGTATTGGCGCAACCGGAATCGGTGGTATGCAATTGGCATCCGCCATGGCCGAACAAAATGCAGACGAAGATGCCGAACGTGATATGGCCGCATATCTGGCAACATTTAAATGCGATTTTGGCCAAGGCATAAATATTACCGGTGGTGAAACAAATATCCAATTGCCCGGTGGAAATGCCCTGATGAAATTGCGCCAAGAATATATGGCATTGGCCGCGGATTTAAAACAACGCAAAGAATCCCTGGGATTGGCCCCCGGCATAGAAAGCGATGTTATCCTGGACCAGGCAACGACCGGCCTGTACGACAACGTATCTTTGGGTAAAACTGACGGTGCATACACATCCGTGGCGCGTGCATTAATGGACGAAACCAGTGCCGATGCCGCCGAATGGGCCAAACAAAAATCAGACACCGCATCAAAATTAAAAACCGGCGCAACCGTTGCGGGTATTGGCGCGGCCGGTTCACTGATTGCAAACCTGGCCGTTAATTCTGGCCAGAAAAAGCAAAACAAAAGCGATGAAATTATCGCCAAATATGACGCCCGGCGTCAAAAAATACGCGAAAAACTGACCCCGGTGGAAGACGCATCCAAACAAGATGCCACCCAAAATCCAGAACAGGAACCAATCAAGGACGACGTTGCCGAAACGACCGCGGTCCCAGAAACCGAATCCGGCACCCCCACAATACCCCCGCAACAACAGACAACGGCAGAACCAACCGCCGACCCGACCCGGGAACCGGCAAAGACATCAGATAAAACACCAAAACCGCTGATTACTTTGTACGACGCATCATTATTTGACAGCGGGAAATACACAATCAAGGCCGGGACAACAAAACTGGACGAAACGATTACCCAGTTAAAACAAGAAACCACAGATGATGATACATTCAGGATTCTGTTGGTTGCACATACCGACCGCGACCGGATTAAACAAACCGCGCCACTATGCCGCCAACAAAAAATTTGCACCAATAAAGAATTAAGCGTAGCCCGCGGCAATGCGGTCCGGGATTATGTTTCTTTGCACTGGGCCGAACTGGATAAAAACCCAATAACCGTACGCGACGCGGGGGCCGAATGCGCGGTTGGCACCACGCCCCAGGCCAAGGCACTGGAACGTCGCGTGGTTTTTTATATTGCATTTGGTGATGAAGACATAAACCAAATACCCAACTGTGAAATCAAATCTGAATAATCGGATAATGCCGTACGGATTGCGTCCGGGCGCATGTCGTGTGCCCGGATATAAAACGCGCGCAATAAATTAAATCCTGTAATCTCTTGTTGACTTGATTCGGTAAAATCTACTAATATTTATTTATAAGAGAGATTATATGACAAATCAGTTCCACAGAAATCTTAACAGAATGGCACTTTTTATCGCATTGCTGGCGGTGGGATTAATTTTGTTTCATGTGCAATTTATGCGCGTTGCAACGGCAAATATTTATCTGAATGGAATTATTATTGGCGCATCATTGTTTGGCATTGGGTTGTGCTTTGTTGAAATGTTCAAATTATTACCCGAATACAAATGGATGCGTGCGTATTTCCAGGGAAAAAAGAATGCCCCCCTGCCCCCGCGTATACTGCGGCCGGTTGCATTAATGTTGCGCACCCATCCAACCAGCATATCTGCCACAACATTACAGGGATTGTTGGATATGATTTTAATGCGGTTTGAAGATACGCGCGAATCCATGCGATACATTACAAATACATTAATATTCCTGGGTCTGTTGGGAACATTTTGGGGATTGATTTTAACGGTTGGCGGATTTGCAGAATTAATTGGTGGTTTGGATTTTTCTGATGAATCCGTATTGGTTGCAATGCAACAGGGTTTGTCCCAACCACTGTCTGGGATGGCGACCGCATTTACCAGTTCACTGATGGGTCTGGCGGGCAGTTTGACAATCGGATTCCTGTCGTTGCAGGTGCAATTGGCGCAAAATGCGATTTTCCGCGAACTGGAAGATTATTTTTCCGCACATACACATATTTCTGATGGTTCGGAATTAACATCGTTTTTACCAAAAATTGATGCCGCCGCACGTGATTTAAACCACAGTGTGAAACATCTGCAACGAACTGTATCCGAACTGAATCAGTAAATTAATATTAATAACGAGAGAGAGAAAAAATGCTGAATATTCGTTTTCGTGAAAAGACAAACACATGGCCAGGTTTCGTGGATTTATTTTCCAACCTGGTGATTATTCTGATATTTTTGTTAATTGTTTTTGTGTTCCTGTGGACCACAACCAGTGTTTTTAACAAAAGTACCGGCGCAAAAACCGTTGCGGAATTAAAAGAAACCACCACCGCCCAGGCGCAAAAGATTCAGCAAATGACCGCCGATGAAGAAGAAGCAAAACGTCTGTTGATACTGGCGCGCGCCGAATTGCAAAATCTGCAAAATAATAACCAAGAACTGGCCACGGAATTGGAATCGGTGGATTTAAGTGTTGATGAATTAATCAGTCAGTATGAATCCAAGGTTTCTGAATTACAGGCCCAGGGTTTAGATATGCAGCGCCAGGTTGCTGAATTAACCAACCAATTAAATCAAGCGACATTAAATAAAGAAAAGACCGCTGAATTGGAACAACAGCGTCGCGAATTGCAAACCCAAATGGATGAACAGCGCGCATCATTATCTGAACAATTGGCAAATCTGCAAGCCGCCCTGGACGCAGCCGAGGCAAAATCCCACGCCCAGGAAATCCAGTACGTGGAAATGTCTGCACGTTTGAACAAGGCACTGGCTGACAAAGTTGCCGAACTGAATCAGGTGGCACAATATCAATCTGATTTTTACAAGGCAATAAAAACCGCCCTGGGCGATCGTACAACAATCCAACAAGACGGCGACCGTTTCATTGTGTCCAGTGATATTTTGTTTTCCAGTGGTCAATACACCCTGTCGCCTGAGGGTAAAAATCAATTACGTTTAATCGCGAATGTGATCAAGGATTTGGAAAGCAAAATTCCATCCGATGTTGATTGGATAATCCGTGTTGATGGCCACACTGATAAAAAGAAAGTTGTTCCGGGCACACGTGGATACAAAAACAACACAGAATTGTCATTGTTGCGTGCAACGGCCGTTACAAACGAACTGGTCCGTGATGGCGTATCCAAACGTCGTTTGGTCCCCAGTGGTTTTGGGGAAATGCACCCGGTTGAACTGGGCAATGATGCGGCCAGTCTGCAAAAGAATCGCCGCATTGAATTGCAACTGACCAATAAATAAAAATCAAAAATTTAATCCCGCACAAAATCATGTGCGGAATTTTTTTTAAACTACTTTTTGGCCAATTGCGGGTTTAACCGGGTATCATTATACATTTTAAATTGATAATATGTACTGGGGCGGCGCGCACCATTTAAATAATCAACCAATAAAAATTTGGCAGATTCCAATAAATCAAAACGTTGTGCCATTAATTTTTTTAATTTTGCCTGGCAATTTTTACGATTTCCGCGTTTTTTTGATGCCTGATCCATATGATACATCTTTAATGCCATTATTGACAGCCTGTCTATTATCATACCCAAAGATTCCGAATTCAGTGGTGCCTTTAACGCACCCGGTAATGCCGGCGCCAACAACATAATGAATGTTTCATCCATTTTTTCTGCAAAATCATTACGCAATTGATTATAACGGTCAATTTGTCGTTTCGCATTTGCAATAACAGAATCCGCAACATCCGTGCGACGTGCGATATCTTCTGTGTGCCACAGGAAATAATTCATCATATGATTTGCCCGGGCGTATCCAATCAATGTTTCATATTCTGGTTTGGGGTGTGTTTCATTTTCCCAATATTTTATGTCATCAATTGGTTCTTGGGCATGCCACCCAGCCGTCCATTTTTTTTGCAAATCTGCAATCTGGGCGATATATGCAAAATACGAAGGACGTGGTTTTAACCTGATAATCAGCGGATTATCTGAAACAATTGTCCGCGCAAAATTCATGTTCAGGATAACATCAGTAATAACG
Organism: Pseudomonadota bacterium; assembly: GCA_023402015.1. Lineage (GTDB taxonomy): Bacteria > Pseudomonadota > Alphaproteobacteria > Rs-D84 > Rs-D84 > Enterousia. The sequence continues at coordinate 39,024 of JAEXCU010000003.1, read as the reverse complement.
CCGACATTATTTAAAAACGGCACGATTATATATTGTTCAATTTTATTCGTTGTATAATCAAATGATGCAGCAAATATTTCAACCCGGCATTCATCCGATGCAGACGGCCATTGGAAACCAGTTATGAAATCATCAAACGTTAACCACCAATTCATCGCGCTGTTGCAATCAACAATGTGGCCGACACATTTAAATAAATCGGGGGTTGCCGCCATTTCGCGGGGCCGTTTCATTTCTGCGCGAATTATGTCTGCAACGCGACGCGGGTTAAAATCATTTATGCACCGATATCTGTTGGGACAACGACGTTCATCATCTTTGTCTGGCCACCAGCATCGCTGGGCGCATAAATTGCAACGATTTTCAGAAAAAACTTTTCGTTGGGACGGAAAATAAAAATCATCATGTTCGCATCCGTGCAAAATAACCGCGGGGCAATCAACGGCGCGGGCCAAATGCATCATTCCGCCAATTGCGCCGACAAACATACGTGCATTGTGTAAAACACCTGCAAATTCGCGCAGGTTTAACCGAAATAAATTTTCCGCCCCACTTAACACAGGGTCGCCAAAATCACCAATCTGTAAAAATTCGTATTCGCCGTTCAGTTCGTTAATAATTCCCTGGGCGATACGTGCGGTTAAGTATTTATATGGTCCATTACCACCACATTTTATGACAATTTTTCCCCGGGCAAATTTCCCAAAGTCTTTTTCATTTTGTGTCAGACGAATTTCTGGTTTTACATTTATTTGGCCCGTTATATCCATACGATTTGCAATCCATTGGCAAATCTGCCCCCGTTTTGGAAAACCACCAAACAGTTTTGTAAATGTATTTCCCCAAACGTATCCATTTTTCAGATACTCTAATGGTTTTAAATCAAATTCATATCCGTCGCGCATTTTTATCGGATGACCGGCCAATTGCGCGTTATAGTAAATATAAAACAAATCCATTGTGTTCATTGCACCGGGTACATTTTGAATTTGAAAACGCCAGTCCCATAAAAACCAACAAAAATCAATATTTTGAAAAATATGCCATTGGGGCAAAAACAACAACGGACGAATACCCGTTTTTTTATAATATTCGCGTGCAACACCTGCAAACATCAGGCCATCACCAACGCCTTTGTTTAAATGATAAATATTATGAATCCCGGCACGACGCGCCATGCGCAGTGTCATAACCGGAACACCCAAACGACGCATATGATAAAATTGTTTCCAGAAAATTATATAACGAACCGGCCGCCAACGTTGTACATATTGCCAGCCACGTTTGAAAATTGCATAAAACCAGATTATGATGCGTAATAACATCTGTTGTCATCGGTATATTGATACAAACCGGTTTCGTCTTGTAATGTTCCCACCACATAGCAATCAGATGCAGCCGATGCATTATATGCAGAATACAGTTTAAAATTGTTGCCGGCATCGGTAATTTTGGGACAACAAACGCATGCGGCCGTGCCGGATTTGTACCCGGGTGTATCTGCGGTATTGCACGCGACGGAAACGACGCCCACACCTTCGCATGAATACGCCACACCACAATCTATGCCAACCGCAGCGGCGGCACCACCACCAAAATATGTTATAAAACTGGACGAGCATTTACAATAACCACTCTCGTTCCAACCCGATTGAACCGAACCGGTACACGACCATCCGGCACGACCATACGATGCACAAAATCCCGTCCATGCATTACCACTGCCACATCTGGAACCCGAAGCATAACCAGGATACCACCACCCATCACGCGACCCACATGACGAAGTATTAAATTCCATAACCGTTGAAGAACCCGCCATAGGACACGGCACCAGTGTGGGAACATCAGCAAATGCTTTATTAATATTGTAAATCATATTTACAATTGTTGATGTTGCCATTGCTGCGACCAGAAAATAAAATTTTGATATGTATTTGGGCATGTCTCTTCTCTCTGCGATTTATTGATTTAATCGTCCGTTTGGATTCGGCATTTATTCAGGATTTTTTTGTTTGACAATGCGCACAAAACCGGTCAAAATATATATTATAAAATAAGAAAAGATGCCGAAATAAAACGGAGGTTTAATTTCGGCATCTTTTTTATATCAAAAAGCCTGCATTTCCGAACAGAAACGCAGGTTTATTTGTTAAATACGTTTATTATAATTTTTCAACGTAATCTACGTCTATTTCCGTTTTGAATAAACCGGCGTCAACTTCGCCATACAGTTTAACTGCATCTGCGGGGGAAATCGTCTGGCCGCGCCAATCTTTTTTATCTATTTCCACAGTGATGGAACCGGTTGAATCTTCAAACAAATATTTTTCATCACCCATGCGTTGAATAATATGGCCCTTGACCACGACGGGCACATCATCACGCATTTCTTTGACCTGTTTCACAGATACAATGGTTTCATTTCCACCAACAAATCCGCCGGCCGCAGAAACCTGTTGTTTGTCCGGATTAAAATCTGCATTTGCCGCACCGGCAAACAACGCACATACAATTGCTGCCATAGAAACTTTTTTCATACTCGCCCCCTTTTTGGTTTGTTTACGAATTTATTATAACATATTGGTCATACAAAATATCTAGGAAAAATTATCCCGAATATTCTTACTTTACCAAATGAACATCCATTTGTGGGAATGGGAAGTTCACTTTCTTTTTCGGTAATTCATCATAAATCTGTTCCATAATGTCGGCACCGGCGGCGGCCAAATATGGGTATTTGGCCCAATATCTGACGGTCAGAACAACCGCACTGTCATCCAGACTGCTGACAAAGACTGACGGTTCTGGGTCATTTGCAACGCGTGGGTCGCGCGCCAATATATCCAATATTGCGCGCCGCGCCACAGAAACCTTGGCACCGTATGTTATACCAACCGTTAAATCACCCCGACGCCATGAACCGCCCGACAAATTTACAATTTCACCATTTGCCAATGCGCCGTTCGGCAAAAATATTACCTGGTTATCAAATGTGCGCAATTCCGTGGTAAAAATCATAATCTTTTTAACGACGCCTGTTTTTCCACTGGCGTTTTGAATTGTGTCGCCAACCTTGAACGGTTTCAAAAACAAAATTATTATTCCACCGGCAAAATTTTGCATTGTTCCCGACAACGCCATACCAACGGCCAATGCACCGGCCCCCAACACCGCGACAATGGACGTCATTTGAACACCGACCGTCGTCAGAACAATCACAATCACAAAAACACGCAGCAGAATATTTACAAATGACCCCACGAACGTTCGCAGCGACGGATCCAGATTTCTGCGTTCCATTCCACGCTTCATTGAACGCGATATACGTCCCGCCAGCCACATTCCGCCAATTAAAATTATAACGGCGGCCGCCAGTTTTAATCCAAAACTGACCGCGGCATGTCCCAACGAAGTAATTACCGATTCCAAACTGGATGTTTCAATCAAACCTTTTGACGGATTCATTTTTGTTCCCCTGATACTTTAAAATCAGGTTCTGCATTACCGCAGAACCTGAGATTTTTATTTTACTGCGACCATTACATAACGATGTCTTCGCATGTTGGACCAGTGGTTTCAACCTTGCAACTGGTGTTCTTTTTACGGAACCAATTGCCACCTTTGACCGTACAAGACTGGGTTGAAATCGTCGTGCAAACATGACAGTTGCGTGTATCGCGGCTGAATATACTGGTGACCGTTTTGGTCATGCCACTGCCCGCAGTTGTTGTAACACTGGTTTCACCCGAACCGCCACGTGTCAAATCTTCGTTTGTCAGACCAGAACCAACGTCATATGAAATTGCATACGGTGGTGCCAGCGGTGTTGATGCATTAACATCACCGCCACCTGCCCCGCCATTTTCGGCGATTTTTTGGCACATATATTGCGCCAAATCAACGGATGCATTTTTGGTCGCTTCGGAAATTTCATAATTTAATTTGGCGTTATAATTATCCTGGGCCTGGCGCAGGGCCGCAATGGCAATCTGCATTTTAACCTGGTTCAACAGGTTCGGGAAACGCCCCGATGTTTTTTGACCGGCCTTGCCCGTGATTTGTGATAAATCGCGTCCATTAATACAGAACTGAATTTCCGGGTCTTGTTCAATCATATCAATGGTGCGATTGATTGTTCCGGCAATATTGTTCAGTTCTTCTTCAATAGAAGAAATGATACCTTCGGCATTTGAAACACCAGCATTTTTTTCGCGTATTTTATTTATATATTCTGCAACCGCGATTTCACCGGGTCCCAATTTTACGCGTTTGCCATTTCCATTATCCACCATTTGATTGGTGTCGTCGCCCATTTTAATACTGCCGAATGAAATCATACCGGTAACGCGATATGTTGTGCCGTCTTTTTGTGAACGCAAAGAATTTGTTCCAATCGTATCATCTGCGGCAAATTTATTACAATCGGTGGTGCTGCCACACACTTCGGCCATTTTGGCATCAACCAAATTTTGGCACTGTTCCATGGCGGCATTATCAATATTCAAATACAATCCCATTAACATAGAATCCAAATCATCCATAGAAAACGACGGATTATTTGCCTTGCACACGACCAAACTGTCAATCGGGCAAATATCATGGATATATTCGTAATCCATACCGATGCAATTGCTGAAATCAGAACCGCAACGTGTATCGGCGGTAAAGCAATCTTTGACCTCTTGGGTACATGCATCAACACGCATTGCGGCCAATTTATCAACAACATATCCCCAAATCAGTGGTTCCATACGTTCGCATGGATCAATTTCAACCTTGCAGAAACTGCGCGCCATATCGGGACGCGACAAACATGCATCCATTGTCGCAACACCTTTGCCGGCAATGTCGTCTTTACATGCCGTGGTGATACATTTAGAAATATTGGTCAGGCATGATTGACGGAATTTGGATTCAGCCTTGGATTCCGCAACATTGATTGTTGGGGCCGCTTCGCGTAAAAATGCCGGCCACACCATATCGCGAACCGCCACGCATTGATCCAATACCTTTTCGCAAATTGTGCGTTTGGAATTTAAAATTTCCATTGTAGAATCGGCGATATCATATTTTTTTACCGTGGCAACGGTTGTGCCGGCGGTACTGGTTGCCTTGTTATTCTGCATGTTTTCAGACGCAATTGTGGATACACAATTTTCCCAATCTTTGCCACAAGCATCTTCGGTCTGCATGCATTTTTTAAATTCCACCATGCATGTGCCCAAATCGTATTTATTCGCGGCGGCAAAACTTTCACGTAATGCATCGCGGACTTCGGCCTCGGCATTGGCCAGTTCTATTTTTGCCTCGCCCTGTTTTTGTGCCAAAGAATTTTCAAAACCCTTGCAGTCTGATGTAATCTGACGCGCATACAATTGACGCAGGAATGTCATATCTTTTTCGCATGTTTCCGGAATTTGCGCTTCGCATATTTCTGTGGCGGCGCGGTATAATGCGGCGCCCTGTTTACCGGCCAAATCATTAACCGCATTTTGGAATAAATCGTCGTCGTCGTCATATAAATCGGTATTGAACATTGCCATCAGGCTTTCACGTTCTTGGGCTTTTTTTTCCGCCTCAGTCAATTCGCCTTCGTCCAAAATATTTCCATTTTCGTCATAGCGACGTTCACCTGTAAATATAATATCTGCATCGGCACCGGCCTTGACCTTTTCAACCTCTATGGTTCTGATGCGATTGGCCTCTTCCAGCATATCTTGGATTTCGGCAAATTGTTTTTCATATTTAATGCTGTCATCGCTGCACGCGCAACTGCCCCCATTAGAGTTATCGGGAATACAAAATTGGTCCATGCAACCATAGTACGCGTCATAACACGCCTGGTCGTACAGACCGGTTGCCTCTAACCGGGTACGAACGGTTGTGCCTTTTTGAATTGCGGATTGCTTTTTGACCTTGGCCGTGGCGGCAAAAGCATCGCCACCACCATAAACGGTCAATCCGCACAATATAAAAGCACAAATATTTTTCAGCATCATTTGTTATTCCCTCTCTGGCCCAGATTTAATTACATATTAATATCTTCGCACGATTCCAATTCTTGACAGAATTCTTGTTGGCCACCGGCACTGCGACCGCCAAACAGTCCGCCCACCGCGCCAACAACACCGCCAATTGCCGTTCCCCATCCGGGCGATACCATTGTACCCGCCGCGGCGCCCGCGGATAAACCGCCCGCCATTCCTTTCAGGCCCGCCGCACCCTTGGTCATACCACCGGTTTCGCAAACCTGTTGCATACGGCAAACATGGCAATTACGCAATGCGGGTTCAAACGAAACACTGCGGATATAACTGTAATTCTTGGATGATTTGTCCGGCGTTTCAGGTTTATATGTCGTCAAACAATTCTTTTCTGCCGATGCCAAATCCTGTTTACGCGACAATTCAGAAATTTTGGAATCCAATTCGCGCATTGCACGATTTTCTGCGCCAATTTGTGCAATTAATTTCGCACTGTTAAACACACTGGTCCCCAGTGATTGGCGCCCCTTGGGCTTTTCACCATCAGAACACGCGGCAACGGTTTTATCTTTTTCAAACTGTTTAAAGAATTCGTCCACCGCAGATTCAGAATTCGCACGAACCGATTCGCGCAGTTGGGCCAAACCTTCTTCGGTATCAGGTATTGCAACCAACGATGCAATTTTTGTATCCACCGGCAGGCATGACATATCCGTTCCACAAACCTTGCCCAATTGTTCACCAAAATAATTCAGACATCCCTGCATCATCTGGTAATCCATTTGCAATAAAACGGCCTGGACAATAATGTCAAATTGCGTTTCGTTTTTGCATGACGGATACATGTTTTGTGGGCACAGTTTTGCGATTTCATTGGCACTTTTGCCAACGCATTCAGGTGCAGTAAAGTTTTCACCACATTTATCCTGTAAACATTTATCAATGTCATTCTGACAAAATTGGGTCCGTAAATATCCCAGTTTGTCGTTAACCACAGATTTAATACCCGGAATCATTTCTTCGCATTCATCAATAATTGGACATATTCCGGCCGCAACATTTACATCGGTTAAACATGCAGAATTTGTTTCGGTGCTGCAACTGTCTTCCAAACAAACCTGGATGCGCGCCAGACATGTACCACGCGCGTTTCTGTCGGCGTATTTGGCCGCATCAACCAATATGCTTTGCGATTCGGCCTCCCAGTCTTGCAGAACATATGTTTTTACCGCCATACATTGATCCAGAACGTTTTCGCACGCATTTGCACGACGTCCCAATAAATCTTTGTCCAGACAGTTTTCAAAATTCGCGCCACATCCGCCTTTGTCCGCAATACATGATTTATATGCCAACAGGCATTCGCCGCGATTATATTTGTTTGTTGTATCCAACATTTCCAGACGCGCTTTGCGGACGGCGGCCTCGGCCGTGCGTTTGTTCGCCTGGGCATTTAATTTTTGGTCGGCCAGATATGAATCAAACGCCTTGCAATCGGCAACAATCTGACGTGCATACAACATTTCTTCCATATCGGCCTTGTCGGAACAGGCGTCCAATTTGCTTTGGCAAAATTCGGCGGCCATTGCATATAATCCGTCGCCAATATCAACATCCGCATCCAGGCTTTCTTCATCATTGGTGTTTCCACTGGAAATCCATTCGGCAAAACTTAACCCCGATGCGCGGGAACTTTTTTTGGCCTGTTCACTTTCGCCAAAGACCAATTTAGCCTTGGCCCCCAGTTGTTCGCGTTCAACACCCTCGGTATACAAATTATCGGCATCGCTTTGTATTTGTTGAATTTCTTGAATTTTGGATTTGGCCAAATTTATGTTTTCAGAACATGCGCATCTGGCACCTTCGGATTCATCCAACAGGCAAAATTCATCCATACATGCACGATATTCTGCGCGACAATCCCCAGATGTTGTGGTCGTTGTGGTCGCAGGCGCCGGCGCGGTTTGTGGTGGCGTTGTGGTTGTACCGGCGGTGGTCGGCACCGTTGCCTGGGCCGTTGTTGTTGTCATTGTTGGTGTGGCGGTTTTTAAATTACCCACCATTGTCGGCCCCCGAACACCCGCCGCAGAAACACGATTAACACCCACCCGAACGGGCGCATCACCGCGCGTTGCACCGAATGCCAATCCCGGCAACAGGCACACCAAAGTAAAAATATAACCTAATCTCATGTATTCCCACCCTACATTTATTATGTTAATTTTATCAAAACCAACCCCCGCGCGCAAGAAGATAAAAAAATCTTGCAATCTTTTATGTAAAAGAATATGATAAAGGCCATAATTTTCTAAGAAAATTCAGAGGATAAATATATGGCAAAAGATGATGTGATTGTATTCACAGGAACTGTTGAAGATAAACTGCCGAACACTATGTTCCGCGTAAAATTGGAAAACGGCCACGAAGTATTGGCAACTGTATGTGGAAAAATGCGCAAAGCACGCATTTGGGTTAACATTGGTGAAAAGGTTCGCGTTGAAATGACGCCGTACGATTTGGACAAAGGACGCATCACGTTCGTTGAACGTAATCGCCCCGCGCCAACCGATCAACCTGCAAATAATTAATTAATATTTCCGTCATTTGCGCAAAACAAATATTGTGATTGATTTCGCAACGCAAATGGCGGATTTTTTCATATACGTCTTTTTATTGGAAATATTTAAAAATATATTTGTATATCTGGACTTTTTCCAGAAATATCCCTTGCCCTGAAAATCGTATTTTTGGTATTATTATATAACAAGGATGAAAAAGATTTTGCTTTTTGCTGCGGCGTGTTGTTGCAGTATCGGCTGGGCCGATGCTGCTGTTCGTGATGGCGCGGCCGTTAACCGCACGCAAAATGCATCTACCACAACCGCCAATGCCGCGGTTGGCGTCCGCAGTGGCGCCGTATCATCGGGCCAAAAACAATCGGTGGTATCTGCAAAATCAACCGCAACGGGCGTATCATCGCGCAGTTCGGGCAACACCGTTTCACGCGCAACCACCACGCCCCAGCGCAGCGCAATAACACAATCGGGCACATCACGCAGTGCGACAAACACGCGCACTGCAACCACAACCGCCCGCAGTGCGGCCGGGAAATCTGTCGTGCGCAGTGCGACAAATTCCCGCAAAACAATTGCCACCCCCGCGCGCAGCGCACGTTCGGCGGCGCGTGCCACCGTGGTCAGCACCGGCCCATCAAACACATTCGGCACAGGATATAACGCATGCCGCGATGCATATTTCACATGCATGGATCAGTTTTGCGCAAATCAAAACGAAACATATCGGCGTTGTGTGTGCTCGTCTAAATTAACAGAAATCCAGGCACGTGAACGCGCCCTGAAACAAAGCGCCAATCAAATTCAGGATTTCAAGGATTTAAATATAGAAGTTATTCCCAAAACCGGGGCCGAGGTTAAAGCCATGCTGTCCGCGACCGCCGGTGAATCAACCGCCGCGTTGGCCAAAGATAAATCCGCATCTGCCCAATCATTGGCGGGCATCAGCGAAGTTTTAACCAATACAAAATCAAAATCTTTATCCACAATGGGAACGTTGGACATTGCGGGCGATATAAATGCAATTTGGGCCACAACTGATTTAACATCAGGTGCAAATATCGCAAACCTGACCGGCGAGGCATTATATAACGCCGTACACGCACAATGTGTTGAATTGATTTCCGGCAATTGTTCTTCCACGTCCACATTAAACATGGTTGTTTCTGCGTATGGGATGTATATTGAAAATGACTGCACCACGTTGACCAATGCACTGGACAAAAAATTAATTGCCGCCAACAGTACCATTCGCGAAACCGAACGCCAAATGAATGACGCCCGTTTGGAAAACTATGACGCACATAATTCTACATCTATTAACGATTGCATTGCCCAGGTACGTACGGATATCACTGCGGACACCGCATGTGGCAAAGACTATGTGCACTGTCTGGACATCAGTGGGAAATATTTAAACCGCGATACAGGCGAACCAATTTACACCGCAGATTTTTATCAATTGGAAACCCAGATATCTTTGTCGGGTGATGTTCTGACCAACCCCAACAACCGTATGATTGTATCTGAATTAAACCGTAAACGCGAATATGCCAAACGTGGATTGGAAACATGCCGCGATTTGTCTGACGAAGTGTGGGATGAATTCATGCGCCAGGCGGTGGCAGAAATCTATCAGGGACAACAGAAAAAAATACGCGAAGTAAAATCAGAATGTCTGGACGTGGTAAATGCATGTTATGATGAACAAAGCAAATCACTGAAAGATTTCAGCAATATCAAGGAACAATTATTAATCGGTTCGCGATTGGAACTGTCCGAAGAAATGTGCAAAGAAAAATTAAACGCATGCAGTAATTTGTATGGTGATGGAAATGGCAATGGTTTAGAATTATTGGTCCAGGCAATGCACAATATTACAGACCAAAAAATCGCCAAAGAATGTCGCGCAACGTTGCAAGATTATGCCAAAGATATGTGCAGTGTTCCCAGCAATGACAGTCTGCATTCATATCCATATGGATGCCGCGTTTATGCGCCGGGCGAACAAATGTATGCCGGAATCTACAAATGCAACCAAGAATTATATTCCAGCGGCAACAAAAACCCGGGCGGTTCAACCGGAACACCGGAAACCCCAGACACCGGCCACGGATATTCTTGCCCGACATATAAACAATATACTTCTTGTTCGGTTAATTATTATATGGCAACCCGGAATTCAAATAATGAATGGGTATATAATGGTGTGTCTGTTGCCGGGAATAAATGCCTGCCCTGCCCCGACGGATACACATGCAAGGGTGGCATCAGTGCACCAGAAGGCGGAGAGCAAACCGACGGCACCGTCAGTTGTGGGGATGATTATATCGGCAGTTTGTATCAAAAAATGGTTCGCTATGCGATGCAGACATGTGTTCGCCCGACCGCGGCAAACCAAGATTTACCGACCACCATTTTGGAAGATGTAAATGTAGTCATGGATTCAATTCGCGTAGATATGGCAAAATCATTGTCTGCGGAATGCGAACGTTTGGATGGCGTATGGGTTGATACCCAATGGCGCGACAACGATATTAATTCATCACAAATGTCAACGCGTGCAGGCGGCACGCCCACAGGTGCCGATGACATCCATGACATCACAGGACATCGGTTGCATAAAAAATTCTATGAAGAAACCGGTGCCAACACCAAATGGGGATATTGCACATACAAAGACGAAGCAAACGACCAAATGGCCGAGCAAGGATGCGCAGATTCCGGTGGCACATGGGACGCAACGCAAAAAAAATGCACATGCGCATCTGGGAAAAAATGGAATTCAATAACACTGAAATGTGAATAAAAATTTACATGTTATGCATGTGCTTGCAGATGGGGTAAAAATTTGATAAAATATATGACAAGGTTAAAAATGAAAAACATAATTTTTATTTCTTTGCTGTCTGTTATTACCGCCGGGTCTGCGATTGGGGCAACCCCATGGTGGCAACAGCCGACAATTTGTCGTCTGGACCCAACGAACTGCTATATCAGTATGGGAACCGGGTATGACAGTGGCATGTGGGATGCAACCAGTCAATGTTGGGGATTAAAATTAATTTGTCCCGATGCGGTTAAACAACCACAATCCCAACCGGTGCCAATGGGCCGCGCAGAAATTGCACGTGGAACAAACCTGAATCCGGATTATGATACAAATATTTTAAATGGCGATTGCTTTGGCATGCGTAAAACAACCGCGAACGGCACCATGGCATCTGTTAATGGTAAATACGTAAACGTATGGTGCAACGGGGTGTTGGACAATGTTGACGAAGTTTTGGAAACCGGTGAAATAACATACGGCGCGCAACCGACATGTGCGGCACTGGCGGAAAATGGATATGTTGGCGTTGTTAACAAACGTTGCTATGGTAAATATTATGATATGGCCGAATATTATATTGAATGCACGGGATCTGATTTAATGCCCAGTCGTTTGATTGTTTTAAACGGTGCGGATTATACACTGCCCATGAATGGCGCACCCGCGGACAAAGCCGCCGCCGAAGAAAAATTTGACAGAATGGAATCTGTTTCCGCAACACAACGTGCGAAATATTATGAAAAATAAAAATCCCCAATTTGGGGATTTTTTAATTGGTGTATTTGCAGTTTTGCGTATATGTAAAATCACCTGAATTATCTGTCATTGATGTACCGATCGGTATATAACAATCTGTTATCGCGGAATTATTACCTGCACGTGATGTTGCATGCGAATTCCCTGTTGCAGCAACACAATTGCCGCACCCATCAGAACCCAAAGGCACACCATAATATCCATCGGCGCAACTGTATTCAATGCTGGCACGGCACGTTTCACAATTGCATATTCGCGCGGTGCGTTTAACATACCCAGAATCATCGGCGGTCCATTTTAAATCACTGGTGCAATTTGTGCATCCGGCGCACTGTTCGCATCCACATGTGGCTGTTAATTTTTGATTTGTCCCGCATGAAACCCCACTGCAATCGCATGCTGTACAATCGCCGTTTACGTTGTATCGCAGACACGGATACACGCCACAGAACACCGACGGCAACGGTTGCAATTCACCACCACCGCCACTTATTAATGCAAACGCCGGTTGACCACAAAAAATACATAAACATAACCCACATAATAAATTTTTCATGCCATTTCCCCCTTGGTTTCAGCAAACGAAAAACCGCCATTGGGAACAGGCGGTCGGGGATTTGAAAAATCATAATTGAAAATGACCCTGTGATTTTCGGGTTGCCCCTGTTGTATAATCACAGACCCCCGACCGTTTTTGGTCGGGTTATATAAAACAACGGTGCAATCGCACCGACGTTTTTATGTCGGATTCAGTGCAGCAAACCGCACCGTTCAATTACGGGATTTTCAAGTCCCGAACCCAATATCCCTTTGGATTCATTTACAATTATAATTAATCGTTAATGTAAAAACAAGTAATTAAAAATCCCCGCCTGCGGCGGGGATTTTATTTATCAGAAGTTATAGCGCAATTTTACCATTCCGGTCTGGGACGTATAATCTTGGTGCAGTGTTAAACTGTAATCCAACATAATATCCAAACCGTGGTAATTGGCACTTAAACCAATTCCGAATTCACCACCCATACGCGACAACCGGTCGCCATTTACAATGTATGCGGGGGCGCCCGGCATTACGACTGTTGCCTGGGTATCATCAGATGCAAAATCATATGTTGCCGCCGCACGCAATTGGGGTGCGAATTTCACCGGCCAATCATTTTCAATTGCAAATTCATATTTAATACCTGCAATCCCGGTCAGGAAATCCGAATCGCCACCACGAACACGTCCCAGACCATTGTTATAATCATCCTGGGAAATGTGCAGATAACGCAGGCCCGCCATAGGTGTTAAACCGGTTGCAAAATCATAACCGGTCATAACCTGGCCACCGAATGTATCAACATCGTGTTCATGATTGACAGACACGCCAAATATTTCCATTGCTTCGTCATATTTGGACATGGTGTAATTTAATGCCGCGTTGACATACCAATTCGTCGGTTTGTATTGTCCATATACAAATATGGTATTGCTGCTGATATCAGTATCACGTGCGGTTGCATGAACATCGCCCGTGTTATACGCATATCCCAAACCAACCGTATATTTGCGATTTATCTGGGCATCAAAACCGGCCGCAACCCCACGGGTGTATCCATGGAACTGGTCGCCAAATTTTGTTTTATTAAACAAACCATGCGCCCACATGCCGAAATCTGCATTTACAAAATCGCCACCACTGCGTCCCATTATTGCGCCGCCTGACATACGTGCAGATGCCAATTGCAATACCTGATTCTGGACAGATGATGAAATTGAATGCACAACCGGTTTGTCAATCGGATGCGCCTTGGCAGATTCAGATTCAATATAATCCACATCGCCGGCCGCCAGCGCTGCCTGGGCATTCAACGATGCCAGATTATACATCGCATCTGTGTTATTTGCCAAACCTGCGATGGTGGACGCCGCCATATTTGTCAGGCCTGTATCCTGGGCAATTTTTTCAACAGATTTTGTTGAAATAATAACGCCGTCTGCACCATGATTTTCAACCGTATATGCCGCGCCGGCATCAATTGTAATATCAGCCGCGGTATTAAAGATTTTATAAACACCCGCACCACCAACATTTAATTTCAGTTTGCTGTTGGAACCGATGTTCATTTCATTGGCATATATGCGTCCATAATTTTGATCATTCAGCACGGATGCCATAACCACACCATCCAGGTTAATCGTATCCTGTGATACCAGTGCCGTGCCAATGTTTAACTGCGCACCCTCAGCCACGATTAATGTACCATTTCCGTCAATACCACCTTCAATCGTTGTTGTACCACCAACAATGTTCAAACGGCCCGCATTGTAAATATCGTTGGCAACGCCATTGGCTGTGTTATTATGGAAATTATTTGTTCCGGCCAAATTTGCCGTTGCACCCGATGCATTGTATAATGCCCCACCCGCGGTTTTTGCTTTGTTGCCCGTAAATGACACAGTATCTAATTTAATGCTGGCCAAATTACCACCACGGTCCGCGATGCCTTCGTTATAAATTGCGCCGCCTTCGTTGGCAATATTTTTTTCAAACACACTGTTTGAAACATATACATTGTCCACGGACATTTCACTGTTGTAAAACGCGGAATAAATCGCACCGCCCTGGGTACCCGCGGAATTTCCAGTAAATGTGGAATTCAAGACATCCAATTTGGCCGCACTGTTATTTGCAACACTGGTTGCGCGCATTGCAATTGCACCACCGAACAATGCCGCCTGATTTCCAGTAAAAACAGAATCACTTAATTTCGTTTGGGATAACGCCCCCAGGAACAACGCCCCACCCTCTTCTTCGGTGGCGACATTATTAATGAATTGCACATTGTTCAATTCGCCCTTGGCAAATATCCCCAGCGCACCAACCCCCAGCGCAGTGTTGTTTTTAAACACAGTATCGCTGATTTTCATGGATTTCATTATGTTGGACGTGTAAACCGCACCACCATATTGCGCAGTATTTCCAATGAACCAAGCATTTTTAATTTCTGTGTCGGTATTCTTATCTGCCCATATTGCACCACCAACGTAATCGGATGTATTTGCAATGAATTTAGAATCAGAAATTTTTATGGTATTGTAATTTGCGATTGCACCACCATAACCCTGGGTTGTGTTATTTCTGAACAAACTGTCCGTTATGGTTGCGTCGGCAAAGTTATTGAAAATTGCACCACCGCCAATTGTGGCACTGTTATTTGTAAAGTTCGTATTGTTTATTTTTAAATGCACATCATCTGACATACCGGCGGCGGTTGTCCCGATTGCCCCACCACGATTAGATGAATTTCCATCAAAATTAGAATCGTTTATGTCAATTCGCGCCCATCCACCGGCATATATTGCACCGCCACCATCCGTTGATTGCGAAGGATTATGGCCGCCTGCATTATTATTGGAAAATGTCGTATTGTTTATAATGGCATCTGAATATATTCCCATGGCACCGCCAGAATATTCACTTGCAACATTGTTTTTAAATTCCGCGTCATTAACGATAATTTTATTCGCCGCGTCAAATCCGTTTTGTTCTGTCCAGTATGCACGGGTTTCGTCAAAACCTTTACCCTTGATATACGAAGATGCACTGGAAATTGCACCACCATCCCATGTGGCGACATTTCCGTCAAACACGGTACCGTCAATTGTTAACAATCCGCGATTGTTAAATATCGCACCGCCATATCCCTGGGCCGTGGTTTTATTTTCAGTAAAACTTCCCCCCTGTATATTAACCGTGCCGGAATTATGCAACGCAGCGCCCATTTGCGCACTTTGTCCGGAAATATTTTGATTTTCCAGAACCAATGTATCCGTATTGACGATTGTCCCATCCGCCGCCAGTGCCGCACCTGCGCCGACCGCAAACACGGGTAAAATGCTGCAAATTTTTATAAAATCCGCAAACAGTTTGTTTGTTGACATAACATTTTCTCCTTTTACTGGACAATACCAGTTTATCAGACTTATATCCCATTTTGAATTATTTTCCGCGGGAATATAAATTAAACCGCCAAAAGAATTTGGCGGTCGGGTGGGTTAAGAAAATCATCTAAAAGTATGACCCCGCCAGCCTTTGGGAAACCCTGTTATATAACTGACGGCCCCCCGACCAACGGCGGGGTGATATGGTAATAATAAAGGCGCACACGGCGCCGCACATTACCATTGCGGATTCATTATATGCATTTGTTGCATACAACGCTTTTAGATAGGCTTTCTTACGGCCCCGAACCCAAATCCCTTTGGATTCATAATCAGTATAGATTTTCGCATTAAAAAAATCAAACAAAATTTTTGATTGCAAAGGAAAAAGATGCAATATATAATGCGACCTGCATTGGGGCATAGTTTAACGGTAGAACTCCGGACTCTGACTCCGTCAGTGTTGGTTCGAATCCAGCTGCCCCAACCAAGAATTTAACCGGCCTCGTGCCGGTTTAATTATTGGTTATGGGGTAATGAGATGAGAACCAATTTGGTTCGTAAACAAGTAGGCGAGAACAAGCATCAGCGCAGTTCAAGCCGTTACGGTTTCCCCGCAGGCACGCAGTGCCGAGGGAATCAGCTGCCCCCCGCCGCACGGTGGGTTTATTTTTTTGTTTTGGGGTAAATGTAATGTGCCCGCGAAATCATTCCTGTGGATTATGCACTGGCATGCGCGCATAATTTAATTATGCAAAACAAAAAAATATTTTCCGCGTTAATCATGGCATTGGGCCTGATTGGCGCAAACAATGCAGATGCCTGTACGGGTATCACATTGAAATCCAAAGATAACGCTGTCATTGCCGCCCGCACAATTGATTGGGCCGGCGCCGAAATGAACAACATGTACATAATTGTACCGCGCGACCATACCATGCAATCTTTGTTGCCAAATAATGAAAGCGGTGGTATGGAATTTACATCGCGATATGGATATGTGGGCCTGGCGGTGGAAGATGTCCAATTCATTGTTGACGGCACGAACGAAGCGGGCCTGTCCGCGGCATTGTTCTATTTCCCCGAATACGGTCAATATCAACCATATAATCCCGAATACAAAGATCGCACCATTGCAGATTTTCAATTGGTATCATGGATTTTATCGCAATTTTCCACAATTGACGAAGTCAAAGACGCCATTCGCAACGTCCGCGTTATTAACATTGATGAACGGGCAAAAACCGTCCATTGGCGCATAGTGGATAAAAACGGACGCGTTGCAATATTAGAAATCGTAAACGGCGTTCCGAATTTTTACGACAGTGAACTGGGCGTTCTGACCAATTCACCGGGGTATCCGTGGCAAATGACAAACCTGAATAATTATGTCAACCTGATGCCGGGGACGGCGGGTCCGACAAAACTGGGGCCAATTATCCTGAATGCATTTGGCGCCGGCAGTGGTTTTCATGGCCTGCCCGGGGACTTTACCCCGCCATCGCGATTTGTGCGCGCCGCATTTTTGCAATCGTATTCCATTCAACAGGCAACCGGATATGATTCCGCCATGCAGGCGTTTCACATACTGAACAATTTTGACGTTCCCCTGGGGGCCCAGTTTGCGGTTGGCCGTGCACCAAACAACATGCCATCTGCGACCCAGTGGACCATTGCAACAGATATTAAAAACCGAATAATTTATTACCACACAATGTACAACAGAACGATTCGCAGTATCACAATGGACGACATAGATTTTGCGACTGTTCCATATCAATGGCATCCGTTGGATGAAACGAAACGTCAAACAATTATTCCCGCCCCAATCAGCACAACGGGGATAAACGCACCTGCCCCGCGCAGCATTGATGAAATTGCAACCAAAGTGTTGCCGATGTAAAACATTAAAATTGCCTTTTGGGGTTTGTGGGATTATACTGTTTCCATAACCCCAAAAGGAGAATTAACGCATGAAAATCAAACCATTTGCAGGTGTTCGTCCACCAAAAGAAATTGCAGAACAAGTTGCGTCGCGCCCATACGACGTTCTGAATTCCGCAGAAGCCCAGATGGAGGCCGGTGAAAAATCTTTATTGCATATTATTAAGCCCGAAATTGATTTTACCCCCATTGCCGATGAACATTCTGATGTAGTTTACGACAAAGCGGTTGAAAACTTTAAACTGTGGCAGGAACGCGGTTGGCTGGTCCAAGACCCCAAAGAAATGTATTACATTTATGCCCAGACAATGGATGGTCGGACACAGTACGGCCTGGTTGCGGCGGCAAATGTTGAAGATTACATGACCGGCAAAATTAAAAAGCATGAACTGACCCGCAAAGACAAAGAAGAAGACCGCATGATTCACGTTCGCATTCAAAATGCAAACATTGAACCGGTGTTCTTTGCATATCCGGACGTGGATGAAATGAACAAAATTGTTGCGGACTATGTCGTCGCACATGCTCCCGAATATGACTTTGTTGCCGCGGATGGTTTTGGTCATAAATTCTGGGCAATAACAGACGATGCAATTAACGCACGCATCACAGAAATTTTCCGCGACATTCCGGCAATGTATGTGGCCGATGGTCATCACAGAACGGCCGCCGCGGCATTGGTTGGTGAAGAAAAACGCCGCGCAAATCCGAATCACACCGGCGCAGAAGAATACAACTTTTTCTTGGCGGTGATTTTCCCAGAAAGCCAGTTAAAAGTTATTGATTACAACCGCGTGGTCAAAGACCTGAACGGATTGACGCCGGATGAATTTTTAACCAAATTACGCGAATCGTTTGATGTTGTTGAAATGGGCGCGGATATTTACAAACCAACAAAATTGCACAATTTTGGAATGTACCAGAACGGCAAATGGTACAGTCTGACCGCCAAAGCGGGAACATATAATGATAACGACCCGATTGGCGTACTGGACGTAACGGTTCTGTCCAATTTGGTATTTGATAAAATCCTGAACCTGGGTGATTTGCGCACCAGCAAGCGAATTGACTTTGTTGGCGGTATACGCGGTCTGGGTGAATTACAGAAACGTGTTGATTCCGGGGAAATGGCGGTGGCGTTCGCCCTGTATCCGGTTTCCATGCGCCAAATTATTGACATTGCAGACACCGGCAACATCATGCCACCAAAAACGACATGGTTTGAACCGAAACTGCGCAGTGGTTTGGTAATTCATAAACTGTCATAATTATTAAAAATAATTCCCCCATTTTATTGGGGGATTTTTTAATCTTGCTTTTTTAAAAGTGTCCGTTTAGTATTAAAAATGATATGGAGTGTTTCCATATTGGGCATAAGAACCCATCCAATACGTCTGTGAAACAGACGATAATTAATTCCAACTTATCGGTTGGAGTATGGTGAATATATTGAATAAACCATGCAATTTATTGGATTGTTCTTAAGCTCCAACCGCCTTATTTTTTGGCGGTTTTTCATTTATGAAAAGGAGTCAAAGAATGAAAACAATTATCACAATAAGCGTTATATGTTCCATGATGATTACAACTGCACATGCTGCAAAAAAATGTGTAAAAATTCCAGATGCAAAAACTTGCACTACAAATGACAGCAATAAATCAACTTGGGCAATTCAATGCGGCGATACTTATATACAGGGAATAGCCCTATGCTCTTCAAAAAAAGGAACCAATGGCGAAACCGCATATAGTTTACCGGTCAGTGCAACAGCCGCCAGTAATTCATATTGTTGGTGCAGAATGATACGCCCCGCCCTGTCCAACAATTGGGTCTACTATTATGGCCCTTACTCGTCTGGCGCATGTCCATCAGGGGATTGCGTCAGCGCATGTATGCATCATGCTACATTTGATACGGTTTTAAAAGGGCTTTTCACATACTTGGTCGGCTAAAAGGAATGAAAATGAAAAAAATATTTATACTATCTTTTTACATGATTATATATTCCGCATGGGCAAATTCCCCGATTACGACATGCCCATCCGATTATTTATCGGTGGAAGATTCACTGAATGTAAAGTCTGTTTTAATTGCTGATACTTGTCCACCCAATTATGTCAGTGCGGGAACAATAACATCTTGCCTGGTATCATCTGCTGCGGGGGATTGCTGGATGTATGTCCCGGTTGGAACAACGTATACAGATGCATATGGAAGTTATCAATACACAGAAATCTGTCCGCTTCAATAAAAAATCCGCCAAATGGCGGATTTTTATTCCGTATAATAACAATCGTTGGTAAACGTATATGTTCCATTCACATCTTTTATAGATGTATTTACAGGAATACGACAATCTGTCATTTTTCCCCGGTGCGTTGAATAATCCGTCGTTATTGCCCCACGATAAACCGTTCCATCAGAACCAGATATTGTCGGACATGCCTGGCAAAACTCCTTAAAGAAAGTGGGTATTGCTGGGTCGCCGGGATATCTGTAAATAATAACAGATTCTTTGCCACGCCCCATTTCATATTTTCCAGTATCACAACCAATGAACACAGCATACGCATTGCCATTACATTCTATGGTCGCAATCAGCGCGCCGTCTAGAATTAAAACCGCGGAATCTGTGTCCGTACATTGGTTCAAATTTATCGCAGTGAAATCATAATATTCGGCCAACGTTTTTAATCTGGGTAAAACCGAATCCGCGCATTGACCCGATATGGGTAATACCGCCGTCGCAATATACGATAAAACAATTATTTTTTTCATTTCATTCCCCTTTTCCTTTTTTGGTTAAAGAAAACCGCCACAGGATTGGCGGTCGGGGATTTGAAAAATCATACATAAAAATGACCCTGCGTTCTTTGGATAAACCTGTTGTATAAACGCAGATCCCCGACCAATATTTCAGTCGGGTAATAAAAACATCCGGCGCATAACGCCACATGTTTCAATGGTCGGATTACAGTGTGTTCCCACACCGTTTATGTACAGGATTTTCAAGTCCCGAACCCAATATCCCTTTGGATTCATGCACAGTATAATTTACACTGATATGAAATACAAGCGCCAAAATAATCGGCATTAAATACGCATAAAAAATCCGCCATTCGGCGGAATTTTTTATTTTGCAAAGAACTTGTCATATACTTTGTTATTTATCTTGACCGGATACTGGCGAATCAAGAATGCATTATAATCATCCATGATTTGACGCATGGACATGTTTTGTAATTCTTTGCGCAAATCGGCCATCTTTTTCGTATCCATTTTTGGCGCGATTTCTTTTTCCACATGCAAAACGTAAAATGCATTTTCTGACGGAACAATCGTATTGGTGCCTGCGTTGGATGCAAATGCCGCAACCAAAACATCAATCGGTGCCCCTGATGTTCGGGATACGGTTGCAGATTTTTTACCGGTCAATTTGCCATTCTGATTCAAATCAACCAACAATTCATTTGCACGAACATATGCCTGCTTTTTCTGCTGGGCACGCCGCCAATCGGAAACCAAGTCTTTTTTAACATCTGCAAATTCTGCATTATGCGCAGGTGCAATTTTATCAACGCGCATTATTACGAAACCTTTTTTGGTTTCCATTAATTCACTTTCCAGACCCTCTTCCATATCAAATACGCGCGCAACCATTGTATCGGTTAAAATTGCATCAACCGGACGGTTCGCAGCAGTGAATGGTTTCAGCGATACATATTTCGCCGTGTTCCGATTCGCGGCCGTCGCCATGGATTCACCAGAAATAATGTCATCTTCAACCCGCTGTGCCTGGGCATATGCGGCATCATAACTGTCGGGTTTGGACATATCGGCCGGAATCAATACATATGACACCGTTCTGTATTCCGGCACAATGCGCGGATTTTGCGCATAAAATTGCGCCAATTGTTCATCGGTCGGATTTTCCACACGGAAATCGGCCATGTTCACCGTTGCATAGTCAATCTGACGCTGGCCATAGCGGGCGTTATATGCCGCGCGTGCCGCAAATTCAGGAACCTGGGTCGGGATTGACATCGCCCCCAGAACATATGAACGCATAATTTGACCGCG
Organism: Pseudomonadota bacterium; assembly: GCA_023402015.1. Lineage (GTDB taxonomy): Bacteria > Pseudomonadota > Alphaproteobacteria > Rs-D84 > Rs-D84 > Enterousia. Next base: position 16,921 of record JAEXCU010000003.1, on the reverse strand, counting down.
CAGGACGTTGGCAAAATCCGCCTCAGAATAACCGGAATTGCGCAACACATTATCAAATAAATATGCAGAAAAATGACCGTTTAATTGAAATTCTGGGAATTCACGAATTTCACGTGCGATTCGCGCATCTGTTATAACAAATCCCAAATCATCTGCACGTTTTTCAGCCATACGCTGGGTTGCCATTTGTGATAAAATTTTATTATTCAGTGCCTGGGTGGCCGCCGGGTCCGCATAAACACTGCGTTGTTGTTCGCGTGTCATACGGGACATTTCCAGGGATTTTTCCTGGTTAAATTGTTGCATAGTGATTTTATCACCGCCAACGCGGACCAGTGTGCTGTCCCCCATAACATTACCGAAAATCCATTCGGCAACACCCCAACCAACAAATGAAAAGGCCAAAATCCCAATCAAGATTTTTGCAACAGGTTTGTCTGCTGCATTACGCAAATATTCTAGCATTATTTCCCCTTTTGCGATACCATAGCAAAACGATATCAGAAAAATCAATGAAAAAAAGGGGAAAAATCAAATGAAAATAATCGCTGGAAACTGGAAGATGAACGGTACCCGTGCCGCACTGGAAAACATGAATGGGGCGCTGCAAAATATTACAACAGACAACCGGGTGATTTTATGCGTTCCATATACCATGTTGGGTGTTAATACCGACCGCGTCGCATTGGGCGCCCAGGATATCAGCGCGCATGCATCAGGCGCATATACCGGCGAAGTATCCGGCCAGATGATTGCCGATACCGGCGCAAAATACGTAATTGTCGGACACAGCGAACGCCGTCAATATCACAATGAAACAAACGACATTGTTCGTCAAAAGGCCGCCGCTGCATTGGGTTCAGGATTGACACCGATTATTTGCGTTGGCGAAACCATGGATGAAAAACAGGCCGGAAAAACAATGGCGATAATTGAATCGGGGGTACGTGAATCTATTCCAAATGATGTTAATGCTGACATTATTGTTGCATACGAACCACGCTGGGCAATTGGGGCCGGATTAACGCCAACGCGCGACGAAATTGCAACGGCACACAAATTAATTCGCGATACGTTGGAATCCATGGGATTGGGCGGCACACCAATTTTATATGGCGCCAGTGTCAAGGCAAACAACGCCAACGAAATTATGTCCATTCCAAATGTGGATGGTGTATTGGTTGGTGGGGCGTCCTTGAAACCGGACGATTTCATACCTATAATAACCAGTGTGAAATAAATATATACTCTTAATCGGGGGTGTATCCGCCGCCCCCACACTTTATAATAAATGGGTAATAGTATGACAGACAAAGACATTGAAATAAACGAAGTATCTATTGATGATGCGCAACCAAACACATCTGAATCAGAACAAACCGTTATGAACAATGCCGCCGCCGCGGCATGCAATTCGCCATTGGGCGATGATGATACGCCGGCGGATGCAGACTGCGGAACCCAGGTTGATACACTGATTGCAGAAATCAAAGAGTTAAACGACAAATATCTGCGCATGGCCGCGGAATTGGAAAATACGCGTCGCCGCGCCGCATTGGACGCAGAATCCCGCGCCCGGGGTCGCGCAATGGGCGTTGCGGAAAAAATTCTGCCCGTTATGGATGCCGTGGAATCTGCATTAAAGCACAGCCCCGATGACGCCGGGATTCAGGCCATGGCACGTGCATTGGAATCCGCATTTGCGCAAATCGGAATTACAAAAATTGAATCTGTGGGTCAACCATTAAACCCCATGTTTCATAATGCAATTCAGGTCGTTGAGCGCAATGATAAAAAACAAACGCCAAATACAATCATAGAAGAAATGCAATCGGGATATATGTTCGGTGATACTGTTTTACGAACCGCGATGGTTGTCGTATGCAAATAAAAAATCCCGCGATTGATTCGCGGGATTTTTTCATAAACATTTATCTTATTTTACATTTTCATTTGCCGCGTTGCCAATAAATTGTGCTTTGCGCATTTCTGCATCGTTAACCATATCCATATATTTAACAAAAGAATTCTGGGCAACACGTGATGCACGAACACGCAGTGCGGGTTGTCTGCCAGACATATAATTGTCATAACGCGAAAAATGCAATTTGGCACGAATACCATTATTGGCCAAAACATTACGCGCATTGGCCAAATATTTAATATCTTTCAGAAAACAATACCAATATGTATTTCCATTGCGTGCGCGCAAAAACATACATCTGTTGCAATAAGAATTTAACTTTGCCGCGTCATTTTCCGGAACCATGTTTGCCTGTTTTGCAATTTTCGGCCGGGCAAAGAAATCTTGAATATAATAAACTGCGTTATACATTTTGTTAATCCTGGGTTTTAATTGCCGATATCATACAATATAATGCAGTGAATTCAAGTGAATAAAACACCGCCCATTTGGGCGGCGTTTATATTCCAATGCGATGTGTCATTTTCATCATAAATATGGATTCATTTCCAAATTCACGTGTGTTGTTTGGATTTACACGGTAAATAAACCCAATTGCCCCATCCGTGAACGGACCAAAATTATGACGATATGAACCGGTAAAGCGCAATTCGCGCGCGGCTGGACTTAAATCCACATCCGCAATATGGGTGTTGCTGATAACCAGGTCGTATTTTCCGTCCGCTGTTTCTGCAATATCGTAATCTGCATGTGCATATTGCATGGCGCCGCGGCTGACCGCCAGGGGCATCGCGGCCGCAAAACTGAAATTACCGATATCTGCGCCGAATGCAAATGCGTTGGAATCAACATCTGACATTCCCAAAATAAATTCACCCGATGCATCAGACGTCGTACGGGCAAATGTTGAACGCATCTTAAATGCGACATTTTCACGTGGCGAATAACGCAATTCGGCATCAACATACGTTGTTTTACCCTGTCCTAAGTCCAGCAATCCACCAGTCTGGGCACCCAAAATTGTGTCTGTTTCATTTGCCGCACCGACGGCCGCAGTAAATCCAAATTTATCGCCCGTCCAATTTACATGCGATTGAACGCCATTTATACCACCCAACCGTGCCGGGTTATATTGCGATGAAATTGTTGGATCATTATCCAGCAATTCTTCATCCGTAATTGCGCCCGAAAACGCACGCGCCCCAAACGACCAACGACCCAAATTATATGCGAAATCAGATGTAATCGCATTTGTTGCCAGCGCAAAGATTGGATTGGACATTCCGTCAAACCGTGATGCACCGTCGGTAAAGTAATGTTGATACCCTGCGGCCATATCCCAATTACCGGTGGTATAATCCAGACGCATATTATCCAATCCATTCAGGTTGTCTGCATATGGCCGCGGGGACATCGCCATTGTAAATCCAATATTACCAATTTGCATGCGGGGCGCGACATCATTGCGCGTACGCAATTGCCCCAAAACATCACCCATGTACAAACCGCGCCGCCCGTCGGACGCAATGGTAAATTCATTTGCCCAAATTCGTGGCATGGATAATTCACCGTCAACACTGGTTAAAATGTCAAAGAATGGTGCGCTGATTGTTGCGGCGCGTGGTGCAAATGCCGACGAAGAACGAAACACTGTATTGGTCGCGGCGCGCCAATATGCGTTGCCCGACCCTGACACAATATCAGTTCCATTATAATAATATACCTTGGTATTTGGTTTTGTTGCGCGTTCCAGATTTATCAAACCATAACCAAAGACTTCTTTGAATACATCCAAATAATCTTCACCGCCATGTTCCCAGCGATACTGGTATTCTGTGGGCATTTGATACAGTGTTTTTAAATATGCAATCAAACTGTCCTTGGTCAATGCGGTGCCGGTATCGGTTGAACCCAAATATGCACCGTCGGCCGTTAATGCGATTAAGGCGAACAATTCTTTGTTATTCATATAACTGAATGCAGATTTTATTGCGCCAACTGCGCCGGCGGCACTGGCGACCGCCAATTCATCCGTGACACCCGCCGCCGCAAAACACCATGGGTCAATTCCATTGGCGCCTTTGCCCCCCAGGCCACATACACGCGATTTGTAATACTTATCATCTGTGGTGTCATCCGGGGTACCGTTTTTATCCTGCCATTGGGACAGTGCATATTTATTCCCCGGCGTATAACCGGCAATACTGGTCGCGCCACTGGTACCATTGCCAATTTGACCAACCGCAACAATGGACATAAATAAATGTTCCAGATTATCAAATACCAACGGGGCGGAATTTTCAAATGTCGCCTCTAATGTTTTGCCTGAATACGCACTGTCGGTTTCAAATGCGCCGGTGGAAAATAATACCAATGGCGAATATGTTGAACCCAATCCATTAAAGAATGCAACCGCATCCGTTCCCGGCAACGCATTCGCGCCCGCGGTACCGTCTGTCTTATCCTGGTCATAATATTTGTTTACCAACGCGGCAAATCCGGCACGTCGTGCATCCGCCGTCCCCAGGGATAATACATCATTTATTGTTTCGGTCGTAACACCATGCAATGGTGCAATAACCGCCGCATTTGCCAAAACATCCGGCCGCGAACGGCCATTCGCAACATCACCCGAATAATACAATGCGGCCGCGTTTACTAACGCTTTGTAATTTAAAAAATCCACCGTCCCCAATTCTTTGGATAGTGTCAGATTATTATTGGCCATGGTATAGGCCTGGTTTATGGTACCGTCGGCGGCCCCATCAATATACAGCAAACCATCTGCGCCCAAATATCCATTATAGGTGGTTGTTCCGTCGGTTGCACTGATTGCATTTCCTGTGCGCGTTACGGTCAGTGTTTTTCCAAACAGCGTCAATGTATCCCCGGTTGCCAACGCGTCGCCGGCCATTGTGTATGTCCCCGTGGGTGATGCCCCCGACACTGTTTTCAATGCACTGCCCCCGCCGGTGCGGAAAATTGCCATTTGGCCATTGGGCATAAATCCAACAAAGTCCGCAGATGCATAACCCGTATCTTTGCCACCAACCATTTTCGCCAACAGGTTATCCATATCACTGGCGCCGGCATTGTTAATTGCCGTGCCATGTCCCGACAGGTCAAAGATATCAACCATTTTGGAATCTTCCACGGTTTTATCATCATCTATGGACGAGTTATCTGACCCACGAATAATTTCATTATTGTAATACTTGCTGGAAATCATGTCGTTGCTGGCCGGGTTGGCGGTGGTTCCATTATCGTTTGTTGTTGTCCACGGCAATATTCTGTCCCCCAGCGAAGATTCAGACGTTGCATTAATTCCATTGGTTGTAATAATCGCCACGTCAACGGGACGTCCACCCAACACAGGTTCCGGCCCCAGGTTATTTCCCGCCAAACTGATTGGCGCACGCGACGCCAGATTACGCAAAGTGCGCATTCCCATGTACCCACGGGCCAATGGCGAATAACCATGCATCATTAACAGGTAATTTTGTTTGTACCCGTCGGTCATTAATTTAAAATTTTTGTAATAAATGCTGTCTGTTTCAGACGGACTGTAAAAATTCAAATTCGCGGCATAGTTCGCAGATTCAGATGCCGCATTCGGCATGGCCGGGCCATACGGCAACGTAAACGCGGCCGTCGCACCGCCCCCGCTGTTTCCGCCACCACCATTGGGGCGATTTCCACCGCCACTGGACGATCCCGAATCATTATCATTTCCCGGATCAAAAACATCCGTTAATAAAAACAGGCCCCCTACGACAACGGCGGCCCCGGCCGCCGCTATTGCAATGCTTTGGGCGGAAGACAGCCCGCTGAACAATCCGCCCCCGCCTGTATCTGTTTTATTACGTGATTTATATTTTTTTATTTGTTTGTCGCATTTTGATGCATCCGCACCATACATCTGTAAAATTTGGGCCGCGCGCACATCATTATTCATCAGCGCCGTACACACCAAAGACAACCCGGTTGCATCAATAAAGTTCACATCTGCGCCATTGTTGACCAATAATTCAACCTGTTGAATATCGGCGTTTTTTGCCGCCGACAACAATTGGGCCGCAACCATAAATTCACTGGATGCCGCATGTGCGCCGAATGGTGCGAAAAACAATGCGAACAATAATAATCGGATGTATTTCATATAAATTCTCTCTGTGATAAATATATTACCATACAACAGAATTATATGTCTAGAAAAAACTTTGTGCCTGCGGGCCGGAAATAAAAAAGTCCGCTGTACGCGGACTTTGATTTACAACATTTAAAATTAATATTGTTTAACGGTTTTGTGCGTAACAAATACGATTGTAGAACGCGCCTGTTCGTGAATCATTTTTTTGCGTGCCAATGTGTCATTACGCAAAGTATCGGCTCCATTGTGAAATTGATTCACATAATTGTTTACCGTTCCACCGTTGTTCACGATGATTTGACCTTGGTTAACAGAACCCTGGCCCAAAGTAATGCGAACATTTTGACCGCCGCCGTTTGCAATAATGGCGCCATTATTGCGCGACTGGTCGCGCAAATCTATAACCACGGAATCCGCGCCAGATTTATGTTCGCTGTGCGCAACAATAACGCGTTTTTGATTATTATTACCTGTGTTTCCGGCACTGCGATTTCCGGCACCTTGATTTCCACGCCCCTGATTACCGGGGTATTGGCCTTTTCTGCCCTTTTTGCCATTGCGGCAATCTGTTAAACGTTGATTAACATTTGTCAGTGAATCATTTAAAACCGCAATAGAATCATTTAATACGACAATTGAATCCGCCTGAATTTCATTTTCCAATGATAAATCGGCATTCTTTTGATTCAGACCGCGATTGGCATTCAACAAACTGTCAATTTTGTGTGCTGCATTTTCCATACGTTTGGCCGCTGCCTGTTCGGTTTTTTCTTTTTCCGTGCGTTCGGTCTGCTTGCCACTGCATTGTGTCATACCCCACGCCAAGACAATAACCGCAACAGTGCCCGCGCCCAGATGAATCCAAAATTTTTTTGTTGGTTTAAAAGCCATTTTTGCTTCCTTTTTTTATTTACACATCAAAATATAGGACAAAACATACCGTTTGTCAACAGATAAAGTAAAAATTATTTTTGTGGCGAAAATTGTTTGTTTTTCTCTTTGCAGGATAGGCCCTTTTTTGATATAGTTTGTGTTAAGAGAGAAATGAAAAAAAACATATTATTTTTTACCGTTGTGATGGCCGCCCTGCCCGGAATTTCATGGGCCGCGACGTGTTCACGCGCAAATTTAACCCGTTGTTTGGATTCTGTTTGTGCAATAAATGCATCATCCAATCCGGCCGCGCGCTGTCAATATTGCGGAACGCCCGATGCAGGAAATCCGCCAACCGGCGTTATGCGCGGCGTTTCCATTGGACAATCTGCGAAATACACAATCACTGAAAAAGAATTAAAATCCGCCCCCACCAACCAGGGTCAACGCTATGCCTGGGCAACCAGCCAGTGCATTAAAAAATTGCCGGATTGCACCCCCGACGATGTTTCTGAAACATATGACAGTTTGATTGAACAATCTTGCCGTGCGGCGGGAATAAATGCAGAATCTGCGTCTTTGCGTACCGCGGCCGCAAAAACAAAAACACAATCACAATGCAACACAGACATTCGTGCGTGTCTGGTTGGCGCCAACAGATGCGGTCCGGATTTCAGTGCCTGTGAACAAAATGCAGATTTTGATAAATTCTTTGCCGCATGCAGTGTAGAGGCCACAGGTTGCACCGAATACGTTTCTACAATCCGCACAACTTTATTGGCGGCGCGCGATACGGCAATTAAAAATAACGATGTAATGTTGGCGAACATTGTTGCGTCATATAAATCGGCGCGCGAACAAAAATTAAATCAGGCCAAATCGTCATGTACCAATAACGCAGGTCGCGAAACATGTATTAAAACCGTATGTGATCGCAGCATGGCAAACAAATGCGCCGCAGGTTTTGAATCTGAAAAATCAATGGCAACCCAATTGTGCAAGTTTTATGACCTGGCATGCAACGTGTTGAAATAAATGAAAACAGAAATAAAAAATCTTGGCAAAAAAACAACCGTGCATTCTATGCGCTGGTTTTCATACGCGACATTTTGCGGTATAATCGCATTGTTTGGTGCGGATGCATCCGCCGCCGTGGTTCAACGTGGCACTGCCGCACGCCCCACGGCCAGTCGTGTCAACACCGCATCACGCATGCCAACCGTTGTGGTGAATAATCCAAATAGCGAAACCACAACAACGGTTGAAACACCCGAACCGGAAACGGAACCAGAACACGACGACACCGCCGAACCGGTGATAATCACAGACAAAACCCAACAATTCACCACCACGCTGGCCACCGCAAACACTACGCTGACCACCAGCGGTTCAGACACCGAATTGGCCGAAATGATACGTCGGCAACGCGCGGCATTGGACAGCGAAGACGCAACAACAACCGCAACAAATTCTGTGGCATCTGGTCAAAGTGCATGCGACATCGGCCTGCGCCAATGCATGCAAACAAAATGCGGTTCAGACTTTACCAAATGCAGTGGCGATGGCGACACCGCATGGGGTAATAAAATGGACGGATGCCGTCGCGACCTGAAATGCACCGGTGAAGAATACAGATTATTCGCGGCCGAAATTAAGGCCGACCGCGACCTGAACGCGCAATTATCTGCGTACAATAAAATATTGGATTGCGGTAATCGGTATAACGATTGTATCGCAACCCAATGCGGAATAACATACAGTAAATGTTTGGGTAAAACCGCGGGCGATGCGGCCATTGCGGCATGTGCAACAATTGCATCTGAATGCACACAACAAGATAACGGCCTGGCCAATCGCACGATGCAAGTGTTTGCCACACTGCGCCAATCGGCCGAGGTTCAGGTTAAAAAAGACGAACAACGTTTATATGCCCTGCGCGACCAAATGGCGGCGGCATGTAAATCATTGGGCGCGATGTTTGACGAACGCAGTTTGGATTGCGTTTACACCGTTAATTTCTTTGCGGGCAATTCATCCACACCATATGCATCCAAAAAGGCATACGCCGGCGGCACATTTGATTGCAACCAGAATTGGTTTGGCATTGATATAACAACGTTCAAAGAAAATGCGTATCGGCTGACCCGTGAACAAAAATCTGCGACATCTGCAATGCTGGGTTCGGGTGTTGGCATGGCAACGGGCGCAATAACATCGGGCGCAATTGGCCGTGCAATTGACCGTAAAAAGGCCGATAACGCACTGAAAAAGGCGGAAAAAGAACACGAAGAAAATTTCGGTGATAAATCAGACAAAACCCAAGACAAAGGCAATGATGCTGATAAGGGTAAAAAATCCAAAGGCGACAAAGCCGGAACCGAAGAATCCAAGGGCGAAGAATCAAAATCCCGTCCGGACAACGAAAAATTAAAATCAGGGTGCGAAGCGGTTGGTGGCACATATAAAGACAATTTTTGCAGCAATCCAAAATGTGGCGACGACGAAATATATGATGACTGGAACGGCAAGTGCAAAAAGAATGATAATTTAAAAGTGGACGACCAGAAATCACGTTGTGAAATTGCCGGTGGCATATGGTCAACAACAACATGCATATGTCCAAATATGGGAACATGGGATTCAAAAACCGGGATATGCGGTGCGGCGCAAAAGATAGAATTAAAAACGGACCAGAACAATTTTTCATTACAAACGGGCAAAACCAATACAACAACGCCGTCATTAACGGGCGGAACCATGCCTGCTTTGGGGACAACAACCGGACTGGGCACGAACAAGACAATCACCACCCCCGGTTTAAGCACACGCACAGTCGGAACCAGAAAATAAAAAAATGAAAAAAATATTAACTTGCATCTTTACTGTTTTATTTACGATTCCGGCAATGGCCGATATGATTTCGGGTACCGTTCTGGATGAAAATAATGAACCATTAATTGGTGCAACCATTACACCGGTTGGTACATCGGGTGTTGGCACCACAACGGATTTAAATGGTAAATTTACCGCAACCAACTTTCCAACCGGGGCCCAAATTGAAATATCATACATCGGTTATAAAAAACAAACCATGTCCCCGGGCACAAATCTGAATATTAAAATGCAAGAAGACTCGGCCCAAATGGACGAGGTTGTTGTATCTGCAAAATGGACCAGTCGCGATTGCAATGCATCTGAATTATCTGCGGCGCACGCAACCGCGGGCAAAACGGCACAAAATCCGGGTGGCAATGGTATACATTGTGTCCCCAGCAAATGCGAATCTGGGTACAAATTGGACAAACAGGCCGGCACATGCATCCAATTGAAATGTGATGGGCCGCGATATGTTATGAATGCAGATAAAACAGATTGTATTGACCAAGACGGCCGGGATTGCAAATCCAATGATGCAAATGCCAAAACCGCAAAATACAAATGGGAAAACAACGCGTTAAAATGTGTAATAAAAAAATGTAATGACGGATACATGCCAAACGATGCCGGCACTGCATGCGACCACAGTGATGGCCCATGTTCCGAACAACAATTAAAGGCAATACCAAACGCAACCAAGGGCGAATTAAAGCGCGGCGTATGCCAGGCAACAGAATGCGAACCAGGTTTTGACGTCAGTGGTGGTAAATGCGTTGCCGTGGGCGGGAACTGCAACCCAATGCCTGAAAACGCAAAATCTGCACACCGTGAATTTAATACGGAAAAACAATCTGAAATTTGCATCATAGACGAATGCCAGGACGGATATAACATCAGTGCAGATAAATTATCATGTACAGAAAAACCGCAACCCAAATTATCCCAGGCGGATTCTGAAAAGAAAATTGCGGAACTGCGCGACAATGCCCAGGCAATGAAGGACAAAGAACAATCCACCGCCAACAAATTAATTGGCGCCGCCGGTATTGGCGCAACCGGAATCGGTGGTATGCAATTGGCATCCGCCATGGCCGAACAAAATGCAGACGAAGATGCCGAACGTGATATGGCCGCATATCTGGCAACATTTAAATGCGACTTTGGCCAGGGCAGAAATATTACAGGTGGCGAAACAAATATTGAATTACCGGGCGGCAATCAATTGTTGCCGTTATATACCGAATACACCCAGTTGGCGGCCGATTTGAAAATTCGTAAACAGGCATTGGGTATGTCAGCGGGCATAGAATCCGAAACCATTGTAGACAAGGCGGATACCGGCCTGTACGACAACGTATCACTGGGCAAGACTGACGGTGCATACACATCCGTTGCGCGCGCATTAATGGACGAAACCAGTGCCGATGCCGCCGAATGGGCCAAACAAAAATCAGACACCGCATCAAAATTAAAAACCGGCGCAACCGTTGCGGGTATTGGCGCGGCCGGTTCACTGATTGCAAACGTGGCCGTTAATTCTGGCCAGAAAAAGCAAAACAAAAGTGATGAAATCAATAAAAGATACGAAGCACTGAAAACATTGCAAACGGATATTGCCGGCCTGCCCGACCAGGAACGCGGCGCAAAATGCCCGAATGAAACCACCGGCACATATCCAAATTGTGTCTGCACAAATGCAAAAATGGTTTACAATACCAACACAAATGTGTGCGATATTTGCCCCGGCGACAAGATTGCCAAGAACGGCGTCTGTGATTGTCCCGACGGAATGGTACCCGGGGATGATAATAAATGCACGGCATCAACTGTGCCGCCCAAGTGCGATACCACCGATGCAAATATTCGTGTTGATACGGCAACCGGTAATTGTTCATGCATAAACGGATACACACTGACCGAAAATGGCAAAAATTGTCAATGCCCGACCAATACGCATGAAATTGCGGCAAACGGTCTGTGCACGGAAAAACGTACCCAAACACCACCGGCAAACCCATTGGCGGCGATAATTCCGACAAACGCGGTTCCGGAAAAAATTGTATTGCAAACCAAAAATCTGTTCGCACTGGGTAAATCAACATTAACAACGGACGCTGTACAAAAAATCGCGAACTTTGCGGGCCGCGTTCAACAGGCGGTTGGCACCAACACTGCGTATTGTATAAACGTTGTTGGACACACAGATAAAACGGGTTCACAAACATTAAACAAAAAATTATCGTTGGATCGTGCCAATGCGGTTAAAAACGCATTGGTCAGCAATGGACTGAACGCGGGAAATATTACAACATCCGGCATGGCGGATAATGAATGCCAGGCCGCCGGCAATCAACCCGATTGTCGCAAGGTTGAAATTAATTTTTCCGATAATCAGTGCAACGCATAATTTCCCCCGCCCCAATTTGGGGCGTTTTTTATAATGCCTGATACATGATACCAAAGACATGTCGCAGATGCGCGCAGACACAAAGTGCCCAGCGACAAAGGGGCGTGCGAATTATCTTCCCTGTCATTGCGAGGGACGCCAGTCCCGTGGCAATCCATAAATAAAGCAGCATAGTTCATTAAATAACTGGATTGCTTCACTACGTTCGCAATGACAAGGGGGACCAAAACATATCTACTCTGTCATTACGGGCGCACCTGTCGCGGCCACACAAAGTGTGGACGGACGGCAATCCGGCCCTGGCAACAATTAAATCATATTTTAATGGAATTGTTTCCAGGATTCGTGTATAATATACGGGAATTCACAGCGATGTGGGTTCGGGGCCTTAACAAGCCCATATACAACCGGTGCGAAAGCATCGTTATCTGGTGTAATCGGTGCCATTCGCACCGTTATATCCCCGTACTTAACGGTCGGGGTGTTGTGGTCATAAAACAGGATTCGTCCGAAAGCCACAAGGTCATTGTTGTATATGATTTGTTAACCCCCGACCGCCATCTTCTCTGGGCGGTCTTTTCATTGGGAAATACGGGCACAACTGAAAGAAACAGAATAACAGAAATACTTCGTTGCCTGATTTCCCAGCCTATGCGGGGTTTGGTCAGACTCTTAATCAGCAAATTGTTTCTTTTCCTGCCCCGCACTTTTTTATGGGGACAATTAAATACGGTGCACAAAACACAACTAAGGCATTGTCCCCACCTGCATTCATCACCCTTGTCATTCCTGCGCCCGGGGTCCCCATACAAACGCATGTTTTTATGGGGTGGATAAGGCAGGAATGGGGACTATAAAATTTCTTCATCTTTATAATTTAGTATTTTCATTAATAAATGATACAAAAGACCCTATTCCCGCCTACGCGGGAATGACAAGGGAGGAAAGGTGGGAAGGACAAATAATAGACGTTGGCATGACAAAGATGGGCGTGCGAATTATCTACTCTGTCATTGCGAGCAAACGAAGTGCCGCGTGGCAATCTATAAATAAAACAACATAATTAAATAATTAACTTGATTGCCGCGGTCCGTTGCATTCCCTCGCAATGACAAAAAGTTATATATTGCCACGGTACCGACATGCCTGGCAATGAAAGAGAATATAAATCGTATCACGAACAACGTATCACGAAAAAATCCCCGCCACCGCGGGGATTACAGAGAACATACAACAAACATTCTTATTTACATGCGCCATGTGATTTGGCAACCGGATAGTTTTCTATGCACGTACTGCCCGACGGGATGCATGCAGAACTGACCAATGTTGTTGTGGTTGCATCGGCCGGTTTATAATTTATTTGCGCCGCCTTGCATTGATTCAAATCAACCAATGTTGCACATGTCCGTTTCCATGAATCACAATCAACAACATGTGGTGTTGGCGTAATGGTATCGGGCAAACGCAGATTCCATTTCACGTAAAAATCTTTCAGTGAACCAATAGAATACGATTTGCCAAATCCAACCTGGTCCAGACCATCGCCAATACGGCAATTAATATTGTTGCGTTCAACAAATGCGGTTATCGCCGTGGCCAATCCACCCGCGCCGGCGCCTGCGGCCGCACCAATACCGATGCTTTTGCCCATATTGGATTTTTCACCCTGTAATATTTCAATATTTTTCAGCACACGTCCCAAACGGTCTGTCTGTTTGCGCATTTCTTTGGAATCAACGCAACCAGATTGTGCGGTACAATAAATATCCATACCGTCGCGCTTGGCCAAATTAATTGGTTTAAATGTGCAGTTGCCAGATACTTCTGTTTTAATACTTAACACATCTGGGCTGACACCCTGGCGCATCAGATGTTCAATGCACGCATCTGCCGTCATACCTGCATCACGACAAGAATTCATCAGATAATTCGCGCATTGCTGTGATGTTGTAAAATTGCGACCTGTGCAAGACGGTGCAACACGTGCCAAATAATTTTCCAAACCATCTTCGGGAATCATTACATCCCATTTGATTTCAATCATGGTTTTAGAATCAATTTCGGATTCCAGACAATCATCCAATGCGGTATCTACCTGGCGGTAAACGTTGTACAAATTGACAATGTCTTCGCATTGTTCTGCGCTTAATGTACCACCGGCGGTTGCAATTCTGTTGCTGGGGTCCAGATATTCATTCAAAATGGCGACGTTGCCAATGGAACGCAATTCTTCGGTTAATTTCTTGCGTTGGCCATCATTGCTGCAATCAAAATCACGTTTGCCATGGCCGGCAATTGCACCAACACCAACGCCCAAAACCGTACCACCACCAACACCGACAACGGCGGCTGTGCTGGTTTGGTTCATCAGTGAAAATCCAAACAGGTCTTTGTTGCATGTAAATGTTTCACCGGCGGCGCGCCATACCTCGGCCGGTTTGTCATCGCCCAATGCGCCAAACAGCCAACTGTTTTTAATATGACTGTCTTTGTTATATGCCGCCACGCGCAGATAACATGTTGCCGTTGTTGCATCCCAACGGGCGTAATGTCCACGCTGGCCGTCAACACCGTTGTTATTATTATTTACCTGAACACCCTGGGGGTTGGTTTTAATTAAAACATTTCCCTGGCGACCATTATATGCACCAACATTTTGATTGTATTCGGCCGTTACACCACCGTCATTTGAAACCGCATCAAACGAAGAACCATATGTGTTTTTATCCAACAACCAACATGTGTTTTCCGCCTGGTTCGGGGTCAGTCCCGTTTTACGCAGAACAAAATTATAATATTCCGGTTGAACCCGACGTGCGTTAAAGTCAATCCAAACATCGGCCGCACTGCGATACACGTTGGCACAATCCACACGCACATCTGTTATGCATTTCTGGACCTGAACAGTGCACAATCCCATACCATTAACAATAGAATTGCGTAAATCTTCGTTAAACAAATCGTTTAATCCACCCGGCAACGCACCATTATTAACGCACGACAAAATGTCATTCATGCAATTTTCAATCCCATAATCGGAATTTTTTACACCCCCATCGGCACAGTCCGGCTGGGGCTGAGGCGGGTTTGGCGGATTCACAGTTCCACCACCATTTCCACCGGTTGTCGGCAAATTTGGGGATAAATTTCCAATTGCGTTTCCCGGCAAAGTTGGCATTGTGGGCATACGCTGGGACGATGGCGATGAAGACACAGAAACCCCAGAACGAACATTATACGCCGCGCGACCTGCACTTTGTGCCGCAGAAACCGGGCCGCACAAGGCAAACAAACCAACACTGGCGACCGACATACCAAATATTTTCAGCAAATTATGCATGAAAAACTCCCCCTTGTTTATTGATTAATTATGCCATAAAAACGATATAAAAAAAAGTCTTTTTTAGACAAACATTCGTATAAAATTATCCCCAAAAACAACGCAACATCATCACAAAAAACAATATCAGAAATAAGAATATATTCTTGACAAAACGTATATATTGTCTATAATTTTATTAATGAAGAAAATCTTGGATTTTTTTAAAAGCAACAAATATGCCGTCATTTGGACCGTGGCGTACATCTTTGTTATGTGGGCAATTTTGCGCGGCATGTTTAATTTTAATATGTTTTCTGTTGCAAAGTGGGTTCGTCTGGCGCATGCAGAATTACATGGCTTTGCCGGATTTGTTTTTGGTATTTTAATCCTGGCCGCCCTGCCCATTTATATTGCGACAACAACGATTATTGTACGAGCCAACGCACCGTTGTTTAAAATACCGATTCCAAAAATTTTCCAAAAAATTACAGAAAAACCGGCCGCGGCAGAAAAATCAGAATCTGATACCGCTGCGCCCACAACGGCCCAGCCCGATGTCGCGACAATGCCGGACCACCTGCCCCGTGAAATGCGCGGCGCATATATTCGCGCACGCCAGCATGCATGCCCACCACCAGTTTCTGCGTTCAATTCAGATTCTATTCCGGCACCGACCACAAATTCAACAATAACGGAAAATAAAGTATCAGAACCGGTACCAGAATTGGTTGCCGCAGACAGTTTACCATTACCAACGGATTTTGACCTGGGGCCAGACGCCACATCGGATAATATGGGCGGCGAAGATTTATTGAACGTATCGGCCCCGGTTTTCACAGAAATAAATTTTGATGAACCTGCATCGCAAATTTCTGATGCCACCACACCACCGAAAACAGACACACCAAATAATTCGCTGATGGATTATCTGACATCACATAATCATAGAATTGTGGAAACCGACCAAGACATAATTATTACAGACAAATTTGCCATTGCGGTTCATGATGACCCAGAATTCTGGGTTGCGGATGATAACGATTGGTTTGCGGCGGACCGGCAAAAATCCGCGCCGTCGGCGCGCCTGATGGCCGCCGCCGGCGGGCACAACGTGCGTCCAGTCTTATATTTGGCCGAAACAAACATATTGGATTTGGACGCACGTCGTGCCAAATGGGAATCTGACGGAATCACAGTTATTACAGAACTGAACCAATTACCTGAATAATTTCAATATTTCATCTGGGAATACGTAGTAGCGCGATTGGCATCTATGCGCGTGGATTCCTGCACTACTGAGGTTAAACAATGTTTACAATCTGATGATCGCTGTGGTAAAGACTATTCTCAATGTGTCGGGCTGGA